>JAFRYQ010000063.1 GCA_017437565.1 Bacillota bacterium
CCCCTCGCCCATCATGGCGATATCGACACAGGACTCCGCGTCGATATGGAAGGCCATCATCTTATTTCCGGTCTTCTCGTTATAGATGTCCCGCAGACTCGGGATCGCTTCCAGGATGGCTTCCGCATACTTCGGATCCTCCTCGAAAACCGCTTTGCCCGTGCAGCGCAGCCAGTGACCGTTGGGTTTGCAGGCAGCGAGCTCCAGCTTCGGGTTTGCCACCAGCTGTTTATAGACGTTCTTGAAATCGCCAACGCCGAAGATGACTTTCCCGCCCAGCTCCACATGTGCGCCGAGCGGCCGCAGTTTCGGCTGGTCCCCGTCGACCGTCGCCAGGAAGAAGACGCCGGCCTCGGTCAGGAAATCATTCATTTTACTCATTTGGATCTCTCCTTTCCACGAGCGGATCAGTAATTCTCGCAATTGATCTCAAAATAGCTCTGCGGATGCGCGCAGACCGGGCAGATCTCCGGCGCTTCGGTGCCGACCACGATGTGCCCACAGTTCCGGCACTCCCAGACCTTTACTTCGCTCTTGGTGAAGACCTGCTTGGCCTCCACGTTCTGCAGCAGGGCCCGGTAACGTTCCTCATGGTGCTTCTCGATCGCCGCCACGCCGCGGAATTTCGCGGCCAGTTCCGGGAATCCCTCTTCCTCGGCCGTTACGGCAAAGCCTTCGTACATATCGGTCCACTCATAGTTCTCGCCGTCCGCCGCCGCTTTCAGGTTCTGCGCGGTGTCGCCGATGCCGTTAAGTTCCTTGAACCAAAGCTTGGCATGCTCCTTCTCGTTCTCCGCCGTCTTCAGGAACAAAGCCGCTATCTGCTCAAAACCTTCTTTCTTGGCTTTGGATGCGAAATACGTGTATTTGTTTCTGGCTTCCGACTCGCCGGCAAATGCCGCCAGCAGGTTCTTCTCCGTCTGCGTCCCTTCATAAGGATGCTTCTTTTCTTCCGGCAGCGCTTCGAAAACGCCCGCCAGGCCGCACTTCGGGCAGGTAGCCGGCGCGGCTTCCCCTTCGTGGATATATCCACATACTTTACAGATGAATTTCATATTGACACCTCCTGTTTTTCTTATTAATCTTAATTCCCATTGTTAAACCATTTCTAACAGCTTTCTGCCACTTTCTTGCTTTCAGCCAGCTTTTTTGGTCGAATTCTAGCGTCAAAGCAGTCGGTCTGGGAGGAAAAGATGTCAGAAAGGGATACGATCTCAGCAGAAATAGCGGAATTGGAGCAGGATGTCGCCCGACTCAGCGCCCAGCGGGACCAGCTGAAGGCGGAAGGCCGCGATCTCCTCTACGCCCTGCACAGAGCCCGGGAATGGCGGTTCATCTATTATGTTGCCGGCATCGCGCTCTTCCTGATTGGTAGACCCACGGTAAAGCGGTTATTGAGGTCTTTCTGTCATGATGGATCCGGAAACCCTGAAAGAAAACCGGGCGGAACTGGAACGGGAAAAAATGGTTCTGTCCTACGAAGTCGACCATCTCGCCGCGATCAATTCCCGTGACCGGGAAGCCCTCGACCGTTTACAGGCGAAGCGTCTCCCGATCCGCCAGCTGGCATGGCAAGCCGTCCTCTCTTTCGCGAGCGGCGTGATCCTCGGACTCATCATCTACGCGATTCTATAAGACCCTCTGACCGCGTGCGGCAGAGGGTCTCTTTCTGCTTAAAGATATCTGTTACAGATACGTAGCCCCTTCCTCCTGCAAAGCTTCGCGGTAGGCGGCCAATTCTTTCTGGTTCCCGGATACGAAGTGCCCCGGCCGGATCTCGACCCAGACCGGTTTATCCTCTGTATAGTCGTGGACCTTTTCATCGTAAACGATCAGCTTTTTATTCTTCTCATAAGCCGGATCCGGTAAGGGGATCGCCGACAGCAAAGCCTTGGTATAGGGGTGGATCGGATGGTCAAAGAGCTCTTCCGTCTCTGCCAGTTCCTTGAATTCTCCCTTATAGTAAATATACTCTCCTGCTAATATTCAGTCAACTTTCTCCTGGCGGTTAGTTTTCTCTTACTTGTGGCTTTTTGATCAGGAAACTACTCTTTCATGCAGGAATTTCTTTGGCAGAACCGGGCTTTTGGAGTATACTGTTAGACGGTACCGCTTTTGGAGAAATCTCTACCTGGAACCGCGGTCCGAAAAGTGTGAAAGAATTGACTGACGAGATGAATGACGAGAGAAAAGAAGCATCAGGCGTATCCCGGGAAGCGTCCTTTTGGACCAGGCCGGCGGTTTTCGGCAGCATGGCTGTGCTCTGCACCCTACTATGGGGAAGTGCTTTCCCTTCCATTAAGTATTGCTATCGTTTTTTCGATATCGGTTCCGGAGACACGGGCATGCAGCTCTTTGTCGCCGGCATGCGTTTTGCCCTGGCCGGGGTCATCGTCATCCTGATTCGTTCGCTGGCCTGTAAACGTCTGGTCCACCCCGCCCCCGGCAACTGGGGTCGGGCGGTCAAACTCGGTCTGGTACAGACAGGCTTCCATTACATGTTCTACTACATCGGTCTCG
Source organism: Bacillota bacterium (assembly GCA_017437565.1). Classification (GTDB taxonomy): domain Bacteria; phylum Bacillota; class Clostridia; order Peptostreptococcales; family Anaerovoracaceae; genus Eubacterium_B. Next base: position 2,521 of record JAFRYQ010000063.1, read on the forward strand.
CCAACACCACCGGGGTCCATTCGGCTATCATTACGGCTTCCAGCAATTTCTTCGGCATCCTCATCGCGGTCCTCATCTACCGCTCCGAAAAGATGACCGGCAGGAAAGCTTTAGGTTGCCTGTTGGGGTTCGGCGGCATCCTGGTCACGAACCTGGCCGGAAGTTCCATTGCCGGCGGCTCACTCTTCGGTGACCTGATGGTCATCTGCGCCTCCCTCTGCTCCGGACTTTCCATGTCCATGACCCGTAAATACGCTGCCCATGAAGACGCGGTGGTCTTAAGCGGCTATAGTTTCCTGATCGGTGGCATTGGCCTTCTCCTCACGTCCTTCCTGCTCGACGGTGTTCCCCGCCAGGTCAATCTCCCGGCGATCCTGATCATGGGCTATATGGTCCTGATCTGCGCCGTCGCCTATACGATCTGGAACGTCCTGCTGAAACACAATTCGGTCGGCAAGGTAGCCGTCTTTGGCTTCCTGACCCCGGTCTTCGGCGTGATCCTTTCCGCCATCTTCCTTGGGGAAGCCGGCCAGGCCCTGAACATCTTCACCCTGATCGCCCTGCTCCTGGTCTGCTGCGGCATCCTCATCGTCAACGTGCATAAACATACAGCCCGGCAATAGCCTCTCCACAAAAAAACAAAAAGCAGGCTGCCGGAAAAGCACCTGCTTTTTTCGTCTGAATAAAGATGAGATTTAAAGTTGCGATCCCAAGATGAAATCCATCCTGAAATGAAAACCTGCCGTCTGTATCTTCAGAGTTCTACTTCTCCGGGCAGGCGATATTGCCAATTTCCTCGATGGTATGATGGAGTTTCTGGGCCAGAGGACTTCCGGCTGCCGTATAGTACATCTCTTTCCCTTCCCGACGGGATATGATGAGCCCGCTGCTCTTCAGCAGACGCAGATGATGGGAAACAGCAGGGCTGCTCATCTCGATCATCGCGGCGATATCCGTAACGCATTCCTCACAATGACAGAGGATCCAAAAGATACGAAGCCGCGTCGGATCACCCAACTGCTTCATCGCTTCCGCGACGGCTCCAACCTGCTCTTCCGACGGTATCTGTTTAAAAAACTCTTCTCCTACGTGACTGTGATCATGCGGTAGGACGATGTTCGTTCCCATCTCTTTCCTGCCCTTTCTTCTGATTTCAACAAGTCCATTATAACGGAAATCCCGCGTCCTGAACAGTACGGATTTTCACGAACCGCCAGTCCTGCCGCGTTGGAAGTCATGCCCTGTCGCCATGCCCTGTCGCCACGCGCTGTCGCCACTTGGAACGGAAAAGGCCGTCTGGCTCAAAATCCCGGGGGTTGGAGCTCCCAGTGGCGACAGCCGCTCACCAACCGGAACCAGAATGTGCACAGTTTCCAGAAAAAAGTGCTTGCCATCCCCTGCCGCTTCCGATATAATATTGCCTGCGTGATTAACGAGTATCTGATTTGCTTATATTGAACAGTGGGGTGAAAAATTTGGCAAACATTAAATCCGCAAAGAAAAGAATCAGCGTAATCAACAAGAAGACTGCTCGCAACAAGAGAGTCCGTGACCACGTGAAGGAAGCTGTCCGTCAGTTTGACGATGCGATGGCTGCTGAGAATCTCGAACTCGCTGCCGAGAAGCTGAAACTCTCCGAGAAGAAGCTGAAACAGGCTGCCGCCAAGGGAACCATCAACAAGTTCGCCGCGGCTCGCAAAGTCTCCCGCATTACGAAAAGATTCAACGCTGCTAAAGCAGCAAAATAAGTCTCACCCGTCCCCACCTGTGCATAAGTTAAATGCACATGCCATGAGCAAAAGAAAACCGCGGATCGTGTCTCCCGCGGTTTTTTCTTTTCTATCATGTGCCGGCTTCCGGCTCTCCTGGCTAAACATTTTCGGCGTCCGGCTTGCCCAGCCGAACATCTCAGGCGGCTGGCTTGCCCGGCCGAACATCTCAGGCGGCTGGCTTGCCCGGTCAGGCTTCCCTATTCGACGTCGACAGCTTTGATCGGGGCGCCTTCGTGCGGATAAGAGGGCATCATTTCCAGTTTAAACTTGTTCCAGCGCCGCTTGTTGTCGATCTTCTGCTTGGTCTCAGCGTCCTCACAGATGCCGGTGCGGATGTATTTATCCAGGACGGCGTAGGTAAAGCCGAGGTTATCCTCATCGGTCAGGCCGGAAAGGCCATCGATCGGCACCTTATGGACCAGTTTATCCGGCAGGCCGAGCAGCGTTCCGACTTCCCGGACCTCCTGAACGGTCAGCTTGGCGAGCGGGCTGAAATCACCGGCGGCATCCCCGTAACGTGTGGAATAGCCCACCCAGTCCTCCGAAAGGTTGCAGGTATTGGCTACCCGGCCGTTCATCGACTGGGAAACGGCGTAAGTCACCGCCATGCGCAGCCGCGCCGGCAGGTTAGTCGTCGTCTGGCGGCTGATTTCCACCGGCATCTTCTTCCGCATCTCTTCCATCACGGCGTCAAAACAGGACTGGATATTGATCTCCGTGTACCGGATCCCGAGCGTCTCTACCAGCAGATAGGACATGTCAATATCCTCCTGCTCTCCCTTCGGAAGCAGGACGCCGAATACGCGGTCCTTGCCCAGGGCTTCCACGCAGAGCGCCGCAGTTACGGAACTGTCCTTCCCGCCGCTGATCGCGACCACCGCGTTGCAGTCCGGTCCGTTTGCCGCGAAGAAATCCCGGATCCACTGGACGATTTCGTTCTTTACTCTTTCCGCATCAAAGGTATACATGGTTTTGCCTTTCCTCCTACTATCTGGGAATGTCTTCGCTATCTGGGAATATTTCCGCTATCTGGGAATATCTCCGCCGGATAAATGCTCATCGTAGACAGCCCGGGACCCGCCGATGAATTTCGGCCGCGTCCTGGCGCAGACCACGTGCGCTTCACCGATCTGCTTGGTGGCAATGCGTACCGGCACCGCGACCGGCTTCAGATGCATGCCGATCAGGGTGTCGCCGATATCCATGCCGCCGTCAGCGCGGATCGTTTCCACAGCCACCGGGTCTTTCGCGTTCTGGTAGACCGTCATGGCGAAGGAACCGCCGGCGTGCATCTGCGGGACGACGTTCACGATATCCTGGCCTGGAAGCAGCGCGGCCCGCTCCGTGATTACCGCCCGGTTCAGATGTTCACAACACTGTGCCGCCAGGAAGATCCCGCGCTCATCCAGAATCGGCTTCACGCCTTCATAGACCGCTTTCGCGGCGTCGATATCGGAACCACGGCCGATATTCACGCCTTTGATCTCACTTGAGGAACAACCGATGATAAAGATATCGCCGGCTTTCAGATGTGATTTTTCCAGCAGCTCCTTCAGGGCTGTCGCCGCCTGTTCTCGGATTTCTTCATACGTCATTTTGAATCCCTTCTTTCCTATCCTCCGGCTAATAGCCGGTTTCCGGTCAGCTTAGGACTTCAAGCGAGGTTCCAGCTGTTTAAATAAGTCTTTTGTTCTTCCGTCAGCTCGTCGATCTCAACGCCCCAGGCCGCCAGCTTCCGGCGGGCGACGACGTCGTCGATCTCCCGGCTCACGTCGATCACGTCATGCGGGAGTTCCGCCGCGTGTTCTTTGATATAGAGGGCTGAGAGGAACTGCACCGCGAAACTCATGTCCATGATCTCTGCCGGGTGTCCGTCCGCCGCTGCGATATTGACGAGTTTTCCTTCGCCGATCACGTTGACGGTCTTCCCGTTGCGGAGCTCATAGGCCGTGATGTTGTTTCTCGCCTCATATTTACCCACGCAATTCGCTTCTAATCCCGCCATGTCCACTTCACAGTTGAAATGGCCGGAATTGCAGAGAATGGCCTGGTCTTTCATGGTCAGCATATGCTCTTGGACGATCGTCTTGCAGCAGCCGGTAGCGCTGATGAAGATGTCGCCGAGCGGCGCGGCGTCCCGCATCGGCATGACCTGATAGCCGTCCATCCGCGCCTCGATCGCCTTCACCGGATCGACTTCGCAGACGATCACGGAAGCCCCCAGAGAAGCTGCCCGCATGGCAATGCCGCGTCCGCACCAGCCGTAGCCGACGACCACGACGGTCTTGGAGGCAATGATCAGATTGGTATTGCGCATGATGCTGTCCCAGCTCGATTGCCCGGTCCCGTACCGGTTATCAAAGAGGTGTTTGCAGTCGGCGTCGTTTACCGCGACCATGGGAAATTTCAGGACGCCTTCCCGGGCCATGGCCTTCAGCCGGATCACGCCCGTCGTCGTCTCTTCACAACCGCCAATCACGTTCTCGGCCAGGTCCGGGCGTTTGGTATGCAGAAGCGAGACCAGATCGCCACCGTCGTCGATAATGATATGCGGTTTGTGTTCCAGACAGGCTTCGATATGTTGGGCATACTCCTCATCCGTCGCTCCGTGCCAGGCAAAGACCGCCAGCCCGTCATCCACCAAAGCCGCCGCGACGTCATCCTGCGTGGACAGGGAGTTGCTCCCGGTAACCGCCATCTGCGCGCCGGCTGCCGCCAGGACTTTACAAAGGTAAGCCGTCTTAGCTTCCAGATGCACGGACAGGGAAATGCGCAGCCCGGCGAAAGGCTTGCTGTCCCGGTATTCTTCTTCCAAGCCCCTGAGCAAAGGCATATGATGCCTGACCCATTCGATCTTGCGATGGCCGGACGGCGCCAGACCTAAATCGCGAATAATGCTCTCCATCGTCTCTCTTCCTCGGTTCTCTTTTCACCGGGGTCGTTCCCCCGGTTCCTTCCGGTTCTCTTTATGGAAAAAGCGGGATCACCCTAAACGTGCGGTCTCGCTTTTCGCTACTGTCTTATCTTTCCGTTGCCACTGAGGGATCCTCACGCATATCAGTCGCCCGCTTTCGCGGTCACTTTCACGTTCACCGTTTCCGGATTGCAAACGATGCTCGTTACGTCGATGCCCGGATCCGCGATGACCACGGCTTCCTGCGCGTTTTCCCCGGCCGTCAGCGCGCTGACGTCGGCGGAAATATCGATACTGCTTCTGGTAATGCCATTGATCAGTTCCCGTTTCCCGCGCAGGGTAACGATGACCTGCGTTCCTTCCGCGAACTGATAATTCAGGTCTTTGGATTCTCCGGCCAGCTTGATATCTTTCGCGGTGAAGGTATAGCTGCGCTCGATCATATTGGTGACGGTGATCTCCGCCTTCAATTCCTGATTATTCGCCGCCAGCGCGACGCCTTCCGGCAGATTCACGATGACCGGCACTTCCCGCGAAGAAGCGATATCCGTCAGGGTAACCGGCTCTGCCGTCAGGCGGTTGATCTTATTCACCGCGTCGGCCCGGCCGGTGATCGTGACCTGTTCCGGCCCGGTCAGAATCCGTTCCGCGTCGTCCGCGGATTCGTCGACCGTTGGGATCCGGAGTTCTACGGATTTTGATTTGGAAAGCACCGTATTGACCGTCACCGACTCCTGCGAGAGCAGGACGCCGTTCACGATGGTGCCTTCCTTATTCAGGGCCTGCAACTGGCAGGAGATGTCCGTAGCTTCCTCGCCGACCCGGTTGGCGTCGATGGTCGCCCGCACCGAATCCACGATGGAGATCAGCGACTCAGCACCGGAAACGTCGATTTTAGCGCGGCTGGTATGCAGGGTCAGGGCTTCCTCCCCTTCCGCGAAAGTGCCGGTGTAGACGACGTTCACGTCAACGGTCTTGGTGGTGATGGCTTCGACCGAAACGATGACCTTATTGGTGCTGCGGTCAGTCACCGTGATACCGCTGGGTACCCGGACGACGACCGACATCTCATTCTCGCCCTTCGTCGCTGAAGCCAGATCGACGGTAGCGGTCACGTCCGAGGCGCTGATCTCGTTCAGCGACAGGACGGACCCGCTGATTTCGATGTCCATGGAATCCGCGCTTTGACCGCTCATAGCCAGCCCGCGCTCCGCCAGAACGTCGGTATGCGTCATGGTGATGGGAACGCCCCGCACCTGTTTTGTGGAACTGGGCTGCACCACGCCAACGACGTAGAGCCAGAGCACGACAGCGATCACCAGGGCGAGAGCGATACGGAATTTACGATTATTCAGCATCTTCTTTCCTCCCCAGGATCTTGTGGACCCAGCCCATCAGGCTCTTGTCTTCATCGGAACGGTCGATGAAGAGATTCAGCAGCAGCTTCTCCAGCTCCTTCGTATCCAGGAACCGTTTCAGCCGGCCGCCGCGGGCTACTGAAATGACCCCGTTCTCTTCACTGACGATCAAAGTCACCGCGTCCGAGTTTTCGGTGATGCCGATCGCCGCCCGGTGCCTGGTGCCCAGATCCTTCGAAAGTTCCAGGCTCGCGGTGAGCGGCAGCACGCAACCGGCTGCGAAAATGCGGCCGTCACGGATGATAACGGCACCGGCGTGCAAGGGCGCGCCTTTGTAAAAAATATTCCCCAACATTTCCGCGGAGACTTCCGCGTCGACGATCGTACCGGTTTCCGCGATATCGCCCAGGGAAACTTCCCTCTCGATCACGATCAAAGCGCCGGTCCGCGTCTCCGAGAACATATCGATAGCCTCGACGAATTCATCCGTTACCCGTTTGGCGTTGCCCTTATCGAGTTTCCCGATATGGCCGTTCAGAAGGCCGCCGCGTCCCATCCGCTCCAGACCGCGCCGCAGCTCCGGCTGGAAAATGATGATGATGGCGATGATGCCCACTGTCCAGGCTCCCTTCAGGATCCAGAGCAGCAGATGCAGCTGCAGGAAATCCGCCGCCGCGTAAGCAACGCCAAGAACCAGCAGCCCTTTTACGAGCTGCTGGGCACGGGAGTCCCGGATAAAGCCCAGGATCTTATAGACGATGTAGGCAACAACGAGGATGTCCAGGATCGTCGAAGGTTGTAAACTGGCAAAGATCTCAGTGATCGTTTGTTTCATGCAGGATTCTCCGTTATCCGGAAAAGTTGGTAAGAATGGTTTTCAGAACTATTTGGACGTCTCGATCAGGCCGTAACCGCCATCGTTACGCCGGTAGAGAACTTTTACGAAACCCGTCTCCTCGTCCTCGTAGACGAAGAAATCGTGTCCGCCCATTTCCATCTGCAGGGCGGCTTCCTCCACGTCCATCGGCTGCAGATCGATCTTCTTGGTGCGGACGACGCCGAGGTCTTCCGCTTCGGTTTCCGGTTCCGGAATGGCTTCAAACCGGACCGACTTATTGTCCTGGAAACGCTTTTTCAGTTTGCCCTTAAACTTGCTCATCTGATTGGAGAGCTTATCGATTGCTTTATCGATGCCTTCATAGACGTCATCCGAGACCTGTTCGGTCCGGAATTGGGCACCTTTGGCGTTAATGTTTACCTCTATTTTATTTTTACCGCGCTCCTGGGAGAGGACAACTTTCGCGTCGCTTTCTTCCGCGAAATACTTATCGAGTTTCTGCAGTTTCTTCTGAATCGTGTTTTCCAGGTGCTGATAAGTGTTGTAATTCTTTCCTGTGATCGTGATTTTCATGGGATGCCTCCTTTTAATATTCAAACTGTCCCGCGCTAGAGCGGTACACCTTTTATACAGTATAACACAAAAATGTGAAGAATTTCCGTTAATTGACAAAAAAACGGCGGAACGCGCTGCGGCTGCCTGCCTGACCTGGTCTTTGCCCCCACACTTGCCTTCACCGGGATTTTCCCGAGGACTTACACCTAAACTATGCCATGCTCGCCGCGGCTTCCTGCTCACGGTTTACGTGGATCCTTTTGCCCATAGCTGGCTTGGATTTTCAACCACAGACACAGGCAGCCGCAGCGCGGCCCGCTATTATTCATTTATTGACCGGCCGATTCGTAAGGACGCTTGCCTTTCCGCCAGGATCTCTTCCTGCGGCGTCCGTACCGCGTAGACGAGCACGGTCAGGCCTGCCGGTTTCATCTCCCGGAGCGCTTCGCAACAGCTCTCCGCCGTGCTGCCGGTCGTATAGAAATCGTCGATCAGCAGCACCTGCTTTCCGACCGCTTTCCCTTCATAACCGGGCGCCAGTTCGATGCTGCCCGCGACGTTCTCCCGCCGTTCGGAAGGGCCCAGTCCCCGCATCGGCCGCGTCTCCCGTACCCGGAGCAAGGCCCGCGTCCAGCAGCTGACGCCCAGCCTTCGCGCCAGTTCCCGCGCGATCAAAGCCGTCTGGTTGAAGCCCCGCTGCCGCTCCTTCTTCCGGTACAGCGGCACCGGCACGATGAGGTCCGCTTCTACACCGGCCTGCCGGAGACGGTCACGCATGATATCGGCGATGATCCCGGCGCAATACCGGTCCTTCGCGTATTTCAGCGCGAAAATCAGGCTGCGTTCATAGAGGCCGTATTCCACACAGGCGAGGACCCGGATCCCGTTTCTTTCGGTCACCGGCGACAGTTTCCAGCGGAAATGGTCCCGGCAGTTATCACAGAGGCTGTAAGGCCGGCTGCGGTCGATCAGATTCCCGCAGGCCGCGCAATAGAGGTTCGGCGGGAAAAGCAGATCCAGCGGCTTCATGCTTCCGTCCCCAGGAGCCGCTTAAGCCGCGCCGCCAGCCCGGAATAGCGCAGACGCGTCCGGTTATTATCGATCATCGCTTCCAGGCGCCTCTTGCTGCCGCACAGCACCACCAGGCGCTTTCCGCGGGTCACCGCGGTATAGAGCAGATTGCGGCTCGCCAGCATCGGTGGGAACCAGGAGACCGGCATGACCACGACCGGGAATTCACTGCCCTGGCTCTTGTGCACGGTGATCGCGTAAGCCAGTTCCAGTTCCTCCAACTGGCTGAAATCGTAACTTACGAATTTATCCTCATCGAAGACGACCGTCACCAGCTGGCTCTCCGGATCGATCGTCTGGATCCAGCCGACGTCCCCGTTGTAGACCCCCTGTCCTTCGGAAAGATCGCTCCGTTTTTTCCAGGCCAGTTGGTAATTGTTCTTGATCTGCATGACCTTATCGCCTTCGCGGAAGATCCGTCCCCCGGCCTTCTTCTCTTCTTTTCCGGGTGCCGGCGGATTCAGCGCCGCCTGCAGGAGCTCGTTCATCGTTCCCGTTCCCAGCAGGCCTTTTCTTACCGGCGTCAGGATCTGGATATCCTTTTGCGGGTCCAGGTCCGCGTAATATGCCGACAGCCGCGTCGTCACCAGCTCCTTCATCAAATCGCGGATCTCCTCTTCACTGCGGCGTTCCATGAAGAAAAAGTCTTTATCCTTCTCATTCAGGAAGGGGAATTCGCCGTGGTTGATCCGGTGCGCGTTGACGACGATCATGCTCTCCTCCGCCTGCCGGAAGATCTCCGTCAGCCGGATGGTAAAAACGAAATCGCTCTCGATCAGGTCCCGCAGGACGTTGCCGGCCCCGACGGAAGGCAGCTGGTCGCTATCCCCGATCAGGAGGAGGCGCGTCCCCGTGCGGATGGCGTCGGTCAGCCCCCGCATCAGCATCAGGTCGATCATGGAAGCCTCGTCCACGATCACCACATCGTATTCCAGGGGGGAATCGCCGGTCTTCCCGAAACGCAGCTCATCCTCATCCTCCGCGTAGGCATATTCCAGCAACCGGTGGATGGTGGACGCGTAACGCCCGCTGGTCTCCGTGATGCGTTTGGCCGCCCGGCCCGTCGGCGCGGCCAGCGCCGTCTTCAGGCCGGCATATTCCAGAACGCGGATCAAAGCGTTGATGATGGTCGTTTTACCGGTACCGGGGCCTCCGGTGATCACGGAAATGCCGTTCTCCAGCGCCCGCGTCACCGCTTCCTTCTGCTTCTCGGAAAGCCGGATCCCGGTCTCCGCTTCCGTCTGGCGGATCGCGTTTTCCACCTTTAGGTTCAGCGGCGGCAGGGCCGCCCCGGCCAGGCGGGCAAGATCAGCGACCAGATACTGCTCTGTCGCGTAATAGGGATAGAGATAGACCGTCTCCTGTCCCTCCAGACTGTCGATCTTGATCTCCGCCCGGAAAGCCATATTGATCAGTTCGTCGTCGATCAGCTCCGCGGAAAGATCCAGCAGTTCCGACGTGCGTTCCAAGAGTTCCTGACGCGGCACATAGGTGCTGCCTTCGGAAACGTAATAATAGAGCGTATATTTCACCCCGCTCACGATGCGCCGCGGGCTCTCCCGGGAGATCCCCATCTGTTCGGCGATCTGGTCGGCCTTGCGGAAGCCGAAGCCCGGCACTTCATCGATCAGGCGGTAGGGATCTTCCTCGATCAAAGCCACGGCGTCCGCTCCGTAGGCGCGGTAGAGCCGGAGGGCCTGGGCCGTCGTCAGACCATATTCCTGGAAAGCCAGGGCGATCTTCGCGAACTGGCGGTGCTCGGCAAAGGAAGCCGCAATGGTAGCCGCCGTCTTCTCCCCGACGCCTTTCACCTCCGTCAGGCGCCCGGGCTCCGTTTCGATCACGTTCAGCGTCTCATCCCCGAAAGCCGCCACCAGCGCGGCCGCGGTCACCGGCCCGACTCCTTTGATGGCCCCGGAGCTCAAAAAATCAAAAATCGCGGATTTTTCCTCCGGCAAGATCTCCTCAAATTCACGAAATACAAACTGTTCCCCGTAAGAAGGATGTTCCCGGAAACTGCCCGTGAGACGGAAACGCGCTCCTTTCAGGCAGCGGGGAAGGTTCCCCACGACAGTAAAATACTCGGTATCCGTTTCCATGACCGCCACCGTATAGCCGTTTTCTTCGTTGCGGAAGATGATCTCTACGATGGTCCCGGTCCGTTCTTCCTGTTTATTCATCGGCTGCTATTCACCGTTTAAGCTGTTTCAGGCTTCGTCCGCCGGCAGGATCTCCGGCGCGAAGGACGGGCGGTAGACCTTCCTTCCGTCCAGCGTGCGCACGCGCTCGGAGAAATTCCCCGGCTGCAGGCCGATCAGGGCTTCCTCCATATCGTACATACGGGCATCCAGAATGTCGAGATAGTGCAGGACTTCCGCCTCAGGGAACATCGGCTTCTTGGGGCTGCCGAAATCCGGTTCGTAATGATGCGAGAGGACCATATGCTCCAGCACGAGCGCTTTCTCTTCCGGTACGCCGAGTTCCTTGCAGAGCTCATCGATCATCGTCACGCCCTGCACGATATGTCCCAGCAGCTGCCCGCGGGTGGAATAACCGGAAGCGGCGCCGTTTTCATCGGCATCGATCTCGTTCAGCTTCTCCATATCGTGGATGATGACCCCGGTCATGACCAGATCCTCATCCAGCAGATCATAGACCCGGCACAGACTGCGCCCCGCCATCAGCATCCGTTTCATATGCCAAAGCAGGCCGCCGTATTCCGCGTGGTGGTTTTTGGCCGCCGCCGGATAATAGAGCAGCCGCTGCTTGTTATCCGTGAGCAGCTTCAGGGCGATCCGCCGGAAATCCTCGTCCCGCATCGATTCCGCGGCCGCGACGAGATAGGCGTGCATCTCTTCCGAGGGCTCCGGGGCGGCTTTGATGAAGTCGCCCGCCACCAGGCCGTCCTGCGCGGAAGCCGGCCGGATCTTCAGAATCCGGAGCTGCGGCGCCCCCTGCCATTCGGAGACCTGGGCTTTTACCTTGATGATATCGCCTTCTTTGATCGCGGAAAGGGCCGGCATCTCCGCCTCGACCACGTCCCACTTCTTGCCGTTCACTTCGCCGGTCTTATCCGAGAGGCGCAAGTCAAGATACTGTTTTTTATTCGTTCCGATCCGCACCGAGATCGACCGCACCATAAAGAAATCGATGATCTCCATATTGCTCTTCAGATCTCTGACGTAATACTGTTTCATATTCGCTCCGTTCGTTCCTAGTCCGCTATCTTTTCCACTTTATAGCCGATGCCCCAGCATACCTTCAGGTATTTCGGGTCTTTGGGGTTGATCTCGATCTTTTCCCGGATGCGCCGGATATGCACCGCGACGGTGTTTTCCGGATTATAAGCCGGTTCGTTCCAAACGTTCTCATAGATCTGGTCGATGGAGAAGACCTTGCCGGCATTCTGCGTCAAGAGCTTCAGAATACCGAACTCCGTCGGCGTCACGGTGACCGGTTCCCCATCTACGGTCACGCGCTTTTCGACGTCGTCCACCACCAGGCCGCCCGAGCGGTAGACCCCTTCCCTGTTTTCCTGTTCCATGCTGCCCAGCCGCGTAAACCGGCGCAGCTGCGACTTCACGCGGGCTACCAGTTCCAGGGGATTAAAAGGCTTGGTGATATAATCGTCCGCTCCCACGTTCAGGCCGGTGATCTTGTCGTAATCCTCGCTCTTGGCCGAGAGCATGATGATTGGGATATTCTTCTCCTGGCGGATCTTCATGGTCGCCTGGATCCCGTCCATGCGCGGCATCATCACGTCCATCAGGATCAGATGGATCTGATTCTTCTCCAGCGCCTGCAGCGCTTCGATCCCGTCGTAAGCTTTGATGATGTCATAGCCCTCGTTCCTGAGGTAGATCTCGATCGCCCCCGCGATCTCCCGGTCATCATCGCAAACTAAAATCGTCATCCCGTTTCCCTCCTCACTTTCTGCTATGATACCACAAGAGGAACCAGTTCGTAAACGGAAACGGCTTTTTCCCCATACACGAGTTTTTTTAAGGCAGATCGCGGGTGTTCTTCAGTCTTCCCGGTGCCGGTAAGCGGTATTCTGCCACTTACCGCCTTGATAGCGATGCAGTTCCTCGGTGAGATGATCCCAGAGCAGCACGTCGCCGGCGTCCGGATAGAATTCCAGGAAGCGGCCGTCTACAAAGGTATAGAAACGGCTGATATCCGTGCACATGCCATAGGTGGGAAGCTGGGCGCTGGGTATTGTAAAGGAGAAAGGCGCGTCTTCCAGGATCCCGTCGAAATGCAGGCCTGCCGCATCCAGCTTCAGCTGGCCTTCCCCGCGGATAAGCGAGGTCTGATCGCCGGTCAAAGCTTTCTTCTCCGGCAAAACACCGACCCGCACATGTCCCTGGTGACAGAAATCCGATTTCCGCACTTCAGCGGCTGCCCGTTCCCGCTCCAGGATGGTCCAGTCGGTCACGAATTCCGGACAGACGCTGTCCCCGACGGCGTGCAGCTGGTAATACTCGTCCAACTCCACCTGGTTGCCGCAGTGGCGGCAGGTCATGGTATCCCCCTGGCAGTCCATCTCATAAAGTGCCCCGCATTTCGGGCACAAATAGAGCAGCGTATCCAGCTTCTTTGCCATCTGGCCTTTGCCCTGGAAGCGCACGTGGGCTTTCTTGTTCCAGATGTAGTCGTCATGGGCCAGCAGGCGGTTCATGGTGTCTTCGATCTCTTCCACGGAAAGCTCCCGCAGCTGTTCGGCGGTAAACATGCGGTCCACGACCACGTCGATCCGCCCTTTCCGCTGATCCAGGCAATGTTTGGTATAGTTCAGGTAGCCGCCGGAGATCTTGGAATAATAGACCGGAACGCCCAGCTTTTTCAACAGCTTGGCGCCACCGGGAATGATGGGCTGGGCCATACCGGTGATCGAGCTCATGCCTTCCGGCATGAGACAGATATTGCCCCCCTGGTGGATCACGCGGAGGATCTGCCGCATGGCGTGGCGGTCCGGTGTGAAGTTCTTCTTGGGGATCGCCTGCACATTGGGGAGCAGCAGGTTCGTCGGAAAGCGGAAGAATTCGTTGTAGCCTACCACGTAATTCAACCGCTTGGGATAACAGGGCGGCGCGGTAAACTGATAGTCGACGCGGGAGGCGTGATTGGCGATCATCACGATGGAGCCGGGTTCCTCTGCCGGGCGCGCTTTATAGGTGAAATGCGTATTGTTTAAGCGGTTCAGGACCGCAGTCACCTTCATCAGCAAAGCATAGAGGAAGCGTGGCGGCTGGTTTACATTCGTATTCTGGATTCTCTCGTCGATCGTCATCACATGCTTCTTTATCATTATCGCGTCTTTCGGGGAGCTCCTCGTGGACCTGTTTTTTTGATTATAACATAATTTCAGTCCCCGTGACGCCTTCTCGCTCTCCCGGCTTCTTAAAACAAAACCTCTGACCCTACAGATCAGAGGTTCCGAAATCCTTACATTGAACGAGAGGAGTCTTTCGTCATCCAACTGGCTGGGTGCTTCTGAATTCCGGCTGCCGCTCATTCGTCCTCTGGCAGGTGGATCAGATAGCCTTTCCCAACTGTTTCCGGGAATCCGAGGATCCGGCTGTCATGGACGACGCGCAGTTCCTCATCCAGGGCGATGATCCGCTGGAGATCGGCTGCATCCAGTTATCGAATTACCGCCTGTCGGCGATCGCCGAGGAGTATCTGGCCATGCTGCAGGAGGCGCTAAAATAAGCGGCTTGCCTCTACCTACAGATCCTTGCGCCACATGATGCGGTCCAGTTCCGCCTCGCCGATCTTATAGAATTCATCCTGCGCCCAACGCAGCGCTTCCGCCGCTTTCTCGCGCGTGAAGGCGGTAAGCTCCTCCCGGATGGCGTCCAAAGCGCCGGAGTCTTTCAGCTTATCGCGGCAGCTGGCTTGCAAGGCTGCGGCCTGCTCCTGCCATGCCGCTTCCACGGTTACGGCATCCACGGCCGCGGTCTCATGATTGCCTTCATAGTCCGCATCCGTGAGGTAGAGAAGCGCCCGGAAATGAGAGTAGGCGCGTCGCGGGTCGTGACGGAAATCGTCGTCCGTCGTGTGGAAATGCGTGCGTTCGGCTTCCTCCCAACTTCTCCAACAATAACCCTCCGGGAACTCGGTAATACCGAGGAACCAGGGCACGTAAGGAAGGATGCAGGGCCGGGGCAATGCCCGGTAGACGATCGTCAGCTCCGGCACCTCGTCAAACAGGATCACCGTGCTCTCCACTGTCGCGGAATTGCAGAGGCAGAAGTGATCATCCACGTGCGGACTTACCTTGCCCCCCTGGGTAATGCCGTAAGGCTGGCCCTCAAAGTGATCCCGCAGGACTTTTTTACAGTCCGCTAAGCCCAGTACGCGATCCGGTTTATAGGAAAAGGCCCGCAGCTCGGCCGGCTTTTTCCCCAGAAGGATCTGCCAGGCCGCGTCAGCCCGTTCCCGGCAATCCCGCCGGTCGGCTTCTTCCTGATAGACCATGGCAAAGTCGAAATCACTGTAATCATTTTCCTTAGTCGGAACGTAATATCCTCTTTCGATGGCGTGCGGGACCAAATCGGGAGACCAATACCAGTTCGCGTGTTCCACATCCGAGAAGTCGATCTGGCGGATCGTAAACCAATTGGGTATGAAATAGACCTCATCGTCAGGCACCCTGCGGGCCGCGACCACGTGACCGCGCGGGATCTGGATGACCCAGGCCTCATCTTTATCGCAAACGCAGTAGTTGCGGCTGGAATAGTAGCCGTATTGTTCGACCAGGCTGGCGATGATCTCCATGCCTTCACGGGCCGTGCCGGCACGTTCCGCCGCGATCTTTCTCAATCCGTATCCCAAATCGCCGCCCAACGACTCGTCCTTTTGGTCTTTACAGGGATGGGCGGAATTGCTGAACACCGATACGCCCTTTTCATTGATGAAATTGTCGCCAAAGGCGAGTCCGGCTTCTGTCCGCACTTCCGACCAGCTGTAAGCGTAGGTCTCCGGGATCTCCGGTATTTCCGCTTTGCCGTCGTCGAATACTGCCACGTCACCCGGGGCATGGTGCTTCCGCGGTACCTGGTAGACCGCCGTGATCCCGTGGGTATCGTCTTCGTTATGGGCCGCGATGACGTGCCCAGTCGCGGAAACCGCCTTGCCGACGATCACCGTGCTGCAGGAGGACGTATCCCATTTTGCTCTTGCTGCTGTTAGCATAAGGTCTTGCTTGCTCATCTTTCTACCTGCCTGTTCCATAAAGTGTTCGATCCATTCATTCGTCCGCTCATACATCATAGCACACATCTATTCACTTTTCCGAGCCGCTTCATATTCCGACTTTAAGATAGAGAATACCCTTCTGCCTTCAAAGTGATCTTTTCGCCAGAAGAAATCACGGAATACGCCTTCATAGGTGAGCCCGCACTTCTCGATGACCCGGCGCGAGGCCTCATTAGCGGTGCGGCAATCGATCTCGATGCGGTGAAAGTTGACCTCATCAAAGCCAAAGGCGATAACGGCTTTCGTCATCTCGGTGGCATATCCTTTTCCCTGGAAGGCCGGTCCGATCACGTACTCGATCTCACCGTGCCGATTCCCGGTATCTACAGAGAAATAGGCAATTTGTCCGATGCATTCCCCCGAGGCTTTTTCGATGACCGCCCACCGATAATAGTCATCGCGGGCATAAGAAGCGATATACTTCGTATCCAACAATTCCCGCACCGCCCCCGGCGTCGCGTAATATGGCTCGCCATAACCCCACTGGGTCTCTTCATCCGCGATCCAGTTGCGAAGCATGGAATCAATATCGGAATACCGGAAACGGCGAAGAAGCAAGCGCTCCGTTTCGATCGTTTTAGTCCCTACATGTGTAAGCATAAGTCTACCCTTTCCTTCCCTCTATGATCATGGAAAGCGGAAAGCCGCTATGATCAACGGAAGCAAAGATATCACTGATGTCGTAATCAAACTCCTGGAATCCGGTTACGACGATGCCGCTTGCGCACATCCCGGAGATGATCTCCGCCAGCGGGTGGGTGTAATCCGTGAAGGTCTTGGAGTGATACTGTTTCTGCGTCATGTAATACATACCCTCATTTCCGGTCCACTCATGTTCAAAATAGGAGTAATGACACTCCAGCCTGTGTTCCGGATCATACGGCTCGTCGCCTTCTGTCGCCAGCATATTCGTACACGGATGCTGCTCATTGATCACGATTACCGCTCCCGGCTTCATGCATTTCGCTACGACGGCAAAAAAGCGCTGCAGATCGTGAAACCAGCAGAGCGCGCCGATGGTTATGATCACGATATCGAACTGCTCCCGGTAGCGATCGTCGATATCGTAGATATTGACGGCTTCGAATTGGCAGGGCAGATCAAGCTCTTTCGCTTTGGCATTGGCAAAGGCCACCTGGTTCTCGGCGATATCAAAGCCGATCCCCTTTCTGGCGCCGCCGCATTTTACCAGAGACAGCAATTCCCGCCCGTTGTTACAGCAAAACTGGCCAATGACCGCGTCCTTTGTCGCCAACCGCTTCAGGACGCTTTTTGTCTCTTCATTAAAGAAAGGATAATCCTCCTTTTGCAAGCGCTCCGTAATATCCGCCCCCCAGGCCGGATCCCTGTTTGCAAAGGCTTCTTCCCAAGCCGCCTTATTGCCGGCAATATAATCTTCCATAAATGTCTCCTCCTGTGCTTCCTTCTTTTGACCCGGAAGGTCTCCATGATCATTTACCAGCAGGTCTGACACCTCCACATAGCTGATTTGGTCTGATTCAAAAGCCTGTTTCATACTTACCTCGTAGAACCGGGATCTGCTTAACTCAGATAACAAATCATATTTCGTGAATCTGGTGCATCTTCGTCAACGTACCCGGAATCAACAAAACCGCTTTTTTTATAAAGATGGATGGCTGCAACATCAGCCTTTTTTACACAGACTTCTACATGATCATAATGACCTTCTCTGCGAAGCTCATCTAGTATGAGTTTGAGCGCTTCGGTGCCATACCCTTTTCCCTGATAACGTTGGTCGATCATGAATTGTTGCAGATCGTATCCAAGAGGTTCATCTGTAAATTCTCTGACAAGTGATGCTCCAACAATAGTTCCGTCATTTTCAATGACATGTATTCTGGCATTACAATCTCGATAGACATATCCTCTTGCCAGAATGCCTATTACAGGTGCAACATAGTCTTTCTGATCGTCTTTTACGCTCAGGGAAGCTACCTCAAACCAGTTTTCTTCAGTTACTTCTGTTAGTTTGATCATTCTCTATACATCCTCATAAATGCCCATTTAGTGATAACGCGACAAACGGGAATTTGTCTATTTGTTCAGAATGCAGTTATAACGAACGACTGACCCATCGGGATAATCAATGATGCTTTTCTCCTCA
>JAFRYQ010000064.1 GCA_017437565.1 Bacillota bacterium
CGTGTTCGCGCGGCAGGCCCAGGTACTCGTCCATATTGAAGGTGACGACGTTCTGGAAAGACAGCTCCCCGGCCTGGTTCATACGGGCCAGTTCCTGGTAGACGCCGATTGGGGAAGAACCCGTCGGCAGACCCAGTACGAAGGGTCGGTCTTCCTTATGCGCTTTGATCTTGGCTGCGATGTAGTTCGCTGCCCATTTACTCATTTTTTCATAATCGTCCTGAATGACTACTCTCATTTTTTCCTCCCCAATTCCCCTATTCGGTTTCGACTTGTTTCTGAATGATCTCGCCGTTATTTTTAAGAATGCAGTATTCCGGAATGACGCCGCGCACGCAGGACGTCGGATAGACGTTCGTCCAGCGGCCGATGATCACGCCCGGATTCATGACGGAATTGCAACCCACGTCCACATGGTCGCCAAGCATGGCGCCGACCTTCCGGAGCCCGGTGGCGATTTCCTCATCCGTGCCGTGAATGACGATATTCTTCTTATCCGCTTTGATATTGGAAGTGATGGAACCTGCCCCCATATGGCTGTAATAGCCGAGGATGGAATCGCCGACGTAGTTGTAATGCGGGGTCTGTACGTGGTCGAAAAGAATCACGTTCTTCAGCTCAACGGAGTTGCCGACAACGCAGGTATCCCCGATCAAAGCGGAACCGCGGATGAAGGCGCCGTGGCGCACTTCCGTATTGGGCCCGATGATGCAGGGCGCGCCGAGATAAGCGGACGGATAGACTTTCGCGGTCTTGTGGACCCAGACGTTTTCGGCGATCTCCTGGTATTCTTCGGGATCGAGGGTCGGTCCCAGGGCCAGGATGAAGTCTTTAATTCCCTTCAACGCTTCCCACGGATACGTGAACTGCGCGAGGTAATCCTTCGCCAGCGTGTGGTCGAGATCATAGAGATCCTGAATGGTATACATAAAGTCTCCTTGTATTTTAGATTTCCGCGTCGGGAGGAGCTTTGTTACAGTGTTGATTCTGCTTTTTCCCTTCTCCCTGACGGCCCGCTCCGGCCGTGGCAGCATCCGCCGAGTCTTTCGATCACTGCCATCCTCGTCAACTGTTTCCAGTCCAGGCGCTAATGGTTTCCGGCTTTTCCTCCTTATGTTTGGGAACCATTTTAACATTTAAATTTTACCAAAAAATGCCTTGCAAGTCAATGAAAACGAACGTCCGGCTGACATCCCCGGCGCCGCTGCGCTTTCTCCTTCCAGCCTTCTGCTACGCCTGTTCAAAAACGAAAACGCACTCCGTAAGGAGTGCTTTTTCTGTTGGTATCGCCCAGGGGAGTCGAACCCCTGATTCCAGCGTGAGAGGCTAGCGTCTTGACCACTTGACCAGGGCGACACAGATGTTTATTGAAATATCGCGAGTTTTATTATATACTGGATTGCAACGCTTGTCCAGCACTTTTTTAAGAAAGGTTATCATCAATGATTACATATCACAGCACGCGTGGCGGTGGGAGCGCTCTCAGCTCCGCCGCAGCCATCATCCAGGGCCTGGCCGCCGATAAAGGGCTCTTCGTGCCCGATACCATTCCCGCGCTTCCCCTGCCCTTAGCCGCCTTCAGCGATCTCAGCTATCAGGAAGTGGCGGAAGCCATCATCGGCGCCTTCTTTACGGATTTCTCGAAAGAAGAGATCTCGTCTTGCGTCCACGCCGCATACGACGGGCGCTTCGCGACAGATGAGATCGTGCCGGTCCGCGCGGTCGGCAACACCCACGTCATGGAGCTTTACCACGGGCCGACTTCGGCGTTTAAGGACATGGCCCTTTCCATCCTCCCTCACCTCATGACCACCGCTCGCAAAAAATGTGGGGAAACGGGAACGATCTGCATTCTCACGGCGACCTCCGGGGACACCGGGAAAGCCGCTTTGGAAGGCTTTGCTGACGTGGCGGGGACGGAGATCATCGTCTTCTTCCCCAACGCCGGCGTGAGCCCCGTCCAGCAGCGCCAGATGCAGACCCAGGAAGGCGCCAACACGCATGTTTTTGCCATCAAGGGAAATTTCGACGACGCCCAGCGCGGCGTGAAAGCGATCTTCAACGACCCGGAGCTGGCAGCCAGGCTGGCTCAGGCTGATATCAAGCTCTCGTCCGCGAACTCCATCAATATCGGCCGGCTGGTCCCGCAAGTCGCCTATTATGTCTACGCTTATTCGCGCCTGGTGAAGGACGGCAGCCTCGCCTGCGGGGAACCGATGAACGCCGTCGTCCCCACCGGCAATTTCGGCAATATCCTCGCTGCCTGGTACGCCGGCCGCATGGGGGTGCCGATCGGGAAGCTCATCTGCGCGTCCAACGCGAACAGAGTCCTCACCGATTTCCTCCGCACCGGCGTCTACGACACGCACCGGCCCTTCCATCTGACCAATTCGCCGTCGATGGACATCCTCGTCTCCAGCAACCTGGAACGCCTGCTCTACGCGCTCGCCGGCGACGATGCGGAAGAGATCCGCAGCCTGATGGCCGCGCTCGATCAAAGCGGTCGTTACGAGGTCTCCGCTGCCATCCGCGACGGGCTTTCCTCCTTCTATGGCGGCTTTGCCGATCCGCAGGAAACGCTGGATACCATCGGACAGGTATTCCGGACGCATGGCTACCTGCTGGATACACATACCGCCGTGGCCTGGAAGGTCTATGAAGATTACGTCCGGGAGACGGGGGACGAGACGCCCGCCGTCATCGCCTCCACCGCCAGTCCCTTTAAATTTTCCGGCGACGTGGCCAAGGCCATCGGCCTGGCTGCGGCAGCAGATGAATTCGCGGATCTGCGCGCGTTGACAGCGGCTACCGGTCTCCCGGTACCGACGGGACTTGCCGATTTGGAAACGAAACCCCTCCGCCATACCGGGATCATCGAGAAATCAGATATGGCAGCCACCGTGGAAGAGGTTCTGAAATAAATGAGCGCACTGGAAATCTTTCTCATCGCCGTCGGGTTGGCCATGGACGCCTTCGCGGTCTCCATCGTGAAAGGGCTCTCAGTCCCGCAGATGAAAGCGCGCTATGCCCTGATCTGCGGCCTGTATTTCGGCGTCTTTCAGTTCCTGATGCCGGTGATCGGCTATCTGGCGGGCAGCCGCTTCGCGGATGCCATTGCCGCCTACGACCACTGGATTGCCTTCATTCTCCTGCTCCTGATCGGCCTGTCCATGATCCGGGAGTCCCGGGATAAGGAAATAAAAAAGGATCCCGATTTCGGGATCCGGACCATGGCCCTCTTAGCCATCGCCACCAGCATCGACGCTTTGGCGGTCGGCGTCAGTTTTGCTTTTCTGCAGGTGAAGCTCCTCCCGGCCGTGACGACGATCGGCGTCGTCGCCTTCTGTCTTTCGGCCGCCGGAGTCAAGATCGGCGCCATCTTCGGAGCCCGCTATAAAGCGAAAGCAGAACTTGCCGGCGGCTTTATCCTCATCGCCATCGGCCTGAAGATCCTGCTTGAACACCTCGGCGTTCTCTGACCGCTTCCATCATGAATGAAAAGGCGCTCTTCGGAGAGCGCTTTTTTCGTGCTTATTCCTTCTCTTCTTCCTCCCGGAACACATCCAGCATCTGTTCAAAGATAAAGAAGGTTGCCTGGCCGGTCGCCACCAGTTCATCGTTATCGACGTCGATCAGCTTCATACTGGCGGAGCCGAGCCGGCGACCCAGATGGGTCACTTCGACCTCGATCCGATAGTGCTCCCCGACTCCGGCTCTCAGATAGCTGATATGCAGGTCGACGGTGTTGATGACGTGTTTGGTCAGCGTCGCCATCGACATGCCGACAGCTACGTCCAGCACGGAGGCGATGATGCCTCCGTGCATGGTCCCGTACAGATTGCGGTGGTTCTTTCCGGCTGTTTCATACCGGAAGACAAGTTTTCCGGTCCCGTTATCATAGCGCCAGGCCTCGACCGGTTCCAGGATCAGTGCCTTCGAAAAATCGCGTTCATCGCGCTGCCCGTTATAACGGGTGCTGGCGGTGAGAGCCGCTTCCAAAATATTTTCCATAAATGAGTTCCGTTGTTTTTACTGTTAGCCTAATTACCCTGTTTGTTCTTCAATCCGACGAAAATGCGGTCGTCCCAGCCGCGCTCCACGAGAAAGCTCTTAAAGTCCGCGACGAATTCACGCAGATACTTGTATTTCCCGCCGCCCTTCTTGTCGTAATAACGCACGTCGAAGTTGCGGTAGATGCGGGACAGCTCATTACCGATCTGCCCGAGATCGGTGGCTTTTCCCTTATCCAGGTTTTCCATGATGATCTGCTTGATCCGCTCTTCCAGTTCGCGCTTGCTGGGAGTATTACCGGTCGGACGGTCGGCGCTCGCTGCCGGTACCGCTTTCCGGGCTCCGGCCGCCTGTTTGCCCTGGCCGCCTTTCCCCTTCTTGGCTTCCGCGGCCGCGGCGGCAGCTTCGGCAGCTTCCGCGGCCCGCGCCGCTGCTTCCTCTTCATCGGCCTGCTTGGCCAGCACGTCGATATAGACGAATTTATCGTAGGCGTTCTCCAAGGCTTCCGTCGCTTTGTCCGACTCGCCCATGCCGATGACCATCACGCCCGATTCCATGAGCCGGCGCGCCAGCGAGGTGAAATCGCTGTCCGAACTCACGATGCAGAAGACGTCGACGTTTCCCTTATACAGGATATCCATCGCGTCGATGATGAGCGCGGAATCGGTGGCGTTTTTCGCCCGCGTGTTGTTGATCTGCATCATCGCCTTCAGAGAGTTCTTTTTGATCTCGCTCTCCCATTTGGTATGGACGATGCGGTCCCAGCTGCCGTAGATGCGCTTATAGGAGCAGACGCCGTAATTGGAAACTTCGTCGATGATGTCGTCCGCGTATTGCGCGGAGATGTTCTCCGCGTCGATCAGAAGCGCGATCCTCTTCTCTTCATTCATGGAGGACCTATCTGCTTTCCTGCGAAGCCTGCAGCAGTTTCTGCTTCAGCTGGCCTTCAATCTGGCGCAGTTCTTCTTCCGCGGCCAGTCTCTTCTCGCGGCCTTCCTTCTGGATGTTCATGACTTCATCCAGCGTCGTGATCAGGACTTCATTCGTGTGCTTCAGCGTTTCGATATCGATCACTCCCCGCTCGGATTCCTTGGCCGTTTCGACCGTGGCCAGCTTCAGGGCTTCGGCGTTCTTACGCAGCAGCTCGTTCGTCATCTCGCTGACCTGGTGCTGCGCCTGGGCCGCCTGGACGGAATGCTCCACGCCCATGGCGATGACCATCTGGTTCTTCCAGAGCGGGATCGTGTTCACGATCGTGGACTGGATCTTCTCAGCCATCATATTGTCGGAGGACTGCACCATGCGGATCTGCGGAGCTGTCTGCATGGCGACCGTTCTCGTCAGGCTGAGGTCATAGAGCTTTTTCTCAAAGCGTTCGCACTGCGCGGCCAGGTCTTTCGCCGCCTGGGCGTCCTGCGGCAGGCCGCTCTCCTGGGCTTTCCGTTCCAGTTCCGCCAGCTCCGTGCTGCGGACCTGCTCCAGTTTCTGCTGGCCGGCGACGATATACATCGTCAGTTCGCGGAAATAGCCGAGGTTCAGCTCATACATCTTATCCAGCATCGCGGAATCCTTCATCAGCTGCACCTGACGTTCTTCCAGCGCGTTCTTGATCGCCGTGACGTTGGTCTCGACCTTGCTGTATTTCGCCTTCATGGACTCGATGCTGTTCTGTTTTTTCTTGAAGAATCCAACCAGGCCTTTCTTCTCTTCTTCGACGTCGAAGTTCTTCAGTTCCGTCACCAGGGAGGTGATCATATTGCCGACCTCACCCATATCCTTGGTCTTGACGTTGTCCAGGGCTTTCTCCGAGAAATCAGCGATCTTCTTCTGGGTACCAACGCCGTAATTCATGATCGCCGCCGAATTGGTAATATCGATCTTATCGACAAAGGCGTTCACGATCGCCAGTTCCTTATCGTTTAACGTTTCTTTCGGATCGATCGGCGCCGCTTTCGGTTTCTCCTCTTCCACGGGTTCTTCCGGTGCCGGCGCGGGCTCCGCGAACATCTCGTTTACCGCCGCTTCCGCGTCCGCCAGTTTGTCGTCAACGGAACCTTCCGTCTCGCCCGGAAAATCGAAATTCAGTTCCGGTACTTCTTTCGTGATGTCCTCAAATTGATCTGCCATTCTAATTTACCTCCGTTTTTTTGTTTCCGTGTTCTTTCTTAACTTCATCGGTAAGCCCGTCCTGGGCCATCATCGTCTTCATCACCGAGATATCTGAGGAGATATCCCAGGCGACCTCCTGATAAAGGTCATCCAGGAGGTTTTCAAACGCGACGTTGATCGTATCCAGCGCTTCATTGATCTCACGCTTGGTCGTCGCGATGTTCTCACCTGCCACCGGTTGCTTATCGAGGTCGATGTAGGCGTTGATCAGCTTCTCCGTCGTCGGGAGATAATAGGACAGGAATTTATTCAGGTCCCGGGCGCTGGCCGGTTCCTTCTTGACCTGGGCAAAGATCCGGTCGACGATGTGTTCCAGCTGATAGAGTTTCTCCGTCATCTCCGCGTCCGGAATGCGCTCGTTCTGTTCCCGGACGGTGGCGATGAATTCCGAACCGCGCCGCAGGGTATCTTTAATGTCCTCCGGCACGTCCATCCCGTCGATGCTGTCCCGGCGCGCTGCCGCGGCTGCCTCCCGCTGCGCCCGCGCGTCTTCCGCCAGCCGGTACTGGCTATAGGCCTGCTGCGTCAGGATCAAAGTCGACTTTTTCTCGTCGAATTTTGCCTGCGGCAGCATCTTTTTGGCGATCATGCGGTCCAGATTCTGTTCAACCTGCTCGCGCGTCTCGCCGGCCATAGCCGCGAGGTCGTCGAGCGCGATGTACTCCGCGTTACCGATCAGTTTGCTGTAACGGTTGAACTGATCGACCAGCCGGACGTCCTTCACGCCGCTATGGGTCAGGAACGCCGAAGCTGCCAGGCCGGCCGCCGTGATCGCCGTGCCGGCGATGATGCCGGGGCCGCCTACTGTCGCGATCAGGATCGCCAGCGCGATCGTGCCGGGGCCGGTGATCGCCAGGCCGGTAATGCCGCCGACTTCTTTCAGAACCGCGCTGACCTTGCTCGGACGCTGCTGAACGAAAGGAGTCAGGCCGCGGTTCACCGTCTGCGGCAGGTTCACCTTTTCGGATTCCGGCCGCTGCCAGTTCGCGGTCTGGGTCCCGGCGCCAAACTGGCCTTTCTTCATATACGGGCCGCTCGGACGCTCGCCGTTATTCACGTAAACGTTCGGCCGGTAGGTATTCTGCTGGCGTGCCTTTTGCGCCGCATATGCCTGCTGGCGCGCTTGCTGGTTGGCGTAATACTGCTGCCGGGCATTCTGCCCCGCATAGCCCTGCGGCCTGGTACCGGTCCCGGTATAGCCCTGCGGGCGGCTGCCGGCGGCCGTCCACTGATACTGCTGATCGCCGGCCCCCGGCCTGGCGTTCACGTAAGGCTGGTTGCCGCTCTCATAATTGGCCTTGGCCTTACGCAAATCCTCGTCGTAGCGGTAATTATCCTTAAAACCCCCGACCTGTCGCTTCAGGGCATCCGCCAGCCCCGTAAAATCATTTTTCTCGACTGCCTTGGTCACCGTCTCCATGATGTCGGTGCCCAGATCGAAAAAATCGCGAATCGGATCCATCTGTTCTCCTTATCCTTCTATCAAAGCCTCTGCCAGATCCAGTTCCGTCTCGTTAAAGACCCTTAGGCCCAGATCCGTAAGCGCCTGCGCGCAAACGCCCATGCCCGGCACCAGCCGCCGGCTGAACGTGCCGTCGTAGATCTCCCGGTTCCCGCAAGCCGGGCTCTTCGCTTTCAGCACTGCGATCCGGCAGCCGGCCTCCTGGGCGATCCGGCAGACTTCCGCGGCTCCGCGCCGGTATGCTTCCGTCACGTCCGCGCCCTCGCTATTGACGACCCGGTCTCCGCACCGCTCGGAAGGCGGCCGGGGCACCGGCAGCCCGCCCAGGACTTCCGGACAGACCGGGATCAGGATCCCCTCCTCCTGCCAGCGCCGGAAGCGGGGGTCCTGACAAAGCTTGTCCCTTCCGTCATAGCGGTAAGGCCCGCCTCCATAGAGGCAGGCGCTTACCAGTATCTTCTTTTCCGGGTTCATCGCACCCATTCCCGCCGAGTTCTTTCCGAGCCTTACTCGACCTGCATGACACGAAGTGTTTTCTTCGGTCCGCTGACGCCGGCCGCCGCGAATTCAGCCGCTACGCCTTCACGCAGGCGATAGATGGCGCCGTAGTAATCTTCCGTCTTGACCCAGACCTTGCAGTCGAAGATGACCGAACCATCGCCGTTGCCGGAAGCGCCAATCACCGGTTCCGGATTCATGCTGAAGACCGGATCCTTCGCGCAGGCCGCGCGAATGGCTGCTTTGACCTTCTCGAAATCCGAATCGGGCGCCACGCCGAAGCTTTCCTCGACTCTTCTGAGGCCGGATTCGGTGAAGTTCACCACCGAGGACGTCACGATGGCGCCGTTCGGGACGCGGACGATCTTATTGTCCCAGGTGTGCAGCTGGGTGGTCATGATGTCGATCGCGTCGACGATGCCCGTCTGGCCGGCGACTTCGATCTCATCCCCGCGCTTGAAGGGCTTGTTGATAAGGATCAGGATGCCACCTGCCACGTTAGCCAGGCTGTCCTTCAGCGCCATGGCTACAGCGATGCCGGCAGCGCCGATGATCGCGACCAGCGAAGCGGTGTTAACGCCGAAAGCCTGCAGCAACATGACGATCACCACGACCCAGAGGAGGATGCGCAGTACCTTCACCAGGAATCCGTGCAGCATCGGATCGATCTTCGGATTCTTTTCCAGGCTTTTCTTAACCGCGCCGGTGACCAGATTGATGACGATGTAGCCGATCAGCAAGATCAGCACGGCTTTAATGATCATGAACAGGATCGAAGCGCCTGTTCCGAGTGCCAGTAAACTACCCATTTTTCTCCTCCTTCTCTTCCGTGCGGGCTACCGTCCGCGCGACTTTAACGAATGTGCATAGTGATGACAATTATGGTTTACTGATATCTGCCCGAACGTCTGCGTTCCAGCTCGTGCAGGAGCTTTTTCCGCAGACGGATATCATCCGGTGTGATCTCGACGAGCTCGTCGTCGGCGATGAATTCCAGCGCTTCTTCCAGCGTGAAGTGGCGGGCCGGGGAAAGCTTGATGTTTTCGTCGGAACCGGCGGCGCGCATATTGCTCGCCTTCTTGGCCCGGCAGGGATTGACTTCCATATCGCCGGAGCGGGAATTCATGCCCACGATCATGCCTTCGTAGACGCGGGTACCGGGTTCCACGAACATCTGCACGCGCTCGCCGATATTGAAGAGCGCGTAAGGTGTGCAGACGCCTTCTTCGATGGCGATCGCCACGCCGTTGGTGCGGCTCGGGATATCCCCTTTATACTCCTCAAAGGCGTAGAAACGCCGCTCCATGGTGCCTTCGCCGTGCGTGTCGTTGATGAATTCGGACCGGTAACCCAGAAGGCCGCGCGTCGGCGCGTGGTATTCAAGTCTTTGATACCCATTTTCGCCCGACATCTGCACCATCAATCCCTTACGGATATTTAATTTGCTGATCACGGTGCCGGCATACTCATCCGGAACGCTGATCACGACCTCTTCTACCGGTTCCAGCCGCTGTCCGTTCTCGCCGCGGTGATAGATGACCTCCGGCTTGCTGACGGCGAGCTCGTAGCCTTCGCGGCGCATATTCTCGATCAGGATGGAAAGATGCAGCTCCCCGCGCCCGGAGACCTTGAAGCAGTCCGTGGAATCAGTCTCCTCCACCGTGAGGCCGACGTTGACTTCCAGTTCTTTCATCAGGCGCTCGCGGATGTGGCGGGACGTCACGAAACGGCCGACCTTACCGGCAAAGGGCGAGGAATTGACCATGAAATTCATGGAAAGCGTCGGCTCTTCGATGTGGATGAGCTCCATGGCTTCCGGCTTATCCGGCGCGCAGATGGTCTCGCCGATGGAGATATCGGAGATACCGGAGACCACGACGATATCGCCGCATTCCGCCTCCGGAACCGCCATGCGCTTCAGTCCGCGGTAGCAGAAGACCTGGTTGACCTTCCGCATGACGACCGAGCCGTCAGCTTTGGTCACGGCGACCTGCTGTCCCTCGCGGATCTTGCCGCGCGTGATGCGGCCGATGCCGAGCCGGCCGATATAGTCGTCGTAGGCCAGCGTGGAGACCTGCATCTGCAGCGGCTCTTCCCGGCGGTCCGGATAAGGCTCGCAGTGTTCGATAATGGTCTCAAACAGCGGATCGAGGTTGAAACCGGCATAGCCTTCCGGCGTATGTTTCATCTTGACGTTGCCCTGCTCGACCTGGATGCCGGCCACTTCTTCCGGATCGCGTACCGCGATGCCCTGGCGGGCGATCCCGTAGAGGATCGGGAAATCGAGCTGGCTGTCGCTGGCGTTCAGGTCCATGAAGAGTTCATAGACCTCATCCACGACCTCGTCGATGCGGGCGTCCTTCTTATCGATCTTGTTGATGAACAGGATGGGGTCGATCCCCTGTTCCAGCGATTTGGTGAGCACGAAGCGCGTCTGCGGCATCGGTCCTTCGCTGGAATCCACCAGCAGGATGACGGTATCCACCGTCTTCATGATGCGTTCGACTTCCGAGGAGAAGTCGGCGTGGCCTGGTGTGTCGACGATATTGATCTTCACGTCGCCGTGCATGATCGAGCAGTTCTTGGAATAGATGGTGATGCCGCGCTCGCGTTCGATGTCGTCCGAGTCCATGACGCAGTCGACGACTTCCTCATTATCCCGGAAGACGCCGCTTTGTTTCAGGAAAGCGTCTACCAGGGTGGATTTACCGGCGTCGACGTGCGCGATCACCGCGATGTTGATGATTTTCTGTTTATCTGCCATATGGTTTCTTACTCCGTTATTCCGTTTGTTTCATGAGATCCCAGTCGACCGGTTCTTCCCCGTGCTCAGCCAGGAAGCGGTTCGCCTTGGAAAAATAGTGCCCGCCGAAGAAGCCGCCGTAAGCCGAAAGCGGGCTCGGGTGCGGCCCCTCCAGGATCAGATGCCGGCTACCGTCGATCAAAGCTTTCTTGCTCCGCGCGTTGCCGCCCCAGAGGATGAAGACCAGCGGCTTTTCCCGCGCCGAGAGCTTCTGTATGACGTGATCGGTAAAGATCTCCCAACCTTTGCCGCGGTGGGAATTGGCCTGATGCTCCCGCACCGTCAAGCAGGTATTCAGGAGCAGCACGCCCTGCTTGGCCCAAGGCAGAAGATATCCGTTGTCGCGCGGCGGGATCGCCAAGCCCAGGTCATCGTGCAGTTCCTTAAAGATATTCCTTAAGGACGGCGGTTGCTCGATGCCCGGCTTGACCGAAAAAGCCATGCCGTGCGCCTGCCCGGGTTCGTGATAGGGATCCTGCCCCAGGATCACCACCTTCGCTTCTTCATAATCTGTGGTCTTGAGGGCATTGAAGATATCGTACATATCCGGATAGACCTTGTGGCTCCGGTATTCACGCTTCAGGAATTCCCGCAGATCCTGATAGTATTTACTTGTGAATTCCTCCGCCAGGATCCTGTCCCAGCTGTTGCCGAGGTTCACCATGTTTTTGCTCCCGCCTGATGCTTACAGCGCCGCCAGCGCTTCCTGAAGGCGCCGGCGCGTCATCTCTTCACCCATGATCTGCTGGATGGTCCAGACGTCCGGGGACTGGGCCCGGCCCATGAGCGCGATGCGGATGACGGTGCTGACGTGGCCGACGTGCCCCTTATATTCCTCCGGATGCTTCTTGAAATCCTTCGGTTTGGCCGCGTAGCCGAGGCCGGTAGCGATGGCGCGGATCTTATCGAACCAGGCGCTTTGATCGTCGGCGTGATCGTAGCCGGCGAGGTAGCTCTCCAGGATGGGCGCGACGTCTTCCGCCGGGACTTCCGCCGGATAGTCGTCTTCCCGCGTAAAGAGCCCGTCAAAGAAATAGCTGATGAAGGCGACGATCTGTTTCGCGTAGACCAGGTCCTTCCGCGGCTTGGCGTCATGCCGGCCGAGATCGAGGATCCGGCTGAGATAGGCGTGGTCGGCGAAGATCGCCTTTACCGCCGGATCCCAGTCCGGCGCGCCGGTCTCTTCGCAGTAAGCCGCCCAGTCCTCCAAAAAGGCGATGAGTTTCTCAGCCGGCAGACGGAGCAGCACGTCCTTACTGACGTCATGCAGCTTGTTCAGATCGAAGAGCGCGCCGGAATTGCTCATCTTCTCCGCCGCGAAGGGGAAATCGTCTGCCGGGGCTTCCGGATTGGCCATGCGCCACTCTTCGAAATCGGAATTCAGGATCGTCAGCAGGTATTCCCGGATCGCCAGCGGATGGTAACCGTCCCGCATATAGTATTCCAGGGAGAGCTCCGGATCGAGACGTTTGCTGAGTTTACGCTTATTGCCGTTTTCATCCAGCTTCATGAGCTGCGCGGTGTGGCAATAGACGGGCAACTCCCAACCGAGTTTCTGGAAGAGTTCCACGTGGATGGGAAGGCTCGGCAGCCATTCCGCGCCACGCACGACGTGGGTGGTCCGCATCAAGTGGTCGTCGACCACGTGCGCGAAGTGGTAAGTCGGGATCCCGGTCTGCTTCAGGATAACCACATCCAGGAAATTCTCCGGCATATCCAGCGTGCCGCGGATCGCGTCCTGCACGTGAATGCGATGGGCGGGATCGTCCTGTTTCTCTGGATCTCCGTCCGATTTCAAGCGGATCACGTAGGGTTTCCCGGCTACGAGATTCGCTTCCACTTCCTCCAGGGTCAGGTTCCGGCACGGCGCGAAATCCCCGTAAATGCCGATATTACCTTTCGCTGCTTCCTGCTCCGCGCGGATCGCCGTAATCTCTTCTTCGGTCAGAAAACAGGGATAGGCTTTCCCTTCCCGCACCAGTTTTTTCGCGAAGCAGGCGTAGACCGGCCCGCGATGGCTCTGGGTATAGTCTCCGTAGGCGCCGGTATCACCGTCCGCGCCGGCGCCCTCATCGAACTGGATCCCAAAGAACTTCAGGCTGTCGATGATGATCTTCACCGCGCCTTCCACGTAGCGCTTATCGTCGGTATCCTCGATGCGCAGAAAGAAGACGCCGTCCGACTGATGAGCCAGCCGCTCGTCGACGAAAGCCCCATAGAGATTGCCCAGATGTATGAACCCTGTCGGCGAAGGCCCGAGACGCGTCACTTTCGCGCCTTCCGGCAGCTCGCGCGGGGGGTAGATTTCTTCATAATCCTGCGGTTCCTTGGTCACGTCAGGGAACAGCAGCTCAGCAAGTTTTTCGTAATCCATCAAGTTCCTCCGTTACATAATTATACGAGTTTATTATATATGCAAAACCCGCTTGTTTCAAGAAATATCCATAGAAAAGCCCTGTCTCAATCGAGGCAGGGCTAATGTCAATCATTCATCTTATAAGCGAAAAGCTTGCTTTTCGCAAGCTTTTCGCTATCAATTATGCAATTGGTGCTTTGATCTCAGTATTCGGGCTCTCGCATTACTAGTTCATACTGATGATGGTCTTGGCGGTCTTCTCCGCGACGCTGCCTTCGCCGCCGTAGACGGTAAGCTGGAAGGCCTTCACGGATTTAACGTATTCGGTAGCTTTATTGAAGATAGCCGCGGTGTCGTTCACCAGGAGCAGCGGGCCGCCCTTCAGCGCCGACAGGGAGCCGCCGCAGAGACCGTCCGGGAAGTTGTCGCCGTTGGCGATATTGACGTGCTTCAGCGTCGTCCCGAAGA
>JAFRYQ010000065.1 GCA_017437565.1 Bacillota bacterium
TCACCGAGTAAACAAAAGGCGCGTAAAACGCGTGTCCCATTCAATCTGAACTTTCAGGGCTCCGGTATTAAAACCGGAGCCCTGTTCACACCTGCCGGTAAAGGCAGAACGGAGGCTTTCATGAAATTCCCTAAGAAACTGCAAAAGGGCGATACGATCGGGCTCGTAGCACCGAGCTCGCCGATCCCGCCGGAAAGGGTACAGCCCTGTATCGATAAGATCCGGGAGCTCGGCTATCAGGTGAAGGTCGCGGACAATCTGGCGGAGAATTTCCACGGGTTCACGGCGGGCACTGCCAGAACCCGGGCGGAGTGGATAAACCGGATGTTCCTGGACCCGGAAGTCGACGCGGTCTTCTGCGTCCGCGGCGGCGACGGCAGCTATCAGATCATGGAGTATCTCGATCTGGAAGCGATCAAAGCGCATCCCAAACTCTTCCTCGGTTACAGCGATATCACCAATCTCCACACCGTCTTCAACGGGATCTGTGAGTTCGGGACCTTACACGGGCCGATGGTACATTCCAATATGATCGATCATTTCGACGAAGAAACAGCGCGCAGCTTCTTTGAGATCCTGAACGGGGAAGGGGAGATCGAATTCTGGAATCCTGCCGGGAAGGAATTGGAGACCGTGACGCCGGGTAAGGCGAGCGGCGTTCTGGCCGGTGGTAACCTGACCCTCTTAAGCGACGCGATCGGTACGCCTTACGCCTTGGATCCGACCGGGAAGATCCTGTTCCTGGAAGAAGTACACGGCTCTTCCAGCGGCTTTGAGCGGGATATGTTCGCCTTGCGGAATGCGGGTTATTTCCACAAGGCCGCCGGCGTCCTGATGGGACAGTTCACGGAGATGAAAAGCGATTATGACGATGACTGGACGTGGCATGAATGCATGCAGGATCTCTTTAAAGATCTGGATATTCCGGTCTTAGCCGGCATCGAATCCGGGCATGAGTTCCCGATGCTGACGCTGCCGATGGGCGCTTTCTGCGAGATGGACGCTACGGAGCGGACCATCCGCTTCCGGATGGAGCGTTGAGGAACGTTTGAATGATCCGGGCATGAATGACCCGGATCAGACCGGGGTCATCTCATATAATTGTAATAGAAGAGGCCATCCCAAACGGTGTCGTTTGGAGATGGCCTCTTTTCAGGTAAGCAATTGTCAATTCTTATCCAAGGATATAGACGCGGACGTTGCGGACTCCCCAGTTCCGGCAGTCCTCAGCGGTGGAGAGCCAGACGTCTACGGTGTTACCAATGATGGCGCCGCCCGTATCGTTGGCGATGGCATAGCCATAGCCTTCGATATAGAGCTCGGTACCCAGCGGGATGACCGAGGGATCGACGGCACAAGTACCGAGATGGCATTCGCCACCGGATGCGCCGCGGCCGGTATCACAGTAGGAATAGGCGGTGACGCTGTCAATAAAGCTGACGTAGGAATAGCCGTCGACGATGCCGGCTTCGCTGCCTTCCGTCGACTGCGGTTCTTCGGATTCGCCGGGATCTTCCTCGTCTACCGGTTCGACCGGTTCTTCGGACTGCTCGGGTTCTTCCGTCTGCTCCGGTTCTTCGGACTGTTCGGGTTCCTCTGTCTGTTCCGGTTCTTCGGGCTGCTCGGGTTCCTCGGGTTCCTCCGTCTGTTCCGGTTCCTCGGATTGCTCAGGTTCCTCCGTCTGTTCCGGCTCCGCGGACTGCTCGGGTTCCTCCGTCTGCTCGGGTTCCTCCGTCTGCTCAGGTTCCGAAGACGGTTCCGGTTCAGAGGTTTCCGCCGGGGTCTCTTCCGCGTATTCAGTGGAAATGAGTTCCCGGTCTACTTCATAACCGTCGTGATAGACGATCCGGTAATTGTAGATGTACCCGTCTTCCTCCACCGCGTAGTCTTCATAGGTAACGCGCGTGATCGTGATTTCCTGACCATTATAAATGGTAGAATAGAAATCGGTATCGAGCAGGTCATCTTCCTGCAGCCAGATCTCATAATAGGCGAGCAGTTGTTCGACGGTGACCGGGACGCCGGTATAGTACCAGGCGTCGCCGTCGGCATAGACGGTACAATTCACTTCGCCGTCTTCATTTGGTGCCGCGCTCTCTGAGTCGGAAGAGGGCTTCTTATTAGCGGCATTCTTTTTGGCGGTGGTCGATCCGGAGCCAGTGTTGGCCTGGGTAGCTGCGGCATTCATGGATGGTTGGGCAGCGACGCTCGTCTGGAAGACGGCTTCCAGTTTGCCATTCCAGAGCGCTTCCCCGATGACGGAGATCGTTCCGGATAATTCGGCGGCGCGATCCAAAGGCGCTTCGGAAAGGGTGATGTCATTTCCGTTCCCGGAGATCTCATTGGCGCTGACCCGGTCCTTCTGCGACAGTACGCTTATGACCACCAGTGCGAGTAGAAGGACCGCGATCGGTATGAGCCGTCCGCGCCATCTACGCAGGTCGTTTTTTGCTTTCATATTTTACTATACACCTCACTTCTTAAGAAAACTTAAGAATTGACGACGCTATATTAACATATGTCGCGCAAAAAGTCAAAAATTGTGTTATAATCTTTCGGTAACCACAAAATGAAGAAAGGAAAGCGTGTCCAATGAAAGACGAAACCAAGTGCCTGCATGCAGGCTATACCCCGAAAAATACAGAACCGCGCGTCGTTCCCATCGTGCAGAGCACGACCTACGTCTTCGATTCTACGGCGGACGTAGCGGCAGTTTTTGACGATCCGACGAAAGCCCTGATCTACTCGCGCTTCGCGAATCCGACGGTCATGGCGGTAGAAGAAAAGATCAACCAGCTGGAAGGCGGGGTCGGCGCTATGTGCACTTCTTCCGGACAGGCGGCGAACCTGATGGCCATCCTGAATATCTGTAAGGCAGGAGACAGCATCGTAGCTTCCACGCAGATCTATGGCGGCACCATCAATCTCTTCGGCTTTACCCTGAAGAAACTAGGCATCGAATGCATCTTCGTCCAGAACGACGTTTCCGATGAAGAACTGGAAGCCGCGTTCAAGCCGAATACGAAAGCCGTCTTCGGCGAGACGATCGCCAATCCGGCTTTGACCGTCTTTGATATCGAGCGTTTCGCGAAAGCAGCCCACGCGCACGGCGTACCGCTCATCGTCGACAACACCTTCGCGACCCCGCTGCTCTGCAAGCCTTTCGAATGGGGCGCGGACATCGTCACGCATTCCACCACCAAATATATGGACGGCCACGCGGTCCAGGGCGGCGGCGTCATCGTAGACAGCGGCAATTTCGACTGGACGAACGGCAATTTCCCGGAATTCACCGAGCCCGATGAATCCTACCACGGCATCTGCTATACGGAAGCCTACGGAAAAGCGGCCTATATCATCAAAGCGCGCATGCAGCTGATGCGTGATTTCGGATGCTATCCGGCGGCTCATTCGGCCTTCCTCCTGAACCTCGGACTGGAAACGCTGCCGGTGCGTATGCCGCAGTACTGCCAGAACGCGCTTACCGTCGCCAAATTCCTGCAGGCCAGCGATAAGATCGCCAGCGTCAGCTATCCGGGTCTTCCGGGTGACAGCCAGTACGCGCTCTATCAGAAATACCTGAAGGGCGCCAGCGGCGTGATCTCCTTCGTTATTAAAGGCGGGCGCGAAAACGCGATGCGTTTCATGGACGCGTTGAAACTCGCCTCCAATGAAGTCCACGTTGCTGATATCCGGACCTGCGTGCTGCATCCCGCTTCCGAGACCCACCGCCAGCTCACCGATGAGCAGCTGGTAGCGGCCGGCATCGACGGCGGTATGGTCCGCCTCTCCGTCGGCCTGGAGAACGTGGAGGATATCCTGGATGACCTCCGCCAGGGCTTAGAGAGTATTTGACGAAAATAGTCCGGCATGATAAAATAGCACTGGTCAAATATGCCAGATGTTCGAAGGAGGACAGCATTTCATGAAGGGTAAAAAAGCAATTGCTTTGATTTTGATCGCAGTCATGATTCTCGCGGTTCTGCTCACGTCCTGCGGCGGGAGCAAAGCCAGCAATCTGGAAGAGTACGTGAGCGGCGACGAAGAGCTGAAAGCAGAACTTGATAAGATCGCGAACGACAATGGACTCGCCATCGACGTAACCGAGAATCTGATGGTTTTCACCTACACGTATCCGGAGAAATTCGATGAAGCTATGAAGGAACAGGCCGGGCCGCTGATCGAGCAGGCACTGGCCAGTTATGAGAGCACCTTCCAGGGACTGGCAAAGGATCTGGAAGAATCGACCGGTCTTTCCGGCGTCACCATCAAGGTCCAGTACCTCGACGCGGACGCGACGGAACTATACAGCGCCCAGTACACGTCAGCGGGTGTGGTGGCCGAGTAAGGTTTCTCTCCTGAAGGACAGCTATCGGCAGCAAGCCGATAGCTTTTTTCTATATTGGAGCCGGGGTGAAAACCGGGGTAATGAATGATTAATGATTAAAATATGAAGAGAAGAATCTTACAGAATAAATACTTTCTCTATCTGACGGAGTTCTTTGCCGGCATGTCGGTCATGGCGGTGGAGATCGGGGCCAGCCGCCTGCTCGCCCCGTATTTCAGTTCCTCACAGATCGTCTGGACCATCATCATCGGCACCATCATGATCGCGATGGCCCTCGGCAATATCTACGGCGGCCGCAGCGCGGATAAGAATCCGGATCCGGATAAACTCTATCGACGCATCACGATCAGCGCGATTTGGATCGGCTTGATCCCGCTGGTCGGGAAATATCTGATCCTCGGCATCTCGGCGCTCATGATCGTGACCGTGGATACCAATCTGCTCATCTGGGCGGCGTTGGTCGCTTGCTTGGTGATCTTCGTCTTTCCGCTGTTCCTGTTGGGTACGGTGACACCGTCCCTGATCAAGTATACGATGGAAAGCATCGAAGAGAGCGGCCGGATTGCCGGCCGGCTGGGGGCGGCCAATACCATCGGCAGCATCATCGGCACCTTCCTGCCGACCTTTGTGACGATCCCGGCGGTCGGTACCGCCATTACCTTCCTGCTCTTTGCCGGCATTCTGTTGGTACTGTGCGCCATCTATTTCTTAAGCGGCCGCAAGGAGACGCCAGCCACAGACTCCGATGCTGAAGGGCAGGCGGGAAAGGGATCCGGCGGAGCGGCCGGGAAGGGAACGCGTCTGCTGACCGTCGCCGCGATCGCCTTCCTGATCTCCTGCGTTTTCGGGCATGAGAGCAGCTTCGCTTTTTGGGAGAAGGATCTCACCTATGAAGGTGAATCGGTCTATAATTATCTGCAGGTAAAGGAGGATGAGGAGCGCATCGTCTTCTCGACCAACGTGCTCTTTGGCGTGCAGTCGGTGGCCATGAAGAACGGCGCCCTTTCCGGGATGTATTACGAGTACGCGCTGGCGGCGCCGGTGGCGCAGCAGGCGGCCGAAGCCGGACGAGCCGGTTCCGGAGCGGGGAGCGACGCGCCGCTTTCCGTCCTGGTACTCGGAAACGGCACCGGCACCTATGCCACACTTTGCCGGAAATACTGGCCGGATGCGAAGGTAGTCGGTGTGGAGATCGACGGGCGCATCATCGAGCTGGCGGAGGAATACTTCTCCCAAACGGATGATATTGAAGTGGTAGAGTATGATGGGCGCGCCTATTTGGCGGCGATCCGGGATACCTATGACGTGAT
The DNA here is from genome assembly GCA_017437565.1 of Bacillota bacterium. GTDB lineage: Bacteria > Bacillota > Clostridia > Peptostreptococcales > Anaerovoracaceae > Eubacterium_B. The sequence goes on from JAFRYQ010000065.1 coordinate 5,659, forward strand.
CCTGGTCGATGCCTACCGGGATATCACCATTCCCTTTCAGATGTCCTCCGTGGAATTCTTCCGGCTGGTGAAGGAGCATTTAAACGAGGGCGGTATCATGGCCGTCAATCTGAATATGGGAAATGAGACTGCGGCTTTCGGGGCTGGCGCCGCTGCCGGAACCGGAGCGGAGGATGTGTCCGCGGAAGCGGGGATCAATGACTATCTGGCGGATACGATGGATGCGGTTTTCGACCGGGTCTATGCCTACCGCATTCCCGGCACGACCAACGCTTTGATCCTGGCCGGCGAAGGGGACCTGCCGGATGAGCTGGCTGCCGGTATAGAAGGGCTTACCGATCCGGCGCTGGCGGATCTGATGAAACGCGCGACGGATGGCTTCGTTCTCTACCAGGGCGGAAACCACATCATGACGGACGATCAGGCGCCGGTCGAGATGCTGGGCATGCGGCAGATCGACCTCCTGATCCGTGGGGAGATCGATTATTATAAGAAGAAAATACTGGCAGGCGATTTTGACTTTTGATCAA
>JAFRYQ010000066.1 GCA_017437565.1 Bacillota bacterium
CGTAAGATTCGGGAAGGGCTGGCTGAGGATCTTACGTCATTCGGCCATTTTCTCCTAAAACGTAACGGATTCTGGATGGAGCCGGCCCAATGACGTAAGATCTGGGAAGGGCGGCTGCGGATCTTACGTCATCCGGCATTTTTCTTCTAAAACGTAACGGATTCTGGATGGAGGCGATCCAATGACGTAAGATCTGGGAAGGGCGACTGTGGATCTTACGTCATTTGGACATTTTCTTCTAAAACGTAACCGTTTCCGGGCGGGGATGGCCAAACGACGTCGATTCTGAAAAGGCCGGTCACGAACCGGGCACCGTTAGAAAAGGCCGGTCACGAACCGGTTACCGTTAGAAAAGGCCGGTCACGAACCAGATACCGAAAAAAGCGGCCGGTCGTGGCCGGACACCGAAGGCCGGACACCGGCGGTTCTCGAAAATCGGTAGAAAGGCAAGACGAAAGTCGAGAAATATGATAAGATAGAGGCAGCAAACCGAGAAGGAGGAAGCAGAATGGAAAAACAATTGCTTTATGATCTTTTGAATGTGGCTACGGTAGTCGGGAACGAAGAAGCCGGGCAGGAGATCGCCCTGGCTTACGGAAAAGAATGGGCGGATCAGCAGTTAACCGATGCGGTAGGAAATACCATTTCCGTCGTGAATCCGGAAGCGGAGTTTAAAGTCCTGCTTTGCGGGCATATGGATGAGATCGGTTTCCGCGTCACGAATATAACCGACGCCGGCTTGATCCAGGTACAGGAAGCCGGTGGCGTAAGGCCGAAACTGTATATCGGCGCCCCCATGCAAATCATCCATGAGACCGAAGAAGACGGGAAGATCGTAAGACATAAAGTCCCCGGTGTCGGAGTGACCAGTCCGGTGATGCTGAAAAACGCGGATTTTGAGACGAAAGATATTCTGATCGATATCGGCGCGTCTTCGAAAGAGGAAGCGGCAGCCGTGGTAGCAATCGGCGATTCCGTCTGTGGAGATACCGAAGTTCGTGAACTGCTCGGGGAGAATTTCACCTGCCGCGCGCTTGATGATAAGACGGGCGTCTTCGTAATTCTGGAAGCGGTAATGAAGGCGAAAGCCGCCGGCGCTAAGATGGGGCTTTATGCCAATGCGGCTGTCGGGGAAGAAACGACCTGCCGCGGCGCTTATTTCGCGAGTGCCACGATCAAACCGGATTGCGCGGTGATCGTCGACGTGACCTTCGCTTCCGACGCTCCGGATTTCCCGGCCAGCCGTTCGGGAGAAGTGAAATTGGGAAAGGGTCCCGTGCTTTGTCATAGCGGTGTGACCAATAAGAAGCTGAACCGTCTGATGGCGGAGATCGCGAAAGAAAAAGATATCCCGATCCAGTGGGAAGTATCCGGCGGCCGCACTTACACCGATGGCGACACAGTCCAGCAGACCGTGTCCGGAGTGCCGTTCACGCTGATCTCCATTCCGCTTCGCTATATGCACAGCTCGGTGGAAGTCGGCAATTGGCAGGATCTGGCCTGGTGTATCGACCTGATTGCCGAGTTCCTGGTGAGAATCGACAAAGAATTTGATTTTAGACCGATTAAGGCATAAATGTAAACCTTTCTAAATACATTAGGTTTACATTTGCACATCCGAAATCCACATCCGGAGCGGGGCAGAAAGGCTTCGGGTGGGGGCCAAGATCGGGGAAAAACCGAAACAGGTTAGGGATCGGAAACGTCAGTCTACCTGGATAACAGGAATAAAAGGAGAGAAGAATATGGAAAAGACAGTGGAGATCATCGGCATCCAGATGGATATGGGAGCCAGTAAGCGCGGTGTCAGCATGGGGCCGGCGGCCATCCGTTTCGGCGGTCTGATCAATGGCTTGCGGGAACTCGGTCTGGAGGTAAAGGACCGCGGCGATATCCTGCCCCTGCAGGAAGGTGCCAGTCGCGATGATATGCGGAATTACGAGCAAGTCATCGATATCAATCACAAGCTCTACGATCAGGTAAAAGACATTCTGGAGCAGGGACATTTCCCGGTCGTGCTCGGCGGTGACCACAGCATCGCGGCGGGCAGCATCTCCGCGGTAGCCAAACATTATGAGAATCAGGGCGGGATCGGCGTGATCTGGATCGACGCGCACGGTGACTGGAATAATGAAAAATCGAGTCCTTCCGGCAATATGCACGGCATGCCCTTCTCGGCGGTCTGCGGCTGGGGCCCGGATTGCATGGTGGAATACGGACAAGGAGCGGCCTACGTCGACGTGAAGAAATGCGTGCAGATCGGCGGCCGCGATATTGACCCGGAAGAGAGAAAACGCATGAAAGAAGCCGGCGTCACGGTCTTCCCGATCAACCTGATCGATAAACTCGGTATGAGCGAGGTCATCCGGCAGGCGATTGAGGTAGCCGGTAACGGCACCGCCGGTATCCACGTCAGCTTTGATATCGACGCCGTCACGCCGGAAGCAGCGCCGGGTACCGGAACCATCGTGCACAGCGGCCTGACCGCGCGGGAAGCCTTCCTGGCGGTAGAGGAACTGGCGGAAACGGGCAAGGTGCTCTCCATGGATATGGTGGAAGTCAACCCGATTCTGGACGAGCATAATAAGACCGGGATCCTGGCTGCCAAGCTGGTAGAATCGATCCTGGGCAAAGTCGTTTATTAAACTTGGCGAAACCTGGCGATCCGGGAAAGGCAAGCGCGCCGGCACGGCGTTGCCAATGATCAAGCCATGTAGAGGGATTCGCAGGGACTTGTGTGAAGAGAAGGAGAACCGGATTTGAAGATCGTGGTTATCGACGGACAAGGCGGGGGCCTGGGGAAACTCCTGACAGCCCGCGTGAAGAAGGAACTGCCGCAGGTGGAGATCACGGCGGTAGGGACAAACAGCATCGCCACAGCGGCAATGATGAAAGCCGGGGCTGACCGCGGCGCCACCGGGGAAAACGCGGCGGTCGTCTGCTGCCGGGATGCGGATATCATCGTCGGGCCGGTGGGGATCGTGATCGCGGACGCTTTGCTCGGTGAGATCACGCCGAAGATTGCCTGCGCCGTCGGACAGGCGGCAGCCAAACGCATCCTGATCCCGCTCAATCTCTGCGATAACCGCATCGTCGGCGCGCCGGAGAAACCGATGAGCTGGTTCGTCGACCAGGCCGTCGCCGCGATCAAAGCGGAAACGGACGAAGACTGAGTACAGCTCAGACTGGTGCCAGATGCCAAGACCCAATCGGGCAAACGCCCGAAACCGCATCATTTTCGGAACGTGTATAACGTGATTTTTCAGGAAGATGCCCAGTTGCATGGCGCATCTTCCTGTTTTATAATAAGGATGTGAAAAGGCAGATCGGAAACAGGCAGGAAGCCTATTTCCGCAGAAGCGGGAAACCTGAAGCGATCGCTTTCATTCATCAAGAACGAACATACAGAATATATGAATGTGTCAGGAAGACGCCGCCCGGTTCCAGCAGGAGCCCCGCGTCTTTTTGTGTCTGAAGGAGGTAATTCAGGTATGCATATGGCAGATGCTTTGATCGCGCCGGCGGTAGCCGGAACGATGTACGTATTTTCGGCAGCGGCAGCCGCGCACTCTGTGCACCGGGTGCGGTTGGAGAGCGACCAGAAAAAGATCCCGGAGATGGGCGTCATGGGCGCTTTCGTCTTCGCCGCGCAGATGATCAATTTTTCGATTCCGGGCACCGGTTCGTCCGGGCATATTTGCGGCGGCATGCTGCTGACCGCGCTGCTCGGACCGCAGGCGGCGTTCCTGACCATGATCGCGGTGCTGGTGATCCAATGCCTTTTCTTTGCCGACGGCGGCTTGCTCGCCCTCGGCTGTAATATCTGGAATATGGCTTTCTACGGGTGCTTTGTCGGCGGCTATCTGATCTGGAAACCGCTGATGGCGAAAGGCGCGACGAAGAAACGGATCACGCTGGCGGCGGTGCTCGGCAGCATCATTACCCTGCAGCTCGGCGCTTTCTCGGTCGTTCTGGAGACCAAGCTCTCCGGCATCACCCAGCTTCCTTTCGCGGTCTTCGCGGGGACCATGCAGCCCATTCATCTGGCCATCGGCCTGGTGGAAGGCCTGATCACGGCTGCGGTGCTCTGCTTTGTCCATGAAGCCCGGCCTGAAATGCTCTGGGGAGCCGAGAAGCAGGGCGAAGGTAAATTCTCCTTCCGGACGACCGTGGCGATCCTGCTCATCGCGGCGCTGGTGATCGGCGGCGGCCTGTCGCTCTTTGCCTCCAGCCATCCCGACGGCCTGGAATGGGCTTTGGAAAAAGTAGCGGGAACGGCAGATCTGGAAGCGGAAGGCAGCGCTTACCAGACAGCTTCCGACATTCAGGAGGCAACGGCCGTGCTGCCGGATTACGCAGTGGAAGGTTCGGACAGTCCCGCCGGGACGACGATCTCCGGCGTGGCCGGTTCTCTGGCTGTCCTGGTCGTGAGCGTACTCGCCTGCTGGGCGTTTCGTTTCTTCCGTCACCGTGGTTCGGGGCAAAAACGCGCATGAGTAAATTCGACGCCGCGCTGAGCGAATTCCGCTCCATCGATGATACGGCTCGGATCAGCGGGTGGGTCGGCAGGATCCACCCGCTCGTTAAACTGACCGTGACCCTGCTCTATGCCGTCGCGGTCTGTTCCTGTGGGCATTATGACCTGGCCGGAACGGTACGCATGGCGGCTTATCCGGCGGTTCTTTTCATCCTTGGGGAGGTTCCGTTCGGGGAAGCGGTACGGCGGCTGCGGATCGTGTTGCCGTTGGTGCTGCTGCTCGGCGTGCTGGAACCTTTTTTAGACCGGACGCCGGTCCTTTTCGCGGGAATCACCATGCGCAGCGGACTCCTATCCGGGCTGACCCTGGTCTTGAAAGGCCTGCTGACCGTCTTCGGGGCTTATCTGCTCATCGCGACGACGACGATCGAAGATCTGTGTACGGCTCTGCGGAAGCTACATGTGCCGAAGGAGCTCGTTACCGTGATCCTCCTGATCTACCGCTATCTCGGCATCCTGCTCTCGGAAGGGCGCCGGGTCTGGCAGGCCTACAGTCTGCGCGCGCCGGGCCAGAAAGGCGTCGCCGCTATTGCCTGGGGCCCGCTCGTCGGCCAGATGCTCCTGCGCAGTATGGACCGGGCGCAGCGTCTTTATCAAAGCATGCAGCTCCGGGGTTTCCAAGGTGAATTCCGGAGTGGGAAAACGTGGAAGATCCGTGGGCAGGATCTCATTTATCTGGTATTATGGAGCGGGGTGATCCTATGGATGCGGTTCTTCTGGAAATAAAGGAACTCGGTTTCACTTACGGGGCAGGCACGCCCGGTGGGACGGGAAAGAAAGCCTTGCGCGGGATCAGTTGTACGGCGCGGGCTGGGGAACGGATCGGCCTGATCGGCGCCAACGGCGCCGGAAAGTCGACGCTGCTGAAATTGCTGGTCGGGTTGGAGGATTTGCAGGAAGGAAGGATCTCTGTCTGCGGCCTGCCCATGGAGAAGAAGACTCTCCCACAGATCCGCTCATCTCTCGGCTACGTCTTCCAGGATTCCGACAGCCAGCTGTTCATGGCCCGGGTGGAGGACGATCTGGCTTTCGCGCCGCGGAATTACGGCTTTTCGGAAGAGGAGACTCAGCAACGCGTGCAACAGGCCATGCAGGCGGTGGGAATCGAGAATTTGGCCGGCCGTTCCATTCATAAGCTGTCCGGCGGGGAGAAGAAACTGGCAGCGATCGCCACGATCCTGACGACCGATCCGCAAGTGATCCTGATGGATGAACCTTCGGCGGCGCTTGATCCCAAGAACCGCCGCAATCTGATCCGGGTGATCAATGGCTTGCCACAGCTGAAGATCCTGGCCAGTCACGACCTGGATTTCATCCTGGATACCTGCGACCGGGTCCTCCTTTTAAGCGCCGGGCAGATCGTCGCGGACGGACCGGCGCGGGAGATCCTGCGCGACCGGGAATTGCTGGAAGCGAACGGCTTGGAACTGCCGCTCTCTTACAGCCGGGTATAAAGGACCCAAGGCATACGGCCCGGGGCGGCGGGGGCAGATTTGGCTGGTTTTCGGGAAAACTGCCCGGATTGTCCGCAAAATGCGGACTGTATTTGCTGATTTTTGGAAAATATGTCCGGATTGCAGAATCGGGGAAAGGAAAATCGGAACCGATGGAGAGACACTGGGGAAACTCCGAATTAGAAATAGACTATGAAAAGTTGCTGCAGATCCTGCGCGGTTACGGAAGCTGCGCGGTAGCCTTTTCCGGCGGCGTGGATTCGAGCCTGCTTTTGCAGGCAGCGCGGGACGCACTCGGCGAAGAGGCGGTGGCTTTGACAGCTGCCGCGCCATTCGTGCCCCAACATGAAACGGAAGAAGCGGCGGATCTCTGCCGCCGGCTGAACGCGCGACAGGAATGGGTCCGCATCGGGTCAATCGAGGAGATCCAAGGGTTTGCGGCGAATCCGCCGGACCGCTGCTATCTGTGTAAGAAGCAGCTTTTCACGCGTTTCCTGGAGCGAACCAGGGATCTGGGGCTCGCAGTCCTCTGTGAAGGTTCGAACCTGGACGATGAAGGGGATTATCGGCCAGGACTGAAGGCGCTGGCGGAGCTGGAGATCCGCAGCCCGCTGCGGGAGGCGGGCTTGACCAAAGCGAAGATCCGGGCTATTTCCCGGGAACTGGGGCTCCCGGCCTGGGACCGTCAATCGGCAGCCTGCCTGGCCTCGCGCTTTGTTTACGGGGAGACGATCACGGCGCAAAAGCTTCATATGGTGGAAGCGGTCGAAGACTGGCTGCGGGAAAGCGGATTCCGCCAGTACCGCGCCCGCATGCACGGCGAGGACCTGGTGCGGATCGAAGTGCGGCCTGACGAAGGTGAGAAACTGTTTGCGGTCCGGGAAGAGATCGCGGCGGTCTGCCGGGAAGCCGGCTTCCGCTACGTGACCATGGACTTAAGCGGATACCGCACCGGCAGCATGAACGAAGCTTTGAACTTGAAGCAATAGAAAGAAAGCAGGAGGAAGCATAGAGAATGCAGACGAAAGAAATCTTGGAGCAGGTGAAGAGGGGGGAGCTCTCCGTGGAGGAAGCGGAAGCCTTGTTCTCCCGCCAACCCTTTGAGGAACTGGGTTATGCCAAACTGGACCGGCATCGGGAAGTCCGCAGCGGATTTCCGGAAGTCATCTTCTGCAGCGGCAAACCGGACGCTTTCCTGGTTTCAATCTATGAGCGCATGGCGGCAGCCGACGGACGCGCCTTCGGGACCCGGGCCAGCCAGGCACAGTATGAACGGGTCAAGGAAAAAGTACCCGGCGTGACCTATGATCCCATTTCCCGGATCCTGAAACTGGAACCGGCGGAAAAACCGGAAGGACAGGGGCTGATCGCTGTCTGCTGCGGCGGCACGGCCGACGTACCGGTGGCGGAAGAATGCGCGCAGACTGCGGAATACTTCGGCGCTCGGGTGGAACGCATTTTCGACGTTGGCGTGAGCGGCCTGCACCGTCTGCTTTCCCGGTTGGAAATCATCCAAAGCGCCAACTGCGTCGTGGCCATCGCCGGCATGGAAGGAGCCCTGGCTTCTGTCCTCGGCGGCCTGGTGAAGAACCCGGTCATCGCCGTTCCGACCTCGGTCGGCTACGGGGCCAGTTTCCACGGACTTTCGGCCTTGCTTACGATGATCAATACCTGCGCCAACGGCGTGGCGACGGTCAATATCGATAACGGTTACGGCGCCGGCTATCTGGCGACCCAGATCAACCGGCTGGCGGTTGGCGGCGGAAGGGAGTAAAAAATGAGTAAGATCCTCTATCTGGAGTGCAATACCGGTATCAGCGGCGACATGACGGTCGCCGCGCTCCTCGATCTGGGCGCCAGCGAAGCCAGGATGCGGGAGGTCTTAGGCGCCATCCCGGACGAGAGCTTTTCCATTCAGGTGCAGCGGGTGAAGAAAGCCGGCCTGGATTGTTGCGATTTCAACGTCGTGCTGGACGCGGAACACGAGAACCACGACCACGACATGGAATACCTCTACGGGCATGAGCATGCCCACGATCATGATCATGAGCATCATCACGACCATGACCACGAACACGAGCACGAGCACCATCACGACCACGACCATGACCATGACCATGACCATGAACATGAACATCATCATGAGCACCACCACCACGATCACGACCATCATCACGCCCACCGCGGACCGCGGGAAGTGCAGGCCATCCTGGATCAGCTTCCGATGACCGACGGGGCGCGGGAAATCGCGGAACGGACTTTCGCCATCCTGACGGCAGCGGAAGCGAAGGCGCACGGCGTGCCGGAAGAGGAAGTCCATTTCCACGAAGTCGGAGCGATCGATTCCATCGTCGACGTCGTGGCGGCGGCGGTCCTGATCGATGATCTGGGCGCTGATCAGATCATCGTCGGCCCGATCACCGAAGGTACCGGCCAGGTGCGCTGCCAGCACGGGATCATCCCGGTACCGGTGCCGGCCGTCGCGAATATCGCGGCTGCGACTGGACTGCCGCTGAGGCTGACTGACCGCCGGGGAGAACTCGTCACCCCGACCGGGGCGGCTCTCGCGGCGGCGGTGATGACCGCAAGCAAGCTCCCGGAAACCGTCACGATCAAGGGCATCGGCCTCGGCGCCGGGAAACGGGCTTACGATCCGCCCAGCGTGGTACGGGCTTTGCTGTTGGAAGACGCAAGGGTGGACGGACAGGCCGCGCGAGACGGATCGGTCGGTCCGGCAGCTTTTTGCCAGGCAGAAACCGTCTGGAAGCTGGAAGCGGATATCGACGACAGTACCGGTGAACAGTTGGGCTTTACCCTGGAACGCCTCCTGGAGGCCGGCGCGCGTGACGCGCACTTCCTGCCGGTTTTCATGAAGAAGAACCGCCCGGCTTGGGAACTCACGGTGATCACCGATGATGCGCACCGTGAAGCGATGGAAAGGATCCTTTTCCGGGAAACGACGACGATCGGCATTCGCCGGCAGCAGGTGGAGCGAACGATCATGGCTCGCCATGAAGAGAGCGTGGAAACGGAATTCGGCCCGGTCCGGGTGAAAGTCTGTTCCTATGGCGATATTGAAAAAAGATATCCGGAATACGAGAGCGTCCGCGCCGCGGCCCTGCGCAGCGGTACGCCCTTCACGGACGTGTTCCAGGCAGCCCTGAAGGCGGCCCGCTAACGGCGCGTCTATACTCAGGCATACTTCCGACACATCATAAATCATAATAGCCTTAATTTTGCGTATTCCTGCGGCAGGCAGATGATGGTATACTACATCTATCCTGCCGTTGGCTATTTTATGAGGCAGACCGGGGCGGTTAGGGAGAAAAGAAAAGGAGAAAAGCATGGCGAGAGAGATCTTCTTTGATGAAGAAATGCGGCGCGGCATCCTGGCGGGCATCGATCAGCTGGCGGACGCAGTAAAGGTGACGCTGGGACCGAAGGGCCGGAACGTATTGCTGTATGAGCAGCCGAATTTAAGAGACCAGGATCCGGCGGCGGCGGCCAAACCCGGTGCCGGCGTTTTTGTGACGAACGACGGCGTGACCATTGCCCGGGCGATCACGTTCCGAGACCCGCTCGCGAATACCGGCGCCGAGCTGCTGAAAGAAGCTGCGATCAAGACGAACGATGAAGCCGGGGACGGGACGACGACGGCGGTGATCCTCACCCAGGCTATCCTGAAAGAAGGGATCCGCTGCGTGGTAGCCGGCGCGCATCCCCTGGCGATCCGGGACGGGATCCGGGGCGCGGCCGAGACGGCAGTCCAGGCGCTCCATCAGATGGCCAAGCCGGTAGAAACGAGAAAGGAACTGGCCCAGGTGGCGGCGATCTCCTGCCAGGATGAAAAGATCGGCGCCATGATCGGCGAAGCGATCGACCGCATCGGCCTGGAAGGCGTGATCACGGTCGATACGATGAGCAAGAGCGGCGCCACGGAGATGTCGATCCAGGAAGGCATTGTCTTTGAACGGGGCTATCTCCACCCGGCCATGGTGACCGACCGTGAGAATATGGTCTGTGAGCTCTATGACCCGTATATCCTGATCACGGATTTCAAGCTGGATAACTCGCGCGATATCCTGGACGCGATGATCGCGGCGGCGGAAGACGGGAAGAGTCTTCTCATCATTTCCGATGAGGTGACGGGTGACGCGATGAGCCTCATCCTGAAGAATAAGGTGGAAGGCGATATGGACGTCGCGGCCATCCAGCCGCCGATGTTCGGGGAAGGGCGCATCTGGCGCCTGGAGGATCTGGCGATCCAGACCGGCGGCCGCTTTATCAGTAAAGACCGCGGCGACGATCTGCGCGATTTCAAACGGGAAGACTTTGGGACGGCCCGTTACGTGAAGATTGAGAAAAAACAGACCCTGATCATGGACGGCGGCGGTGACCCGCAGCAAGTGAAAGACCGGGAGAAATACCTGCGCCATCTCGTTGCCAATACCGACTATGAATTCAACCGCAAACGTTTTCAGGAGCGCCTCGCGAAATTCGTTTCCGGTGTCGCGGTGATCAATGCCGGCGGCAGTACGGAAGTGGAGATCAAGGACCGCAAGCTGCGGATCGAGGACGCGGTGAACGCCGCGACGGCAGCACGCCTGGAAGGCATCGTCCCGGGCGGCGGCACGGCTTTCCTGAACGCGATCCCGGCGGTCCGCGCTTACGCGGAAAGCCTTACGGGCGACCGCAAGACCGGCGCGGAGATCCTGATCAAAGCTTTGGAAATGCCCTGCTTTCAGGTCGGACAGAACGCCGGCCTCGACGGGAACGCCGTGGTCAGTGAAGTGAAGAGAAGGAAAGCCGGAATCGGCTTTGACGCGGCAAGCATGACCTATGGAAACCTGCTGAAACGTGGCGTGATCGACCCCGTAAAAGTGAGCCGGCTGGCCCTGGAAAGCGCGGTCAGCGTGGCGGCGACGCTCCTCACGTCCCAGGCTTCGATTGCTGACGTGGTCGCGGTTAATAACCGCCTTTAGGAAGGTGGCGGCAACAGTTTGAAAGCTCCCGGACATGACAATTCAGGTATAAAAATGCGCAAATTTTATGATATATTTCCCAGCGTAATATGATACACTTATAAGCGATGAAGAACCGGGCGTAAACCGCTCCGGTAACCCCTGATCCAGAATGTCTATTACTCGTAAACATAGAACAGAGAAAGCGAAGAAAAGAGGAGGAAAACAACCATGGGCTACAAATCCGACATCGAGATCGCACAGGAATGCGAAAAGGTAAAGATCACCAAGATCGCGGAAGCTGCCGGGATCGACGAGAAATATCTCGAACAGTACGGCAACTATAAGGCGAAGATCGACTATGCGCTTTTGAAAGACAATGCGGATAAACCGGACGGCAAGCTGATCCTGGTCACCGCCATCACCCCGACTCCGGCCGGAGAAGGCAAGACGACGACTTCCGTCGGTCTGGCGGATGGCCTCAAGAAGATCGGCAAGAACGTCGTGGTCGCCCTGCGTGAACCTTCCCTGGGACCGGTCTTCGGTGTCAAGGGCGGCGCGGCCGGCGGCGGCTATGCCCAGGTCGTACCGATGGAAGACATCAACCTCCACTTCA
>JAFRYQ010000067.1 GCA_017437565.1 Bacillota bacterium
TCATCGATCTGAGCTTCCTAAGCTTTGATGGCGAGACGATCGTCGTCGACGGGGAGAAAGCCTTGGCGGCCGCACAAGGCGAGGTGATACGGCTTCGCGTGTCGCTCCTGATCAATGGGGAGGATACGGAAGCCTACGAAGAATGGGATATTTGGCTGCGCGAGACGGAAGAGACCTATAAGCGCGCCGAAGGCCGGATCATGCACCTGAATGAAACGGAATATGTGGACATTTCAGGGCAAGGCTATATCCGGAACACCGACCACCCAGACGGCGATGATTTTGAATATGAAGTGACCGGCGTTCGCGTCCTGGAACAAAGCGCGGACGATGAAGAGCCGGTACTGGAGATCAGGAACTGGTACCGCTGGGATGATCCCGAGGAAGATCAGATCGGCTGGGAGTATACCGCCAAAAATCCGGGCGAAGCCACGGTGGAAGTCGCTTATAAGGATTTCTATGGCAACCCGCAGACCTACACCTTCCGGGTGCGGGTGATCGGCTATTATTACGATCTTGAGCTGCGTACGAAAGACGGGTTCCGTTCCTATCTGCCGGGCGGGCAGGCGACGCTCCTGGCTGACCTGGCCTGCCGAACCCTGGAAGGACAGGAGGGATCGCTGGACGGCTTGGAAGTCCAGTGGGAGGCCACGGCAGGCAGCGAATACGTATCCAACCTGACCACAGCGGGCGAGCACCAGGAACAGGCGACGCTCACCTTTACGCCGTTGGCAGAGGAAGAAGACAATATATATATCGAATTCAAAGCCAAGCTTTACGAAACCGGGAAGGAAGACCTGCTGGCGGAGAACTGGATCAGCGTGCACCTGGAGAAGAGCTTTTACCGTCTGAACGCGAGCAGCGTCGATCCGGATATGCATACGGGTTTAAGCACGCCGGTCACCGTGGAAGTGCGCCATTATGAAGAAAGCGATCCGGCCGGGACCCCGGTCGAAAACGCGAAGTTTTACTGGTCGTTCGATACCGATGAGGTGCAGATCCTGGATCAGGCCGGTAGCCCGGTCGGCTATATCAATGAAGCGGATTGGAATCAGTACGTCGGCACGACAGCCGCCGGAACCTACACCTTCCGCCGCCTCGGTCACCACGGGAGCAGCGTTTCGCTGCATGCGGAATGGGAGAACGAATGGGGCACCGAGGGAGCGGATGCCTCTTTCCCCTTGGAATATAAAGAGTATGAACTGGAACTGACCGGGGAGCAGGATTCCTTCTACAATGAACGGGATACGCTGGCCAGGACGCTGGTGCTGAGAGGCTTTGAAGGGCTCACACCGGAGGACTACGCAGTCGAACTGACTTGCGGGAAACGAAACTATGACGGAACCTGGGAGATCACCATCGACCCGGCTGATTACAGCTTTGATGGCACGGAGTTCCGTCTGACCGGGGAGAATGCCTGGGCAGCCTTTGGCCGGGAAGATAATGTGGACGTCTATATCGCCGCCAAGATCGGCGACGTCATCCGGGCGGAGTTGTTCAGTGACTTCTATCTCGAGGAGGCTGAGGAGAATTACTTCCCTTACGGAGGAAAGGAAGAGGACCGCAAGGAACATACCGGCATGACCGGCTTTATCGCTAAGACCCACACCGGTTGGATCGAGGACGCGGCGCATCAAAGCGACGGATATGGAGAGAGTTTCGAATATGATTACGAGTCGGTGACCATCGTCAGCCAGACGCCGGAAACGGCCGGCCAAGAGGTTGTCCGGCTCACACCGGTTGCCGACGCGGACCGCACCGGCTGGGAGTGGGAGACGCTCGCCGCGGGTACCGCGGAACTGGAAGTGAGATGGACCGGTGTCTACGGAGATGAAATGTCCTATACCTTCAAGATCCGGGTCAGCGATTATTCCTATGATATCGGACTGGAGACCGCGGAGGGAAGAGATAAGAGCTTGCCGGGACAGCCGCTCACCTTTGTCGCGAAAGCGCAGCGCTGGCTCTATATCGGTGGCAACGCCTACGAACGGCAGGAAGAACTGGGCGACGTGACCTATCGCTGGTCGGTCCCGGAGGAGAGCGAATCCATCATCACCCTGACGCCGGACAGCCAGGATCCGACTCGCGCGACCGCGGTCGGACAGCTCCCGGAAGATCAAAGCGTACAGTGGGCCACCGTCCAGGTCGACCTTCTGGTCGGAGACGAAGTGGTCGCCTCTACCTATAAGAATTTCCAGATTACCCAAAGCTATATGGCCTTGGAGATCGACGGCTGGAATCCGGACCTGCCGGTCGGCGGCGAAGGAACCTTCACATGCACCCTGACGCAGTATGAAAGCGTGAACGGGGAGATCGTGACCAGCCCGGCCGCGAACGTCCGTTACAATCTCTTCTACGACCAGGAAGGTCTGGAGATCCGGGATCCGAACGGGGTTTACATCGGCGAGGATGACGGCGGCAACATTAGTGAAGCCTTTATCAACCCCTGCACCTTTACGATCCGCCGCAGCGGGGACTGGTCCCAGACCGTGCAGGTATACGCTTATTATGAAGGCCTCGATGACTGGGAAGAAAACGAATACACTCGTCTTGACCTGAATGAGATCGGGGCGCCGGAATATCACGTGCGGTTCACGCCGGAGGAGCAGCAGCGTGTGTATAACGACGGACAGATCACGTATCTGTTGAGCACGGAAGGTTTAGACACGCTCGACCCCGCAAATTATGACGTACAGCTCACCATCGGTCAGCTTGACCGGAACGGCTGGCGGCTCCTCTTTACCGAAGGAAACGAATACACCTACGACCCGGCAACCGGCAACATCGTCATCAATGGCGCGAATGCCTGGGTAAGCGGCGCGACCTTTATCAATCTGGAAGCGCGCCTGCTGGTCGACGGGCAGGAAGCGGACGTTGCCTACGGCAACTGTGAGCTCCGGGAAGCCCGCGTCGACATGGAACGTGAATGGGATCGCGAGATGCTCCCGCACTGGGGCGGCCGCATCAACGGCACCGGCAACGGTTGGGAAGAGAATACCGCCAATCCTGATGGAAAAGACTTCACGTATACGGTAGCGGACGTCGAGATCATCTCCTCCGAGCCAGAAGAAGCCGGACAGCCGGTCGTGGAGATCACCAAGCAGCAGGGAGACGACCTGCTCGACTTCTGGTATGATTACGAAGCCCTGAATAAGGGCACCTGCGTGATCCGTGTTACGGCAAAGGATGAAGAATATACCGACCGTTCCTATGAATTCCGGATCGAAGTAAAGGACGACGTTTACAGCGTCCGGCTGAATACCGAGGACGGCGCGGATACCTTCCTGCCGGCGGGAACGGCCCGCCTTATTACCGAGGCGTGGCATGAATCCATCGACCCGGACGCGCAGGGCGATTTCAGTGGTATTAGCTACGTTTGGCTGGTGGAAGAAGGGGAAGACTACATCGCTTTGACCCCGTCGGCTGACGGCAGGACCTGTGACGCTGCTTTCTCGCTCCCGGAAGGGCAGGAGGAAGGAGAGATTTGCGTAGCCGTAGAGCTGAAGCGAAGCGGTGAGACCGTAGCCCGTGATGAAATGCGGTTATGGGTCGCGCAGGATTTCTTCGAACTCTATCCGCTCGAGCTCGACCGCAATATGCACCTCGGCAAGACGCAGAAAGTGACCGCGGAAATGAAGCGCTTTGACGTGGAACACCCGCAGGGCGTGCCGGTCGAGAA
>JAFRYQ010000068.1 GCA_017437565.1 Bacillota bacterium
CAGTGAAAGAGAGCTCGTTCTGACGGAAGAAGAAATTGCCGAAGCACAGAGACGGATGGAAGAAAGCATGGAGAGCGAACAAAGCAATTTATCCGGCTTTGTCGCCGAATTGGAGAAGGCCACCGGGGTACGCGGCATTATTCTGCAGATGCAGTATATCTATCGCGAAGCGGGTACATTTCTGTACAGAGGGGACTTTGTAGCGGAATGACCCCGGCAATCTCTTAATCAGGCATCCCTGTTCAACAACGGACATGATTGCCCCTGTGCCCTGATCCTGACGTACCGGAGGAGAAAGAATTCCTAAAGAGACAGACCTGCTCGCTTTGACAAGGAAGGAAAGGAACTACGATGAGAATGAATGAGACCCAAAAGCGCTTTAGCGCGCCACGCCTTCTGCTGATCGTGGCTGTCGTGTTCGTTTTGCTGCTTCTGAGTGTATTCGTCCCTACGCGCGAGTCCTCTTACGCCGAGGCCGGTACCGGAAACATCCGTCTCAGCGGCCAGTCACGTTTTGAGACCGGTTTCGCGATCGCCGACTATCTGTTCCGGTCTCACGGTGCCTTTGACAATATGACCGTGGCCAGCGGCATGAACTATCCGGATGCCTTATCCGGCTGTTACCTGACCAAGGTGAAAGATACGCCGCTACTCCTGGTCGATAAATCGGTGGAAGACAAGGTCGTGCAGCGCATCCGCATGTATACCAAACCGGGCGGCACGGTCTATCTGCTCGGCGGACCCGGCTCGATCTCTGCTGAATTTGAGAAGAAAGTCCAGGAGGCCGGTTTCCAGGTCGTCCGTCTCGCGCAGGGGAACCGCTATGGGACCAATCTGGAGATCCTGAAAGAAGCCGGGACGAAAGGGCAGGAGCTGCTGGTCGCTTCCGGTGAGAATTATCCGGACAGCCTCTCGGCCTCGGCGGTCCCCAAACCGTTGCTGCTGGTAGGCAAGGCTTTGACGCCCGATCAGCGCGCGTTTCTCAAGCAGGCCGGCATCACCAAAATCTATATCCTCGGCGGGGAGGGTTCCGTCAACAAAGCGGTCGAAACCGAACTGAAGGCTTACGGGGTGCCGATCCACCGCCTGGCAGGCGCTAACCGCTATGCCACCTCCTTCCTGATCGCCCGTTATTTCGGCAAAAAATCGGATTGCGTGACCTACGCTTCCGGCCAGAATTTCCCCGACGGCCTGGCAGGCGGACCGGTGGCTATGTACGAGGAGGCGCCGCTCCTGCTCATCGCGCCTAACTCTCACGTTTATGCCCGGCAATATCTGCAAGGCGGGAAGGCGATCCAGAGCACCATCATTTTCGGGGGAGCCGGATCGGTGGCGCAGGAGACCGTTGATTTCGCCATGAATCGCCGTCCGGATGGGAAAATGACCCTGCAAGAATTCATGAGCATGTATCCGCAGGTGAAGAACCAGCTGACGGAGGATTTCGCCTACGAGAACCTCACCATGTGGGTCGCGGATAATACGATGTATCTGGGTACGCCCAATGATGAGGAGATCGAGTACTCGGAGGAAGAACTGGCGCGCATCCCCGCCCAGATCGAAGCCGGCCTGGAAAGCGAGACCAAAGTCTTCACCGATTTCGTCGCCGAACTGGAAGAGGGTACCGGCATCAAGGGTATCGTTTTATGCCTGCAATACCGGAATCTATTCGCCGGGATCCTGCACAGCGTGTATTACACGGCGCAATAAGCATGATCTGCCATTCCGGTCGCTGTTACCGATCGCGCGCCCGGATCGGCTTCTTAGAGCGTGAACCAAAGCACCTCGCAATTGGCTTCTATGAACGAGAACCAAACCGGAAAAAAGAATTCAGGCCGGACCTGGAAGAAGGCCCTCGGAATCGTTTTGATCGTCCTGTTCATCCTTTACTGGGTGCTGGTCTATTTTCTGGTGAGTGCGGCGCTCGTCCCATCCTTCATGCGGAAACTCGACGCCTTCGAGGAGATCACCAAAAAGAGCTACGGCGAGATGGTGCAGACGGAGGACATTAAACAGAACCAGAAGAAAGCGCTCTCGGCGATGGATCAATGGCTGGAGGATGTCGTCCGCGAGAAGCAGATCCTTTATTCTGAGGACGGCTACCGGCTGGCGGCGATGGAATTCCGCCAGGATCAGCAGCCGGCGCCCGGTGGCGCCTCACATAACTGGGTCATCCTGCTGCACGGTTATACCGGTTGGAAAGAGGAGATGTATCCGTTCGCGTTCTGGTATTTTACGGAGAAAGGATATAACGTACTGGCCCCGGATTTGCGATGCCAGGGCTGGAGCGACGGTGATTTCATCGGCATGGGCTATACCGACCGGGCGGACGTCCTGCTCTGGATCGGCCATATTCTGGAGATCGATCAGCAGGCGCGGATCATCCTACACGGACAGTCCATGGGGGCGGCCTGCGCTTTGATGATGACGGGGCTGGAAGAACTGCCGGACTGCGTGAAAGCGGTCGTGGCGGACTGCGCCTATACCGATGCCTACAGCATGTTCCGGGTGAAGATAGGGGACTGGTTCCACCTGCCGGCTTTTCCACTCGTCGATTCCG
>JAFRYQ010000069.1 GCA_017437565.1 Bacillota bacterium
CAGGGCGGGTAGATCCCGCCCTTTTCAGACTGAAGACAAAGGCGGTTGCGACCGATCACGGTTGCAACCGCCCTTTCGGGCGGTTATTTTCTAAATCATCTATACAGGAATTCTCTCTAGTCCGCTCCGTACACCTGATACAAGAAGGTTACGATCTCGCAACGCCGGCACTCTGCATGCGGAGAAAACTTCGTTTCACTGGTTCCGCTCGTAATGCCGTTCTCATAGGCGCAGGCGACAGCTTCCGCGAAATAGTCGCCTTCGTTTACATCATCGAAGGGCTCGCTGCCTGCAACGGGTCTGCCTGCCATATTATACAGGAACGTGACCGCCTGCGCCCTGGTGACGGGCTGCTCCGATCCGAACCTGTCTGCGCTGACGCCTGCGGTGATTCCCTGCTCATAAGCCCATAGGACAGCCTTATAGAAATAATCTCCTTCCGTCACGTCCGTAAACGGATTTTCCGTTCCTTCCGGCTCAGGAGAGCCGGAGGCGATCCACAGGAAGGTGACGATCTGCGCCCGGGTCGCAGGTTCCATCGGGCTGAACGTCTTCGGGGACGTTCCTCCTGTGATGTCGTTTTTCAGCGCCCACTCCACAGCTTTGCGGAAATACGCATCAGCAGGAACATCCGTGAACGGGAAATCATCCGGAGAAGACTGCTTTTCGATCTTTTCGAATATGGCTTCGATCTCGACCGCTGACGAAGGCATCGTAAAACTGTACTTATCGCCGGTCTTGCTGACCTCGATCTCATTGCCGTACTTGTCCCTGATCGTCAGCCGGCTCACTTCATAACCTTCGTCCGGCGTACAGGAGACCGTGACGGTATCCCCTGCCGACGCATGTTTCGGGAAAGCAGAAATCTCTCCGTTTTCACCCGTCTGCGGTTTTACTGTGTGGGTCTTTCTCTCGCGCAGCGCGCTTTCCTGCGTTTCTTCTGCTTTGGTATATACAGCTTCTGCGATACCACTGTCCTTGAAACCGTCGAGGATCGCAATAGCCTTCAGCGTCATCGTTTCTTCGATCGTAATGACACTGCCGAGCATATAAATGCCGCTGTCCTTTGTCGGATCCGAGCCATCCAATGTATAGCGGATCGCCGCGCCTGTGGTCGCGCAGGAGATCGTAACATCCAGTTTATCGCGGAAAGTCTGCGAGCCTTCGCTCAGAACCGGCAAAGCGACTGTTTCAACTGTTTCAACTGTTTCGCCTGCTTTCACGATCGTGAGCGTGCCGATGGACAGTCCCTTCGCAGCCGTATAATTGCTGCCTTCCGCTACGTCGAAGCTCACATCGTATTCGCCAGTCTCCGTATGTCCTGCCGGATCATACTGCACGCTTACTGCACCCATGCCCGTTCTGGCGCTTACCGGCGCCTGTACTTCGATGGGCTGACCCGTATAATCCCGGGAACCCGGCGGGCTGATCGTAAAGTCAGCCTCCGTTGGGACAGCTTTCTGCAGGGACCAGACAGCAGTTGCCGTACCGGTATAAACACCTGTTCCGCTGATCTCGAGCCTGGTGTCTCCGACGTCTGTCGCCGTGCCGCCGCTGCTGATCTCATAATCGACGAACGCAGCGCCATCCAACGTCACCAGATCGATGACGACGCTTTGCTCCGTTCCGTTATAAACATTCTGAGTTCCCAGTGTGATGACCGCGCCGGAAATATCCTTCGGCGGAGCGCCGTTTACCTTGACCGCGATAGTTTCTTCTCTGCCGTTATGATTCGTACTGTCCGCGATCGTCACGGTGACCGTGACAGTGCCGGCGTATGCTCCAGCGGTGAATATGCCTGTCGTTTCATTCACACTGCAGTCCAAAGCGTTGCCATCGATGGCATAGGTCACAGTTCCCTGCGCACCGCTGACATTGCCGGACAGGTCTACCGACGCGCCAGCCTCGACGGAGGCGGTACCGTTGACCACCGCAGGATCTTCGATCTTGTTGATCGTGAGCTGTCCAAAGACGATATCGGAAGCAGCTTCATAGTTCTGGCTTTCCGCCACGTCAAAGGAAACGGCGTACCTGCCGGCATCGGTGTGACCTTCCGGCGTATAGCGAAGGGTCACTGCGCCGATCCCGGAATGCTTCGCAACAGGAGCGGTCACATCTACCGGATCGCCGGTATAATTCGCAGAACCTGGCGACACAGTTGTAAAATCGCTTCTCACCGGAATAGCTTTCTGCAACGACCAGACGATGCTTTTCGTCCCCGTGCAGAAACCGGTTCCTTCGATCGTCAGCGTAGTCGCTTCAACATCCGTCGCAGTCTCGCCTGCAATGATCTCGTATTCCACGATTGGCACGCCGTTCAGCGTGACCGAATCGATGACGACGCTCTGCGCTGTCCCGTCATAGACCTTCTGCGTACCCAAATTGATGACCGCAGCGGAGAGATCCTTCAGACCCGTATCCCTGAGCAGCGGACGGTCGGCATTCATGGCCCAGACGTCTGTGAAGTCCCATTGATCAAAGCTGCTTTCCGCCTTGAACTTCTGCAGGCTCAGGGCTTCCGCAACACCGGAAGGATTCTGACCATCCATCGACCAAAAAGTGGGTGAATAAGGTCGACCGATGCCCCAATCATCCGCCTGCGAACTCGGGAAGACTGTCCCTTCCAGATAGTAGCAATGCTCCACCCCGACGGGGGAGGTATCGGCACCTGGCAGAGAGCCCACTACGCCGCCGGTCAGATACTGCGATCCGCTCTTGATCTTCCCGTTGTAATGATAGCAATTCCGGACAGCGCCGTTGGTCATTAGGCCGAAGGCTGCAATTCCGGCAACACCGCCTACAGCCTCTGTGCTGCTGCTCACGTCGCCTTCGTGCAGACAGTTCTGCATAAGAGCCGAAACGAGATACCCGGCAATGCCGCCCGTACCATTCAGCCCGGACACAGTTACCTGGGCGATGCATTCCTCCACGGTGCATTTCGCAAGAACCTCGCCTGCGATCCCGCCGGCAGAGCAGTAGCCGGTGTCGGAGTTATTCGATCGTGCATTGACGTTGCCGCGCACCATGCAGCCCCGGACCGTTGCCCGGTTTTCCATGGTTCCCACGATGCCTCCTACACGGAATCCGCCCTCGATGTCCCCATCAAAATTACAGTTTTCTATCGTCCCCTTCTCCAGGTGGACGGCGATGCCGCCGCAGGCCGCATTGCTCTTCACGTCGCCTTTCACCGTGAGGTTTTTGATCGTTCCGTCCACGTTGCCGAACAGCCCGCTGCCGAAGAACGTGGTCCTGTCCATGGTCAGTCCGGAGATCGTATATCCGCATCCGTCGAAAGTCCCCGAAAAATACGTGCTCTTAAAATCTTTCGTATCGGCGATGGGGATCCAGTTTGTTTCTCCTGTCAGGTCCAGATTGGCGGCCAGTTTAACAGTGACGTCTTTATAGCCTACCCCGGCGTTGCAGCTGTCCCGGAAACGACGAAGATCCTCCACGCTGGAGATGATCACTTCCGCATTATCACCATTGACCATACTGCGCAGCCGCGGACCGGCTGGCATCATATACCAGATATTTGTGAAGTCCCAGCCCTTATAGACGTCTCCGTCAGGACCGGCTGTATACTGTTCTTCCGTAATCCGCAGGACGTTCTCTATAGTGAACTCGCTGTCCTCCCAGCCGCCGACGCCGGAAGATACGGGGGCGGTAATGACGCTGCGGTAATAATTATGGGTAAAGATGGACTTAGCCCAGTCATTAC
>JAFRYQ010000070.1 GCA_017437565.1 Bacillota bacterium
AATCAACGTCGCCTTTTCCCAACGCGACCGTGTACATGCCGCAACCGATATCGACGCCGACCACGTTCGGGCAGACCTTATCGTGGACCGTCATCGTGGTCCCGATCGTGCAGCCCTTCCCGGCATGCACGTCCGGCATGATGCGGATGCGGCTGCCGGCGGTCAGCTCATAATCGCACATACGGCGGATCTGCTCGATTGCCTCTTCCTCGACGACCGCCGCGTAGCAAATCGCGGTATTCACATTTCCTTTTATTTCAATCATTTCTCTTAACCTCTCTCGTCTCATTATATCTCATATCCTGCGTCCCATTATTGACGCACGGCGGATTTCCGCTTTTGTCGCGCGGCTGGGCTTCGCTTTCGTCGCGTGGCAGGTCCTCGCTTCTTTTGCGTGGCAGGGCTTCGCTTTTGTCGCGTGGCAGGTCCTCTCCCCGGAGGCCCCGCCGCTACCCGGACCGGGGCCTGTTTCCGAAAAAAGAAACCGCCTATCCCCGAAACAGGATAAGCGGTATTTCCAGCATCTATATCGGTCTTGTCCCAGCGGCTGACTGGCTTTTTCAGTCCTGCCGTCCGGAAGCTGACTTTTCGGCTTTCGCATCGCTATCTTCCTGTCCGTTCCATAGTAAACCAGAGCCCTTGCCGCTAAGCGGGAGCGCCCGGTAACTGTGTTCCTTCTGCAGGGAGTCAAGTCTGCAAGCCATTAACATTTTCCGTTATCCTTTCTCTGATACTCTTTCCGGACCAGGCCGGAAGTCTCCGTCCCTTACTCTACCACAGTTTTCTGCCCTTGTCATTATACTTGCAGGCTAATTTCCCGGTAAAATTGGCAGTGTCTCTGTACGATGCTCGTTTCCTGCCGGTCATCGACGGGAAATGTGATCCAGATGTTTACCGGCCGCTCCCGCTTCTCACTGGACCGAAGCTGCCGGTCGCCGATGACCAGTTCGTCCAGCGGCATTTGCAGCAGGCTGCTTAAGGCATAGAGATTATCCAGCGTTGGTAAGCTCTTCCCGTCCAGCCAGTGATAGACGGACTGCACGCAACCCAGGGAAAGATACGCGCGTACGTCCTGGACGGTCAGGCCCTGCTTCTTCAGCAAAGCGCGGATATGCTGACCGGTCTTCCGTTTATCGATCGTGGGAACCATGCTGCCTCCTTTTCTGCGCGCCAAGCTGCTCCTTCACTCTCATTATAAACGTCGCCGGCCAGGCTGTCATTGAACTTGTCGTTCAATTGATGCGCCGTTCTTTGCTGGCGCCGTTATTCCCGGGAAGCAGCCGTAGCCACTTTGGACGCAAAATCATGGCACATGCTCCCAATACGGCAGTTTATCATGCCTTGCCTTTATATACGTCATATGGCAAGATGTCTGCCGGCGTATCCGATCACCCCAACTGCCGCCGTTTGGACGGGGACACGATTTTGCTTTTCTGATCTAAAAAGGGGCCAAATTGAAGATCTTTTTTCATTTCGTGTCCCCAAACTTCCTAAAATCGGCAAAACTGGGAAGATTGAGGACACGATTTTGCCTTTTCGTTCCGAAAAAGTACCAATTTGAAGAATTCCTTTGCTTTCGTGTCCCCGGCCATGACTCCCTGGATTCCAGTCAAGTCTATATTAGTGTGTAAGTTACCTTCTCGGTATTAAGCGGCAAAGGATCCGGGGTCTGCACATCCAAGTGGCGACAGGCTCCCGACGAGAATGGCTAAAATCAGCCGTTTTCGGAAAACGGCTGTCGCCACTGTAGCGGCCCACTCTAGCAGCCCACGATGGCGACCCACTCTAGCCGCCTCAAGCCAGCTGTGTTTTCGTCTTGATGGTGGCCGCGTAAGCGCTGTTACAGAGACCGAGGATAGCGGAGAGGATGAACAGAGTCTCGATGCCGAGTGTCTGCCAGATCCAGCCGCCGAAAAGGGCGATCAGGATGGTGATCAGGTGGTTGACGGAGACACCGGTGGAGATCGTTGCCCGCACTTCTTCCGCGTTATCGGCCAGATCCTGCACGTAAACGCTGGAAGCCATGGAAGCGAGTGAAATGATCGAGTCCAGCACGTAATTCACACAGCAGACGATAAAGGCGATGTTCATCGGAAAGAAATGATGGGCAAAGCCGTAGAAGAAGCAGACGATGACCAGGATCAGCGTATCCATGATCATCACGATCTTGTAACCGAAGCGGTCGATGATGCGGCCGACGACCGGCGAAGCGAAATAGCTTGTGATCGCCGAGACCGCGAAGAGCAGGCTGATGACCATGGCGCTGGCTCCGTAGAAGAGCACCAGCACGTAGGGCCCGAAGGTGAAGAAGATTTGCTTGCGGGCGCCGTAGAAGATCTCCAGCATATAGTATTTCGTGTATTTTTTATGGAAATAGAAGCGGCGTTTGCTTTGATCGGGCAGGCTGTTACCGCTCATCTTGAGGCAGCCGAAAGCGCCCAGCAGGATGATGACCGCCGAAACGGCAAAGATCGTCTTATAGGTGCCCAGGCTGCCCGGCAGGAAAAAGAAAACGGCGATGACCGCAAGGTAGCCGGCGAGCGTGCCGATCTGATAGGTGGAATTCTGCAAGCCGAGCGCCGCGCCGCCGTGCCCTTCCCGCGAATATTCCAGGGAGAGCGTGCTGCGCATGCCGAGCTGGATATGCTCGCCCAGGGAATAGACGAAGATCGCCATCGTCGCCAGCACGCGCGAGGGCGGGATCAAAGCCTGCATGCCCATGCCGGCTAACATGATCACGGCGCCGATCTTATAGATCTTCTCGGCAGAGAACTGATAGAGGATCGCCAGCACGAAAATGAGGGCCAGCCCCGGGAGCTCGCGGAAGAATTCCGTCACCCCGCGGTCGAATTCTCCCATAGCCACGATCTCGGCCAGGTAATTATCCAGCACGCCTTTATATAAGCCATAAGCCAGGCCGAAGGTCACGATGGAAAGGAAAAACGCCTTCCATCCCGACTCCCGCTTAAATACCTTCTCGAATTTCCCCATTTGGAATCATTAACCTTCCTTCCGCAAACGCTTCCCGCACATTTTCAAGATATCGCGGACACACACTACTCACAGTATACCAAAAAGTGCGCCGGAAAACAGCGCACTTTAGAAAGATTCTTTTGGGGCTCGTTACTCAGGGCAGATCATAGGGGACGACGTCGGTGAAATAAGGAACGCCCTCTTCATAAACGATGGGCTGGAAGAAAACCCGGAAATCATCGCCGGACCAGTACTGCGCCGCCAGCTTACAGGAGACCGACGCTCCCGCCGGCAGATAATAGTTGCCGTCGCCGTTCATCCAGAGGCTGACCGCTTCGACCGCTTCCCCGTCTTCAAAGACGATGAGCCGGCCGCGAGCCACGTAAAGGGTCTGATCGGCCGTCGCGTTGCGGATGGTCACGCCCGTGACGTAGCCGTCTGCGACCTCGATGGTCGGTTCGACCGCCGCCGGGATCCCGCGCATGATCTGACTCCGCGCCAAGATCTCCACGTGATCAAAGCCTTCCGCGTTGCACCGCGCTTCAAAGAAGTATTCGTTATCCGCCGCCAGCGCCGGGATCTCCACGCCCTGGGTCTCAATGATCTTGCCGCCGGCGTCCAGGAAGTTCACCCGCACGATGCCGCCGGCCGCATAGCCGGAGATATTGCGGACGCGGATCAGGAAATAGCCCCAGCTCTCGCCCGCTTCCGGCTGGATGACCGCCTCGGCAGCAAAGGTGCCGTCGGAAGCCGTCACCGCTTCCAGCTTGGCCTTCAGCTCGTCGCTGTAATCTTCCCAAGTATCGTATTCAAACCAGCCATCGTAATCTTCATGTGGCGCGTCGAGATCGACCCGCGCGTAGTCCGGGCCCGTCTGGACGAAGGTCCGGGCGCCTTCCGGCGCGGTCCAGGCTTGCTCCGGAGTCGCCGCTTCTTCCGGCTGCGGAGCCAGCGCTGGAGTATTGCTTTCTACCGCCTGCTCAGCCGCTTGCGTTGCCGGCGGGTTCTCCGCGGCGGCGCCGGTCAGATAAGAATGCTTCTCCACTTCCCCGATGCCGTCGCTCAGGCTTTGATACTCTTCCATATAAGTGAAATCGCCGTCGCCGACGTAATAAGCCTGTACGTCCGTCGGGAGGAAGGCGCGGTACAGTCCCTTCGCCGTCGTTCCGAAATCGTAATAGCGGGGTGGCTCGCCATCTGTGGACGCAAGCAGCGAAACGCTCATCAGCCGGCCGCCATCGGAACCCTTTTCCTGCCATTTCTCATAGCTGGCTTTATGATAGACGGTCAGGCCGTCTGCGCGTCTCTCGATGAGGTATTTGCCGTCCCAGCTTCTCGGAATGGCCAGGAACAGCTCTTCTAACTGGTAATAGCGGTATTCCGCATCGACGGCCGCCGGCACGTCTCCGGCTTCCGCTTCATCCGCAAGCGCGCCTGCCTCCGGTGCCGGCTCGCCCGCCGTTTTCGGTTCATCTCCCGCTTCCGGCTCGTTGCCCGGGACTTCTCCCGCCAACCCATCGCCGGTTTCCGCTTCCGTCAACCCGGGGACGAATTCCCGGAAGACGATGCCTTCCGCCTGATCCATGGTCTTTACTTTGGACCAGTAACGTTCACTGAACTCCTCATCGGTCAGCGTTTCTTCCGCGCTGATGTGATCCAGATCCCCATTCGCCATCGCGTCGTATTCATAGACGGCCAGGATGTCCATCCCGCCCCGGTCGCCCGCGATGCGGCAGATCGTATCGGTTCCGGAATAGGCGCTTCCCGAGCTGTGGACCAGGAACGTACCGTCTTCCAACAGATACGCGTTCACGCGGTAGGCCAGCGAGAGGTCGCCGGTGAACAGTTTCGCCGCGCCGTCCGCCGGTAACGTATAAACGTCCATGACCTCGATATAGTCGCCTTCTTTCAGCGCGATCGCCAGTTCGTTCACGCCGTCGCCGTTGAAATCGTAAATCGCGTAGTGGACCGGATAACCGCCGCGGAAATGCTCATTGATCATCGCGTAGTTGAGATCGCTGTCGGCGTGATCGTATTTCCCGCTGTCGTAATCATTCAGGAAGGCCTCCCGGTCCTGTGTCAGCGCTTCCGTGTAGCCGGCCAGGATCGTATCGTAGATGCTCTCATCCGGGGTGCCGGTTTCTGCCGGCTCTTCCCCGGGCTGCGGCGCTTCTTCCGGCGGCACCGGCGGGCTTGGCGGCTGCACGGGCGGCGCCGGCTGCTGATCGGCCGGGGGTTGGAGCTCGGTAGCCTGTTCAACCGGTTCGGCGGTCTTGCCAGCCAATCGACTGAGGGCCAGGCCACCACCGCCGATCACGACCAAAGCGGCCAAGGCGACAGCGATCACTTTCCCGGAGAGGAAGGATCTCGCGGTACCACCGGCAGCAGTTTTGGCGGCGGTTTGGATCGCTGCCTGCGCCGCGCCGGCTGCTGTGTTCCCACCCGTGGCTTTTGTGGCACCTGCCGCGGAAGCCTTCACTCCGCTCAGGATCTTTCCGGGCACCGCCGGCGCCGGCAGATCCATAGTAAGCTCCTGATGATGACGGCAGAGTTCCAGGAAGAAGGGCAGCGGGGCCAGGCCGTGCAGACGGGTCCCTTTCCGTTCCAGTTCCTCGACTTCCGCTTTGATCTTCTTCCGGCCGTACTGCAGGCGGCTCTTGACCGTCGCTTCCGGAATGCCAAGCGCTCCGGCAATCTCCTTGACCGAGAGGCCGTCGTAGTAATAGAGCGAGATGACCGCCCGCTGTTCCGGCGGCAGCGCGTCCAGGATGTGGTTCAGAAGACGGGTCGTCTCCGCCTGGTCGAGCACCAGCTCCGGCCGGACGCTGCGGTCTTCGTCCTCGAATTCGATCTCGCCGTCCGCGTCCTCCGCCGTGAGGTCCGTAAAGCTGAGGTCCCGCCGCTTTTTCAGATGATCCAGGGCTTTATTGCGGGCGATCTGCTTCAGCCAGGGCAGGAAACTCCCGGCTTCCTCCAGCTGGTTGAGGCTGGCGAAGGCTTTGATATAGCTGTCCTGCAGGATGTCCTGCGCGGCGTCCTCGTCCTTCACCAGGAACCGTACGGTATTATAGGCCTGGTTATAGCTGCCCCGGTAGAGCTCCGTCAGCGCCTCTTCATTACCGGCCTTCGCGTCTGCAATCATTTTTAAATTAATCTCCATTGGTTTCCCTTTCTTTCTTCTCCGCCAATCGTTGCAGGATCCGTTTCAGGAGCCGCTCGGCCACCGCCGGATCCAGTTTCTGATGTTCCATCAGATAGGTGAAGAGCCAGGTCCATTCTCGTTCTTTCATAAGCCACCCTCCCTTCTCACTGATTAGACGAAGGAAAACGGCGGCAGGATTTATCCGCAAAGAATAAAACTCTTTCTTTTTTCAAACAGTATATCAAAAAGTGCGCTCTCACGAACGCACTTCCCGTAAAATACTTTTCTTCTCTCGTTTCCCTCTCGTCTCGCCAACCGGGATCAGTTCAGGCTCATGACGGTCTTCGCGGCCTGGTCGCTGACCCAGACGGCGCCGCCGAAGACGGTCGCCCCGTAGGCCTTCTTGGTCACGGCATAGCTCTTAGCCGCGCTGACCACGGAGGCCGTGTCAGTGGCGAGGATGAGCGGGCCGCCCTGGGCTGTAGCCAGCGGGCCGCCGCAGAGCGCGTCGGCGTAGTTCTCGCCGCCGGCCAGATTGATATGATGCTGCTCCCCCGGGAAGTATTTCCTGGCGATATTCACCGAACGCTGATAGTAGGTGGAACCGCTGATGCGGGCGGTATTGCCGAAGATGCGCAGGTCTTTCTCCACGCCGGCGTCGATCACGTCGGTGCCGCCGACCAGGTCGTAGTTCAGGGACTGCACGTTCAGCAGATATTCTTTCTGGGAAGCGGTCAGACCTTTCCCCACCACCAGCAGTACCGGTCTTCCGGTCGCGGAAGCGGAGAGCGCGTCG
Organism: Bacillota bacterium; assembly: GCA_017437565.1. GTDB lineage: Bacteria > Bacillota > Clostridia > Peptostreptococcales > Anaerovoracaceae > Eubacterium_B. The sequence continues at coordinate 6,912 of JAFRYQ010000070.1, forward strand.
CGGTAATCGGTGCCGGTCGTCACGATGAAGTCCTGCGTGGTGACCTTGGCTTCCTTCAGGATCAGGAGGTTCGTCTCGTAACGGTTGGCGCCTCCTAAGCGTTTGACCTTAATGCCGGAAAGCTGTTTCTCCATCGCCCCGGAGACCGAACCGGTGCCGCCCAGGATATAGACCGTGCCGCCCTTCTTCAGGTTCTTGCGGATGTAGAGGGCCGTCGTCGCCATCTCGGCATCGTTGGTGACCAGGATCGGCGCGTGTTTCACCTTCGCCAGATAGGCTCCGGCCAGCGCGTCTGGATAGTTCCGTCCATCGGCGACGCAGATGTTTGCGAACTGCAGCACGCCGAGTTCCTTCTTCAGCCGGTTGGCGATCTCATAGGCCGTTTCGTAGCAGTTGGCACCGGCCAGGCGGACGTAGGAATTGGTGATCTTGAATTTACGGCTGATGGAACCGTTATAGCTGCCCTTGCCGGCGATGGTCACCGTCGCCGTACCCGGTTCCACGTTGTTCTGATAGGAAAGGACGTAATCCGTTCCTTCTTGCAACGTCGTTCCGTCGATCACGACGACCGGCTTCTGGGTCAGCGCTTTTCCGGTATAGGCTTTGTTCACGAGGCCGGAGACCTGCGCCTCCGCCACGTCGGCTTTCGTGTTGACGCGGATCCGGTATTGGTTGCTCTCCTCTCCATTCCAGTAAATATCGTGCGTGACCTTAACGTAATAGGTGCCGGCGGCGAGGCTGACGCGTTCCGTCGTCTCTTTCGAGGTCCCTTCCCCCACGTTGCGATCCAGGAGCACGGTCTTCTGGTCGCGGTTCAGGAGCTGCACGTTCCGCAGACTGCTGCTGCCGGAATTCCAGAAGGTAATGGAGACCGCCGCTTTCCTGCCCAGGGTGAATTTATAGCAGTCGCTATCGTTGGAGGTCCGGAAGGTGCCGGTATAGGCCGTATCCACTTTCACGGCGTTGGCCTTGCCGACCGTCTCGTTCAGCTCTTGCTCCCAGGTGGCGGAAGCGCCGCCCTTCAGGACCAGCTTATAAGTGACGTCGTTATTATCGTTATGCATGACCGAGCCGTTGACGTGGATATAGAAGGTGCCGGCCGGCAGTCCCAGTTCCGGAAAAATCACCCTTGTATCGCCATCATCTTCATAGATATTCTTCTCTGTAAGCACCGTCTTCTTATCTCTATCCAGAATCTCGATCTGCCATCTGGCATTGGTACCTGTTCCGCGCGTGAAGGCGAGGGCATAATGACCTGCCGTCTTCAGCGTGAACCGGTAATAGTCCTCATCCTGCGCCTGCGGCCTTTCCATGCAGGAACCGGAGAAGGTGATGCCGGGTTTGAGCTCGGTCGCCGTCCCGAAGCTGTCGTTTCCTTCCTTCTCCCAGGCGGAAGACTGCTTATAATTCACCTGGAACTGATAGCGTTTGCCGATCAGCTCTTCATTCCAACTCCACTCCGGTGCGACCTTCAGGAAATAAGTACCAGCCGGGAGGCCGATCTCGGCCGTCTTCTCCGCGAGGTCTTCTCCCGCTTGGAACGTTTTCCGGTAAATTTCCGTCTTCTGATCCGTCCCGAGCAGGGTCAACTGCCAGCACTGGCCGCTGCCGCTCACCAGCTGGTGGCGGAAGGAAAGGAAGATCATGCCGTCCTTTGCCAATTTAAAACGGTAAAAATCTACATCTTCTTTCAGATTGATAGCCCCGGTATATTCCCGGCCGGTCGTGATGGCGTTCGCCCTGCTGACCGTATTGTTCACTTCACTCTCGTAATTCGCCGCCGCGAAGCTCTCTGCCGTCCCCAACGGCGACAGCGCCCATGCCAGGCAAAGCATGACCGTCAGAATCAGGATCCTGGCGATCCCTTTGTTCCTCTTCATTTCGTTTTGCATTTCCTTCTGCCCGTTTTCCTTTTGTGCGAACATTTTCTTTACCTCCGCTTACTGACTTTCTTTTCTTTGGTTACGCTTATCAGACGACGCGGAGCGGCAGCAGGATTTACGATTTGAAAAAAATATTTAGGTTTTTATTTCAGCAGACCTTATCCGCCGACAGCAAACAGGACCGAGAAAAACTCAGTCCTGCCTTGAAATCCTCTGATGTTGTTTCCCGGCGCGTTACAGTCAACAAGCCGGAAGATAGCGCCCTTACTCCTTCCCGGACCGCTTCGCCTTCCAGGCTTTGATCTGCTCCAGCCGTTCCTTAAACCGGTTCTCCAGGCCCTGCCGGGTCGGCTGGTAATAAGTCTTGCCGAGTAAAGAGTCCGGCAGGCACTGCATATCGGTCAGCTTCTCTTCCGTGTCGTGCGCGTACTGGTAACCCTCGCCGTAGCCGATGTCCTTCATGAGCTTGGTTACGGCGTTGCGGATATGGAGCGGCACGGGATCGGCCAGTTGCGTCAAAGCGTCCTTCTTGGCGGTCTCGTAAGCCACGTAGAGGCTGTTCGATTTCGGTGCCAGCGAGAGATAGACGACGGCTTCCGTGAGATGCACGCTGCACTCCGGCATGCCGATGTAATGGCAGGCCTGATAGGCGGCGACGGCGATCTCCAGTGCCCGCGGGTCAGCCAGGCCCACGTCTTCACTGGCAAAGCGCGTCACGCGCCGCGCCACATAGAGTGGATCCTCGCCCGCCTCCAGCATGCGCGCCAGCCAGTAGACGGCCGCGTCCGGGTCGGAATTGCGCATCGATTTATGAAGCGCCGAGATGAGGTTGTAATGCTCTTCCCCATCCTTATCGTAAAGCAGGGACTTCCGGGAGGTGCACTGTTCGACGACGTCCATGGTGACCGTCGTCACCTCGCCATCGCCATCGCTCTCCTGCTCCCCGTTCAGGACTGCCATCTCCAGCGTGGAGAGCGCCGTGCGGGCATCGCCGTTGGCAAAAGCGGCGATGGTATGTAAAACGTCGTCCGCGATGCGCACATCCTGCTTCCCAAAACCTTTCGGACTGGTGATCGCCCGCCGCAGGAGTTTCTCGATCTCCTCTTCCGTCAAAGCCTTCAGCACAAAGACCCGGCAGCGGGAAAGCAGCGCCCCGTTCACCTCAAAGGAAGGATTCTCCGTCGTCGCGCCGATCAGGATGATGCTGCCCTTCTCTACAAAAGGAAGAAAGGCGTCCTGCTGCGCCTTATTGAACCGGTGGATCTCGTCGACGAAGACGATGGTCTTACCGCCGAAACGGCGGCTTTCTTCCGCCTGCTGCATGACGGTCCGGATCTCCTTGATCCCGGAGGTCACGGCGGAGAAATTGATGAAATTCGCCTTGGTCTGATTGGCGATCACCTGGGCGATGGTGGTCTTGCCGACGCCCGGCGGGCCCCAGAAGATCATGGAAGACACCTGGTCCTGTTCAATGATGCGCCGCAGGATCTTCCCCGGTCCCAGCAGGTGTTGCTGGCCGACGATCTCATCCAGCGTTTCCGGCCGCAGGCGCGCCGCCAGCGGCTCGAACCGCTGGCCGTCAAATAGCGTCGTTTGTTCATTAATCATGGAGGAACCTCCTTTCTCACCTGCTATTCTATAAACCAGAACAGGGTATTTGCAAGTCTTATTCTGCTTATTCCCCAGCCGTGGCACCGCCTGGCCGTTTCTTTTTCTTTAAGAACAGATAGGTAAGCGGAACGGCGTACATGAAGACCGCATAGGGTAGCGCCGCCGCGCTGACCCCCAGGAACTGCAAAGGCACGCTGCAGCCGATCCCCCAGGGCACGAGGCAGGCTAGCAAGACGACCGAATTCTCCATGTCAATGGCCAGTTCTTCCCGCTCCGCCCCGGCTTCCGTATAGACACTTTCCATGAAATCGCGCGTCATCAGGATGGCGATGGTCTGGTTGCAAAAGACCATGCCGACGCCGAGGCCGACGAGTGCCGTCGCCGGGAACCGGCCGATCCGCGCCGCCAGACCGCTGAGCTTCCCCTGAACGCCCTTCAGCATGCCGGTCTTCTTGAAAATACCGGAATACATCGCGGAAAGGATCAGGACCACGATCACGTTGGACATGGACAGAAGCCCGCCACCGTCCAGGATCGTTCCCAGCGCCGCGCTTTTCCGGTGGTAACCGAGGAGCATAACCTTCAGGATCTCCGCGAGGGGTTCGCCCTGAACGAAGACCGCCACCGCGCCGCTCGCGACGATGCTGACGATCATCGCCCGGATCACCGGAATCTTCAGAAGCGGCAAGACCAACATCAAAGCGGCCGGCAGGAAACACCAGAGCGAAAGCCCGTATTCTGCCTGGATGGCGGCGAGGATCCCGGTATCCAGATGGTTGAGGGGATTACGGACCGAAAGCAGGCCGTAGACCAAAACGGTAATCAGGAAGGGTACGGCGCCCGTCTTCATCATGAGGCGCACGTTGCGCAGGATCTCGGTCCCGGTCACCGCGGCCACCAGATTGGCGCTGGACGAGACCGGTGACGCCCGGTCTCCGAAGAAAGCGCCGCTCATCAGCACCCCGCCCGCGATCAAAGGGTCGACAGCCCCGGCCCGGGCGATGGCCATAAAGATCACGCCCAGCGTGGCGGTGACCCCAAAGGACGTGCCGAGCGTGTAGGAGAGCAGTGCCGCGAGCAAAAAAGCGAGAAGCAGGAACAGGCCCGGAGTGAGCCCCGAGACCCCATAATACACGAAAACCGTGATGGTACCGGAAAGGCGCCAGATCCCGGTCAGGAGGCCGATGATCGCCATCACGAAAACAACGCCCCGCGCGCTTTTGACCGCGTCCAAGGCCTCCGGGACCAGCCCGGCAAGCCGGTAACCACGGTGCAAGGCGACCCCGGTAAAAGCCAGGAGGCCGACGGCGATCGCCAAAGCCGAGGGCAGGCCGAGCGTCAGGCTCCCCACCATCGCGCCGATGAAGATCAGAAATGCAATCAGAAGATCCATCGCTTCCGCGCCTCCGTTACAGCAGCTTCAGGATATAGTCCTTCACCTTTTCCAGTTGACACTGCTTCCAGGCTCCCCGCTCGGCCTCTTCCGCCAGAGGTACGATGAGGGACAGATCCATATGTGCCCCCTTATCATAGCCGTCGGTTTCCGTGCCGAAGAAATAGTCGTGCCAGACTTCTTCAGTCGCGTTGGCGAAGATCTCCGGCTTCCAGTAGATCATCTTGCGCCGGTCCTCGGCGAGATGGGCTTTCGCCGCCAGCGGCGCCAGCAGCTCATAATCCGCTTCCCGCACGTCGGTAAAGATGTCCGGAAGTTCGGCTTTCACGACGCGTTCTTCCCCGCGGACGATGCGGATGCCGACGGCTTCAAAGTCCAGCTTCTCCGGCGTGAACAGCAACTTTAGCAGTACCGCCCGGTCGGTATAGGCGTGGGAGCGCTGATAGTCGGTATCAAAGATGAAATTGCCCAGTGAATAAAAGATCATCTTCCCGTCCGGGAAGACTTCATAATTATTGGGCACGTGGGGGTGATGGGCCACTACAACGTCCGCCCCCAACTCCAGATATTTCTTATAGCGGTCCCGGGTGTAGGGATTCGGCATGCAGGTGAACTCCTCCCCGCCGTGGGCGACGATGACGCACCAGCGGCAGCGGGCTTTGATCTCCCGGATGCGGCATTCGATCAGGGCTAAGTCATCCCAACGGAACACGCCGGGGTCCGTAGCCGTTGCCGGAACGCACTCCGTCATATACGCGACGCCGAAAAGGCCGATGCCGCCGGCTTCCTCGAGATAGACCGGCGCCGATGCCCCGTCCACGTTCAGGCCGGCCCCGAGCGTGCGGGCGCCGAAGGCGGAAGCGATGGCCAGTGTGTTTTCCACGCCGCTCTGGCCGGCATCCATGGTGTGATTATTGCCAATGCACCAGATATCTGCCCCGATCCTCCCGAGGAACATGGCGGCAGCCGGATCCATGCTGTGGAAGAACTGGCTCCTGGCGCCATCCTGATGGGGGATGATGAGCGCGCCTTCTACGTTGGCGGCGACGTGCTCCGCGCCGCGGAAGAAACGCATCAGGTCCTCGTCGAGCAGGTTCTCATCCTGCCAGCGGCCTTCCATATATTTATCAAAGCCGATATCGCCGGTAAAAGCGATGGAAGTCGGCGCCATCCGGTCTTTCTCCACTTTCTTCGGAGCCTTCAGCTTTTCTCCCCACTTGGCCTTCTCGGCCAGAATCTTCTCGCCGCAGTAGCGGGCCATCGCCAGGGTATTGCTGCCGAAGGAACTGTCCTTCATGCCGATCAGCCCGGCCTTAAAATTCATGCGTTCCATGAATTCCCGCATGCCCGGGGTCATCACCTTGGTCTCGTAATCGCAGTTAAACGCTCCTTTTATGATCATTTCACCTGCCCCTTTCGTTCCACGGCGACAGCGCTGCCGCTCATTCTGCCTCGTAGGCCATCCGTAATACCTTCAGATAGTCTTCCTTCGTCACCAGCCGCGGGTTGCTGTCTCACCCAGCCGCCTCCTCCATCATCGTCAGCACGTCCGGCATGTGCGGGGAATAGATGCCGGCTTTTTCCATCGCCGCGAAGTCCAGGCGGACCGTCTGCACCGCTCCCTCTCCCAAAGATGCCAAAGCCCGGAAAACGAGGTCACCGTCTTCTTCCCGTCCGTCCATCAGGAGCGCGTATCCCAGATTATACAGGACGAAAGCGGAATCCGGCTGGATCTCGTATGCCTGAAGCGCCGCTTTCGCCGCGGCCCCGTAATCCCGTTCGACGATGATCTCATAATAGGCCAGCCGCGCCAGATACTCTCCCAGCTGATAGTCCCCCAGCTCCGCCGCGACCGGTCCCTGCAGGTCCAGACAGGCTCGGAAAAAGTCCGCGGTATTCCCGTAATGACCGAGTTTGAAGGCGTTCTCCGCCAGGTTGTAATAGGCTTGCGCCAAGTCCGCCGCAGCCTGCGGCGTCGCGATCGCCTCATAAAACGCTTCCCGGATCTCCGCGCTGCGCCGGTACCATTCCTCCGCTTCCGCAAAACGCCCCTGTTGGTTCAGACAGAGCGCGTAATTGTTGTAAAGCTCTCCCAGGATCACTTGCGCGTCCTGATCGGTACGGTCTTCTGCCAGCCGTTCCGCCTGGTCCATCGCGGCCGCGTAGACCGCTTCCGCCTCTTCTTCCCGTCCCTGTCTCGTCAGACAGTCACCCAGAGCCGCATGGGCATGGAGCGCGTCGGTGAGATCCGTCCGCGAACCATAGGCGGCCACGACCTCGTCATAGAGGCTGACCGCATCGCGCAGCAGCGCTTCCGCCTCCTGATATTCGCCCGTCTGCAAATTGGCCAGGCCCAGATTCAGGTCGCACATGGCTTCCGTCAGCGTCAAAGCAGCTTCCGCGGCCGGCCCGCCGTCCTCCGCCGCCGTCTCCCCGTTCTTAGCGGTCTGCAAAAGCTCCCGGCATTCTTCTAACGTCTTGACAGCCTCGTCATTCCGGCCCAGGAGGACCAGGTTACGGCCCAGATTTCCCAGGATGGCCGCGCGCAGTGCCGGGTCTTCATCTCCGGCCTCCTCTGCCGCGGTCTGATAGAGAGCGTCCGCTTCCTCAAAGGCGCCTTTCGCCGTTAGGATCCGGCCCAGGTTATTCCGCGCGGAAGCCAGAGCCAGGCGGCTGCCCAGGTAGTTCGTGGCGGACAAAGCTTCATAAATCTCCAACGCCTCTTTTTCGGCAGCTTCCGCCTCTTCATGACGGCCCAGTTTCAGCAGAGCCGTAGCAAGCTTCTCCTTATTCTCCGCGATCCCGACCCGGGCTTTGTCCGCTTCCGGCGTCAGCTCCAGGATGCGTTGGATCTGCGCGGCGTTGTCTGACAGGATCTCCGCGACCTGCGGATAAAGACCCGGTTGTTCCGCCAGTCGGTCCGGCAGCCCGTAGGTCAGCCGGGACAGCACTTCCATAGCGGCCTGCTGCTCGTTCGCGGTGATCTGTTTATACCGCTCGGCTTGCTGCCAAAGGCTGCCACACACTGCGGCCACGACTAGAAACAGTGCCGCCGCGATGCCCGCGGTGAGCAGGACGGTCTTCCGCCGCCGCAGATGCTCCGCTCTTCGCAGATCCTCCTCGGCGCATCCCGCCACGCGCGCGACCACGCGGAGCAGGGCGGAAGAAGCGCGTTTCATGATTGCCGGCGCGGTCTTCTCCTCTGTCCGCGCGTCCATGATTCTTTGTTCCACGCCCGGAATCTGTTTCAGGGAAGGCGGGAAGGATTCCTCCGGAGTCCCGTCGATCAGGAGCGGATAGACGGACTCCGCTTTTCCCAGCTCGATGAAAGTCGCCACTTCCCGGTCCACCCATTCCGATTCCGGCGTCGCCGGCGAACAGATGACGACGAGGCAGCGGGCGCTTTGCAGCGCGTTTTCGATCGTATTGCTGAGGATGCGGCTGACCGGCAGCTCTTCCGTATCCCGGAAGACCCTTTGGATGCCCCGGCCGCCTTTTTCCCGCAGGCTGCCGGGCAGGCGGTAGCCTTCCAGAAAGCGCAGGACCCTCTGTGTCACGTCCCCGTCCAGCGGTTTGTGGCGATAGCTTAGAAAGGCGTCGTACTGGAACCCAGCCATCACTCACCCTCCTCCCCGTCATCGGAAGGAAGGCCGGAAAGGCCCAGTTCATCCAGCGCCGCCTGCGCCTCGTTGATCGCCTCCTGCACGCTGGCCAGCGCCTGCGGATCGTCCGCGAAGGTCTCCGGCAGTTCGTAAAACAGGCGGTCTGTCACCGCCACGGTCTCGGCAGTCTGTTTCTCGGAAATGACCGCCGCGTGATAGGCGGCGAGCCCGTACCGGGCAAAGAGGCCGCTCACGATCAGCAGGATCGCGCAGACCGCCGCTGCCAGGAGCGCTGTTCTGCGGCGGTGCCGTGCCTCGTGGCGCCGCACCAGCATATCCGGCGCCAACTCCAGCAGAGTCGCGACGATGCGGATGGTCTCGTAGCGCAGGAGTTCCTTTTGCCGCCGGGGCGTCTCCCCGCGCAGGTCGGCAGCCACCGGCTCGACCGTTTCCGTCCGTTCTTCCACGCTCATATCGGGCAGGATATGACGCACTCTCTTCTCCCGGATGAAGAACGGCGGAAAAGCGTCGGCAGGCTCTCCTTCCGCCAGCACCGGGATGATCGCTTCGGTAGCCCGGATCTCTTCAAAATAAAGAAGGCGCTCCAGAACCGCCCGGCTGTCCCTGGTCGCGGGGGTGCAGACCATGATCAGCCGCCGGCATCGTTTCAGCGCCTCTTTTTTCTCATCATCAAAGCATTCGCTCTCATAATCAGGCAGAATACGCCGGTAATCCAGTTCCGGATCCGGCAGGGATACCTTCTCCGGAACTTTAAACCGTTTTAGACTGGCTGCAAGTTCCTCCGCCACAATCCGGTCCCGGCTGCAGCAGCAGATACAGAAATCATAATCGTACATGTCAGTCTTCTTTCTTCTTCCCACGTTTCAGGAAGAACAGGAGCACAGCCAGCAGGCCAAGGCCGGCTGCCGCCGGAATGGCCACGGGAATACCGTCCTTCGCCGGAACGTCCTCCAGCTTTTCCGGAACTGTGGGTTCCGCTGCCGCTTCTCCCGCGGCAGGAGTATCTTTTTCCGGTGCGCTTGCTTCTGTTTCTTTCTGTTTCTCAGGACTGCCAGCCGAGGTTTTATTTTTATCCGTGCCCGGCTTATCAGCCTTTTTGACCGGGTCGGAAGCCGTCGTTTCGGTATTGCCGGCCGTTTCGAAAGATCCGGGCGTCTCCTTTTGCGGATCCGTCTGGGCCGATCCCTTATCGGAACCGCCCTGGTCGGAGTTGCCCTTCTCTTCATCCGGGGTATTGCCGTTATCATCCGGCGTGTTGTCGTTATCGTCCGGCGTGTCCCCGTTATCGTCTGGCGTGTCCCCGTTATCGTCGGGATCGTCGTCGTTGTCGTCCGGGTCATCGCCATTATCGTCCGGGTCATCCCCGTTGTCATCCGGGTCGTCCCCGTTATCGTCCGGGTCGTCCCCGTTATCATCTGGCGTGTCCCCGTTATCGTCGGGATCGTCGCCGTTATCGTCCGGGTCGTCCCCGTTGTCGTCCGGGTCGTCCCCGTTGTCATCCGGGTCGTCCCCATTGTCGTCCGGGTCATCGCCATTATCGTCCGGGTCATCGCCGTTGTCGTCCGGGTCGTCGCCGTTGTCGTCCGGGTCGTCCCCATTGTCGTCCGGGTCGTCCCCGTTGTCGTCCGGGTCATCCCCATTGTCGTCCGGGTCGTCCCCATTATCATCCGGGTCGTCGTCTTCCAGGACCGTGCCGCCCGCCAGGATCCGGGAAGACCCGGAGGTTCCCAGCAAGGTCCCGCTCGACGCGCCACCCAGAATACCGCTGCCCGTCACCGCTGACGCGCCGGAAATCGTCGTGCTCCCCGCCTGCGCATCTAGTTCTACGTGAGCCAGCAGGGCATCGATCCCCAGGACCTGATCTGCCGTAACATCCGCGTATCCGTTCCGTTCCACGACAAGGGTCTTCTGCGCGTCCCCTTCCAAAACATGGATCAGGAAGGCGTCGTACACTTTCAGTTCATCGAAATCATAGGTGTAATAAATGATATTTCCCAGCAACTCCTCCTCCGGGATCGTCGAGAAATCGATCAATGCCCAGAGCGTATCCCAGTTGAACGTTTCCGGCGCGGTCACGAGATAGGCATCGGTATACTCCCGTTGGAGGCCGGAAAGGCCTTCGTGCAGCTCGTTATAGATGCTTTCACAGGAAGCGTTGGCACTGGCTATCGTCAGGGTAAAAGGAATGCCCTCTTCTTCCGTGTCTATGGGAACGCTTTGCCCGGCGTTGATAAACCCGCAGTGCTCCGGAACGCTGCCAAAGGAGTCACAGACCGCGCTGCCGCTGACCGTACAGCTTCCGGGCGTTTCGATATAGCCGCAATCGAGCTTCAGGCTGTCCGTGCAGGAGACCTGGGCCGCACGCAACAGATAGGACGCCAATTTCAGAGAACGGAACGCGGCGGGCCCGTCGATCGTCACTTCGCGGATCCCGTAGGCAAAGCTGAAGGTCACGTCGGCGTTTTGGGCGTCAAGGCTCCCGATAGTCAGATTCTTTCCGGTGCCTTCGCTGCCGATGATGCAGGTCCCGTCAAGCGTCAGGGAACCAACGCTGACCCTATCCGCGCTGCCGCCCAGGCCGATCACCGCGTCCTTCGCCTGCAGCGAGCCGATCGTCGCCGCCGCGTCTAAATAGAGATATCCTTGTCCTTCCCCGGTGCCGCAATCGATGGGCGCCGCGTCGCTTACGCTTCCGCGCACATAGATCTTGCCGGCATTGCTCACACGAGCGCCTTCTTCCACCGTCAGACTTCCGTTTGCCTGCAGCGAACAAAGCGCAAAGCGGGTCTCGTCCCCGAGCACTGTGGTCACGACGACCTTCTCCGCCCCGATGGTCAAAGCCCCGTCTTTACAGATCCGCAACGTGCTGCTTTCCGGAACGGTCAGCTGCGCCGTTGTAAAAGCCCCGGACTCTTCCATCGTCACCGCCAGCGTCAGCGACGTGCCGCCCGGGACCGCGTAGTCTTTCCCGCCCGGCAGCACCGCGTTCTCATCCAGGACCGCTGCCGCGGTTCGCAGATAGTAAGTATCATCCTCATCTTTCAGGAAGAAAGATGCCGTATCACAATAGACCCCGCCCGTGGCGCCGATCGCGTCGCATACCACGAGGCCGGCCCCGATGATCGTGAGCTTGCCGTCAACGGAGATCTGATCGACCGAGACTACCCCGGCGGTGGCGATCGTCAGATCGCCTTTGGCGGAGATCCTGCCGAGCGCGATACCGTTCTCCCCGCCCGAGAGGACCAGATACCCCTGCGCGGCGTCGTATTTCCAACCGGAAGCCCGGTCTCCGGACACGGTCCACCCGGATGTATCATCCGCGGAAAAGTCCGTGACCACCGTCTTTTCCCCATCCGTACCTTTTATCGTCAGCGAGGTCAGCGCCGGTCCTGTTTCTTCCGCGTAAACATCCCGGCTGCCGATCCCCGTTCCCGGATACGGGAATGAGAGCAGCAGCGCCGCGATCAGGGCCGCTATGAGAATATGACGGAACGCGCTTTTCACAGCGTGATTATTTCCGGGTTTCATAACTATGATCCTCCCTATTGGGGATAGAATTGATTGAATATTATTATAACATATCTCAACGAAAAGCTATCCTACTAGCCGCATTCCGTTGCGGTTTACCGGCATAGATAAAAACTTCTGATGAACACAGGGGAAGGATCGTTCAGTCTTTCCCGGTCTGCAGCGCCAGGTCGAAGACGCGCTTCACGGAAGCTTTAATGTCCGCGTAATTCTGGGCCGGGTCGGCTTCATAGATCTTTTCATCGCCGAGGAACATGCAGGGCACGTAATAATAGTCGTAATGGGCGATCACGTCGGGACTGTCCTCTTCATAGACCTTCTCGATCTCAAGCTCCCGGTACGCCGCGTTCTCTTCCCGGAGTTCTACGATCGCCCGGTTGGCGTGGATACAATACGGACAGGTCCTGATCAGGAAATAGGTTATCTTACACACTTTCTTCATCCTCCTTACCGATAGCGGAGTGGAGCGCGCTTATCCGCGCGCGTAGCCCTGCAGTCAGGCGTAAGCCTGTCTTTTCACAGATGGACGCGGAGTGGTTCATCAGGATCAGTGGCCCACCCTTAGCCATGGCGATCATCCCTCCGGTCTCCCGGTATCACGCGACAGCATCGCGACGCTCCGGCAGTCATTAAATTTCGCGAAGTCCCGTAAAGCCCGCGCCAAGGCCTGATCCAGTTTTTTGGTCTGGCGGACCGACGGCTCCCACCAAAGCCCCTTCACGCACAGGATCCCTTCCCGGCGGTCCGGCACCGCTTCGATACGGCCGACAAAACGGTCTCCGAAGAGGACCGGCAAGGTATAATAGCCGTATTTGCGCTTGACCGCGGGCGTATAGATCTCCCAGGAATAGCGGAAATCCCACAGGGCCGTTACCAAAGCTTTATCCCACAGCAGCGGATCCAAGGGAGCCAGAAAGGACAGGCGCGGCCGGCAGTCGCTGCGGCTGGCCAGAACCTCCTGCAACAGCGCTTCATCCTCGGAGCCGTAATAGAAAGGCGCTTTGATCCCCGCTACCCGGACCAGGCAGATCTGACCCGTGACAGCCAGCGCCGCCAGGGCTTTTTGCCGCTGCTCCGCGTTCATCCTGATCCCCAGAAACGCGGGGCTGTTCTTATCCCAAAGCAGGCCCACCGCGCCAATGCGGCGCCGGACCCGCCAAGCCCTGAACGCCTCTTCATCCGGGCAGGGGTCCTCTGCCGCAAGCAAAGCGGCCGGCAGGTGTTTTTCAGCCAGATCGTAGTACTTTCTGCTTCCTTTTTTATGATGGATGATCAGCACGCCGTCCGTATAGAGCTGCTCCAGGACCGAGCGCGCCGCCGCGGAATCCTTATGCCAGTTCCCGCTCCAATGCAGGGAAGAGTGCCAGAAGATCTTACCGGGGATGGGCAGGCTGTCGCTGCTGACCGGGCCGTGCTCTTTGATATAAGCGACGGCCTCCGCTTCCAATGCCGCCAGCCCCGCGAACGTGGTCCCGGACGCGCGGCTGCGCTCCCGGTAGGAAGCGAAATAAGGCCAGTCTTCTACCGGCCAGATCGATAATTCCTTATCGGGATAGTCCACCAGCTTCCGGTCCGTATACAGAAGCTCCTGCAGCATCGCCTTTTTAAACCCTTTTACCCGGGCCTGCAGGGTGAGCTCCGCGTTCTTCCCGCAGACGTCGACCGGGTCGAACTGAATACAGCCGGCCTGGCGGATATAGGCGTAGGCGCCGTCTTTTCCGTGGAAGCGGTAAGCACCGAGCAGCCCTTGTTTAGCCAGGATGAACTGCCTGGCCTGTTCTCTCGTAATGGTCAGCATCGCTCATTTTCCCTTCGTTTCAACCTGCTACCGGCGGAATCCGGCGTCGCCGTTAACGTTCTTATACGCCGGCTTCGCGCAGGATCGCTTCCGGATCCGCGCCCTCGATATCCAGACCGGCTGCTTGGATATATCTGACGTCGGGGATGCCGTAGTAGTTCCGCGCCAAAGCTTCCACATAGCCGAAACCGTATTCTTCCGGGACAAAGAAGCCGCCTGCTGTCGTGACATAGGTCAGGCTGTGGGCACGGCACAGTCCTTCCGGTACGCCCGCAGGCGTATAGCGGAAGGTGATACCGGGGATATTGATCTGCTCCAAGTACTGCTTCAGCGACGCCGGGAAAGAAAGATCCCAGAACGGGGCGGCGATCACGATTTCATCCGCCTGCGAAAACTGCCGCGCCAGCGCGAATAGCGGGTCGTCAAACGCCTCTTCCCGGACTAGCCGGTCCCGCTTCTCCAAAAAGGCATCGTCCACAGCCGGAAAGGCCAAGTCGATCAGGCGAACTTCCCGGACCTGTCCCGTCATTTTGGCTAACACCCGGTCGGCCAGTCTTTTGGTCCGGGAACCGCTTCTTACACACGCATTAATAAAAAGGATCAATTCGCACCTCCGCTTTTCCATCATGCGTCGATTTTATCCGATCAAGCGGACATTTGTTTTATATTTCGGATGGTATTTAACGCGCACCGTCTGGCCTTCGGCGAGGTCCTGCCGGGGATTTGACAGTATCCCTTCGATTTCTTCGCCGTCCTGTGCGCGGAAACGTACATAGTACTGAAGGTCCACTTCATCCTGCGTCCCGGCATCCGTGATACGTGAGATCACCCCGGTGGTTTCGATTCCCTTCGTTTCGATCTGCTTTTTCATCCGGCGAGAGACCAGATAAATAATGGCACAGATCACGATGAAGCCGATCCATAAGCCAATGCCCTTGCTGTCCATTTGCAACCTCCTCTTATATCAGCTTTGCCGCTCTTTTACGCCGGAGCCGCGCAGGATCGCTTCCGGATCCGCGCCCTATCCGTCTGTTGCCACTTCGCGCGATCATCGAGCCTGTTGATTCTTATACGCCTTATACCACTGCTTAAATCCATTCAAGGTGAGCCGGTCATCCAAATCCTCGATTGGTCTGGATGCAGACTCTATGATCTGCCTGCAAGTCTTCTTTTCTCTCAGCATCTCGTATGTAGGCCCAAGCGGATCGCCATACTTTGCCGCGGTGGCAGCATAGATGTACGCGCGGAACAGCGGCGGCGCCGCCTCCTTATATCTGCGCCCGAGTTCCCTTCGTTCTCCATACATTATACGCGCGATCTGCTCCTCGGAATAACCTTTTGCCTTAAGATTTTCCGGCAGATTCCTTAAAGCATGCACTTTTTCCTCGTATTCCAAACGCAGCGGGCTTGATTTAAGCCCCATCTCCTTGATCAATTCGATCTCCTGCTCATACTCAGTCATAGAAAGCGCTCCTTTTGCGTCGTCTGGTAATAAGCCTGCTTTGTCCGGGACCGGTAATAGCGATAACCGGAAACTGCCAACAGTATTCATAACCCCCCTAAAAGGGCGTTGTGGAAAAGAAGAAGCGGCTGATATCTTCCGCGGAATACTGCTCATGCTTCATCCACCAGCGCACGGTCTCCGCAAAATCGCAAACCATGTGATTAAGCATATATTCCTGCGGCACATCGGCGCTATGCTTCTCAAGTTCCCCCGAAAACAGCTGCCCCAGGTATTCCTTAAAGTATTGCATAAACATTTCCCCGCTTTCGCAGGAGAGGATGCTTTTGATATAGGGGCGACTGTCATTCAAATGATACAAAATATGTGTGATCTCACCCACGATATCTTTTTTCTTCGATGAAAAATCATGCGTATCTTCCTTGTGCAGATCATCGGAGAAGACATGCTCGAATATTTCCGTACATAGAGCACGAAGCAACTCATCTTTCGTCTCGAAATGGGCGTAAAATGTGCTGCGGCCGATATTCGCCGCATCTATGATCTCTTGAACCGATATATTCGAATACGTCTTTTTCTCGAGAAGACCCGTGAAGGCTTCAAACACGGCCTTCCTTGTTTTTTTCTGACGTCGATCCATCACAACCTCCCGGACAATTAAGACGAAATGTTCCGTAACGTACTTCTGAACCGTATTGTTTCTTGAAACGAGTCTCACCGGACACTAAAATCATAAGCGAACAATTTGTTCATTATCGAATTGATTGTATCGATTGCAGCGTGGCTTGTCAAGGAGGATATTTTCATGATAAGGAACTGGCTTGAAAATGAGCCGAAGGTAACATTGGTCTGCGCCGTAACTTCCGGAATATCGCTGGTGTTAAGTATCACGGGAATGCTGAAAAACGTCTTCCCCTTCGATATCGCCTGGGTTGCCATTATCCTGTGCGGCATTCCGATTCTGGTAGGCGCGTTGAAAGGAGTCCTCTTTGAACACGACATCAAAGCAGACCTGCTGGTAACCTTGGCGCTGATCGCTTCCGTAGCTACCAAAGAATTCTTTGCCGCCGGTGAAGTTGCGCTCATTATGCAGATCGGCTCGCTCCTGGAGGATTATACCTCCGGTAAAGCAAGGGAAGGTATCGAAAAACTCATAAAGATCAGCCCGCAGACCGCGCGTGTGACGCGAGATGGCGCGACCGTTGAACTCCCGGTGGAAGAAGTCAAAGTCGGCGACATCCTCAGCGTTCTTGCGGGAGAGATCGTACCGGTAGACGGCACGATTCTGGAAGGAGAAACCTCCATTGACCAATCGGTTATGACCGGCGAAAGTATTCCCGTTGACAAGGCCGTGGGAGATACCGTCTCCAGCGGTACGATCAACCAGTTCGGCACCTTTACGATGCGGGCCGATTCCGTCAGTGCTGACAGCTCCCTGCAGCGGATGGTACGGCTGGCGGAGGAGGCTGAAGAAAACAAGGCCCCCATTGTAACAGCAGCTGACCGTTGGGCAACCTGGCTGGTCGTGATTGCCCTTTCCTGTGCGATCCTTACATGGATCATAACCGGCGAGTTTATGAGAGCGGTCACGGTGCTGGTCGTTTTCTGCCCCTGCGCTTTTATCCTGGCGACGCCCACGGCTGTTCTTGCCGGTATCGGAAACGCGGCCAAATATGGTATTATCGTCCGTTCCGGCAACGCCCTGGAACGGCTCTCGAAAATCCGGCGCGTTGCTTTTGACAAAACCGGGACCCTTACTTACGGCAAACCCCAGGTGACGGCAAGTGTAGCCGTCTCTGGAGGTTATTCGGATCCTGATGTTCTGCGCATGGCGGCTTTGACAGAACAGAAATCCGAGTATCCTCTCGGCAAAGCCATTTGGTCGGCGTATGAAAAAACCGGCAGTGAAAACGGAACTGCCAACGATTTCAAGGTGATTGCCGGGCAAGGCGTATCCGCCCTTATCGACGGTAAAACAGTACTCGCCGGGAAAGCAGACTTCATGCAGACGCAGGGGATCGACGTCAGTGCCTGCGCGGATGCCTGCGCTCCTGAACTCAGCAAAGGAGCTACCATCGTTTTTATAGCGGCGGACAAACAGCTCATCGGCTTTATTGCCCTTCGGGATACGCTGCGCGAGGATGCCAAAGCGACGATCGAGAAGCTTCAATCTGTGGGCATTACGCCAATGCTTTTGACCGAAGACAATGAATACGCCGCAACTGCGATCGCGGACAGCGTGGGGATCCGGGATGTCCGTTCCAATCTTCTGCCCGAGGAGAAGATGAACATCATAAAAGGCTTTGCCGGCAGTGAAGAACCGATCTGCATGATCGGAGACGGCGTCAACGATGCCTTGGCCCTGACAAGCGCCGACGCCGGGATCGCCATGGGTGGGATCGGCTCCGATATCGCGGTGGAGTCCGCAGACGCGGTTCTTGTAAGTGATGATATCAAGCGACTGCCCTATTTATTCAACCTCATGCAGAAGGTTATGAAGAAAGTGCATATCAACATCATCGCGTCCTTGATTATTAACCTGGCGGCGGTCGTATTGTCGGCGCTCGGCATCCTGAGCCCCGTCACCGGAGCGTTGTGGCACAACTGCGGTTCTGTATTCGTAGCGGTGAACGCCGCCTTGTTGCTGCGGCTGAAAGACGAATAAACGATCTGACGTTATCATTTTTATATCAGGGTTGATAAAAAAGCAGCAGGCACTCTGTATAATGCCTGCTGCTTTAAGCTATTTAGGACAATTCACTCCCACTCCACCGTGCTTAAGCAATTCTGCTAAAGCGATGTGGCTTGTCCTGCTTATTATCCTTCTGATTATTTGATATTTCCATATTATCCAGCCCTAAACCCGTCCTGTTATCATTTCGTTACCGATATCGATAATCACAGTCAAGGTTTCCGTGGATTACATTACCATTATTATATCACGATCATTTTCCTATGCCCACCAATACTTTTCCGTACCAGTCCATCTCTACGCTGTCGATTCCATCCGCCCTCTGTTCCCCAAAATCTCACGATTCTTCACTTTGGGGAATAGCGTTCGCCAGCCAGTCGGCGGCATCAATAATCCTGATGCCCTCGTGCTGCCAGGCAGGCTGGTATATCCGGACGATCAGCAGTTTGGGATAAGCATCGCGGATCCTCAGCAGCGGGTCAATCTCCCGCCGGAAGGTGTCGGGGGATGAGATATCGTTGGCAACCTGGATATACAGCCTTTCTCCCTGGCGAATTGCCACGAAGTCGATTTCCTTCTGATACAGGACACCCACATACACTTCATAACCCCGCCGAAGCAGTTCCACGGCGACGATGTTCTCCAGCACCCGGCCGTAGTCCATATTCTTTGTGCCGAGCCGGGCGAAGCGGAAACTGTGATCCGTCAGATAGTACTTGTC
>JAFRYQ010000071.1 GCA_017437565.1 Bacillota bacterium
GCACGCCTTCTTCCTGCCCGATGACCCGCTTATGCAGGATCTCGGCCAGCTTTAGCAGCTTCTCCCGTTCGCTCTCCACCAGCTTGGCCACCGGGATCCCGGTCCACTGGGAAACGACTTCAGCGATCTCTTCCTCCCCGACTTCCTCTTTCAGCAGCCGGTCTTCCTTTGCCTCTTCCAAAGCCTTCTTCTCGGCTTCGAGTTTCTTTTCCAAGGCCGGAAGCGTACCATATTTCAGCTCCGCCAGCCGGTTCAGGTCATAATTCCGTTCCGCTTCCTCCATCTGGTGGCGGACGTTTTCGATTTCCTGCTTAGTCGCCTTGGATTCAGTAATGGCTTTCTTCTCATTTTCCCACTGCGCCCGCATGACGTTGCTTTGATCCTTCAGTTCGGTGAGTTCCCGTTCCAAAGTCGCCAGACGCGCCATTGAACCCTTATCGGTCTCTTTGGAAAGCGCCTGTTTCTCGATCTCCAACTGCATGATCTTCCGCGAGATCTCATCGAGCTCCGCCGGCAGGCTGTCGATCTCGGTGCGGATACGGGACGCCGCTTCATCCATGAGGTCGATGGCCTTATCCGGCAGGAAGCGGTCGCTGATATAGCGGTCGGAGAGCGTCGCGCAAGCGATCAAAGCGTTATCCGTGATCCGGACGCCGTGATGGATCTCGAAGCGTTCTTTCAGTCCCCGCAGGATGGAGATCGTATCTTCCACGGTCGGCTGATCGATCATGACCTTCTGGAACCGCCGTTCCAAAGCCGCGTCCTTTTCGATGTATTTCCGGTATTCATCCAGTGTCGTGGCGCCGATGCAGTGCAATTCCCCGCGCGCCAGCTTCGGCTTCAACAGGTTACCGGCATCCATGGAACCTTCCGTCCGTCCCGCGCCAACGATGTTATGGATCTCATCGATGAAGAGGATGATGCGCCCTTCTGATTTCTCGATCTCATTTAAGACCGCTTTTAAACGTTCTTCGAATTCACCGCGGAATTTCGCGCCGGCGATCAGCGCGCCCATGTCCAGCGCGAAGATGGTCTTATCTTTCAGTCCTTCCGGAACGTCGCCCTTCACGATCCGCTGCGCCAGTCCTTCCACGACCGCCGTTTTCCCAACGCCCGGCTCCCCGATCAGCACCGGGTTGTTCTTGGTGCGCCGGGAGAGGATCTGAATGGTATGGCGGATCTCGGCATCACGGCCGATCACCGGATCGAGCTTTCCCTGCCGCGCCATATCCACGAGGTCACTGCCGTATTTACTGAGCGCGTCGTAATTATCTTCCGGATTCTGGCTGGTGACCCGCTGATTGCCGCGGACCTTGGAGAGCGCGTCCAGGAATTTTTCTTTCGTGATACCGAAGCGACGGAAAGCCTCCCCGGCCGCCAGGCTGCGGTCGTCCAGCATAGCCAAATAGACGTGTTCCACGCTGACGTATTCATCCTTAAACTCAGCCGCTTTTTTCTCCGCTTTCGTCAGGACCTCCGCGAATTTGCGGCCCGCGTAAAGATTATCGGCGCCGGCGCCGCTGACCTTCGGCAGACGCGCTACTTCGTTCTCCACGACGGCGGCGACCTGCTTCGGATCGGCTTCCAAATAAGTCAGAAGGCGCGGGATCAGGCCGTCCTGCTGGCGCAGCATAGCCAGATGCAGATGCGGTACTTCTAAGGTCTGATTGCCATTTTCTATGGCGATGTTCTGCGCCTCCATGATGGCGCTCTGTACGTTCTGTGTGTATTTTTCAAGGTTCATAAGTCTTCCTCCTTTCCCGTTCCCTAAGGGATCGGGCATTCTTATTCAGTTGTTACATAGATTGTATACCACAGTTTCACAAAATACAACAAGTTTTTAGCACTCATTTAGCAAGAGTGCTAACAATTATCGTCTTTAGTTTTTACATCTCGAAAACATTTCAAGTTTAATTGAACGAAAATATATGCTATACTGCCTGCATATGCGGCCTTTGTCCGCTTAATGTGTATGAAAAGAAAGAAGGATCAAGCCATGTTTACGTTACCGAAATACCGGGAACCCGATTTCTCGGATCCGCTCTTCACCAATGCCCCGGACGCGGTCCTGCTCCCCTCACCGCGGGATAAAGCCGCTCCGGATCATTTTCACGCCACCTCGATCTTCCCGGAATACTTTAAGATCGACGGCGAATGGCTGCTGGCTGAAGACACCCGGATGGACTGTGTGGCAGTCTACGACGGCGGGCGCATTCTGGTAAAGGAATTCCGCAACCTCCACCGCGGCGAGCTGGTGGTCGTCGGCCGGACTGAAAACTGTGAAGAAGGCATCTACGTGCACGCGGATTGTTTTGAACGTCCGGATGCCGTCGATAAAGGCTCTTTCTTTTTCCGTCAAAGCCGTACCCGCGAGACGGCCTTTTCCTACGACTATAAACAGCTGATCGAACTCCTGCAATATGAAAAGGAACACCAGGGCTACGTGACCTGGGTCCTGGGCCCGGCGGTCAGCTTTGATGCCGAAGCCCGCGAGGATTTCGCCAAACTGATCCGGGCCGGTTACGTGCAAGCCGTCCTGGCCGGTAACGCGCTCGCTACCCATGATCTGGAAGGCGCCTATTTAGGTACTGCGCTCGGACAGGATATTTACACCCAGGAACCGCATTTTAACGGCCATTATAACCACATCGATACCATCAACAAGATCAACCGGCACGGTTCCATTCCGGCTTTTATCGAGAAAGAAGGGATCACGAACGGCATCATCTATACCTGCGTGAAAGAAGGGATCCCTTTCGTTCTCAACGGCTCGATCCGCGACGACGGCCCGCTGCCGGAAGTCTATGAGCATACCTATGAGGGACAGGACACCATCCGTTCCCACGTACGCAGATCCACGACCGTGATCGGGATGGCAACGGTCCTGCACACCATTGCCACCGGTAATATGACGCCGATCTTCCGCGTCCTCGCCGACGGCACCATCCGCCCCCTCTATTTCTATATGATTGATACTTCCGACTGGGCCGCCAGCAAGCTCGGCGACCGGGGCAGTCTCTCGGCCCGCGGCATCGTCACCAACGTGCAGGATTTCCTGAAGAACATCACCGCCGGGCTGGCGCTGTAAATTTTAAGTGTATCAAAGAAGCGAACGTGGTATGATGAGCACAGGAGGCCTCCCGCCTCCTGTGTGTCGTTTATAATGGAATAAAAGGAGAATCTCAGGATATGGATAACGAAGTATTATCAAATCCCATGCCCCTGATCGGCGATCCGGCTCCGGAGTTCCGGGCCATGACTACCATGGGCAAAATCAATTTCCCGGCTGACTATAAAGGAAGCTGGGTCATCCTCTTCTCACATCCGGCGGATTTCACACCGGTCTGCACCACTGAATTCATCACCTTCGCGCGGATGGCGGACGAATTCGCGGCGCTGAACGCCAAGCTGATCGGCCTTTCCATCGATTCGCTCCATTCCCATCTGGCCTGGGCCAAAAGTATTGAAAACATCTCCTGGCAGGGCGAACCGGTCAAACTGCCCTTCCCCATCATTGCTGATATCAGCATGAACGTAGCCAAAAAATACGGCATGCTGCAGACGGTAGCCAAGACCCAAACGGTCCGCGCCGTCTTCCTCATCGACCCGGAAGGCATCATCCGCACCATCCTCTATTATCCGATGTCCACCGGCCGTAATATGGCCGAGATCAAACGCATCTTGCAATCCTTACAGCTGCACGACCGGGAGAACGTTTCCACCCCGGCCAACTGGCAGCCGGGGGATGAAGCGGTCATGGGCGCCCCGCTGACTTTAGCCGAAGCGGATGCCCGCCTTGCAAAAGCCGCGGACGACGTCAAAGTCTACGACTGGTACCTGGCTTTCCGGAAAACTGAGTAAACGTGTAGTAAAAAAGGAGGAAAAAAATGTACGACTTACTAATCAAGAACGGTACGATCGTCGACGGCAGCGGCGCGCTTCCCTTCCGGGGGGACCTCGCCGTTAAGGACGGGAAGATCGCCCGCATCGCCAAGATGATCGAAGAAGAAGCAGCCGAGGTTCTGGATGCTGCCGGGCTCATCGTCTCACCGGGCTTCATCGATGCCCATTCCCACGATGACATCATGGTGCTCTCTGGAGATGACGCGCCGAGCATTCTGGAACAGGGTATTACCACAGAAGTCGGCGGCCAGTGCGGCGGTTCCCTTACCCCCTTCCTGCCGGAAACGGCGGAAGAACTCGGCGTGGACTCGAATGCCAAGATGTTTGCCGGCCTGATCGCCGGCGGCGGTAATCTGGCGACTTTGTTAAAGGAGCTGGAACACACAGAACTGCCGGTCAATATCGCCTTCCTGATCGGCCACGGCAGTATCCGGCAGGCCGTCATGGGCCTGGAGAACCGTCCGGCGACGCCGGAAGAGCTTAACGCCATGAAGGACCTGCTCCGGCAGGAACTGGAAGCCGGAGCCATCGGCTTTTCCACTGGCCTCATTTATCCGCCCGGCTGCTACGCCGGACCGGAGGAACTGGTAGAACTGGCCAAAGCCGCTGCGGAATATCCGGATGCCCTCTATGCCTCGCATATGCGGAATGAGAGCTATGAGGTCGTCGACGCGGTGAAAGAAACCATCGAACTGGGCGAAAAATCCGGATTGCCCGTCCACATCTCCCATCACAAGATCGCCGGTAAAGGGAACGAAGGCACGAGCCGCGTCACGCTCGGCCTGATCAGCAGTGCCCGGGCGAAGGGACAGAATGTTACCTTGGACGCTTATCCTTACGATGGCGGCGCCACGGCGCTCATCAACGCCCTGCCACCGAAATACCGGGTCGTAGGCAACGAAGCACTGCTCGAGCAGCTGAAGGATCCCGCCTTCCGCGCCCAGGTGAAAGCGGAGATGGAAGTCGTACCGACCGATTTTGAGAACCTGATCGGAATGTGCGGCTTCGACCGGGTGCTTATAGAGAATGCCGACGCGGAAGGTGTGGTCACCCTGGCCGCCCTCGCCAAAGCCCAGGGAAAAGAGCCTTTCGACGCGCTCTTTGATCTGATCATCGAGACCAAGGGCAACGCCGGCGGCATCTACCGCATGATCATCGAAGAGGATATGGATAATATCCTGCGTTACCCCGTCTGCTCGGTCGGTATCGACGCCTGCCGCGAACCTTTGAACCCGAACATGCATCCGCGTTCCCGTGCTTCTTATCCACGCTTCCTGGCCCGCTGGGTACGGGAGAAATCCTGGCTGACCCTGGAAGACGGCGTGCGCAAGATCACGGGGCTCCCCGCGGACAGCTACGGCTTGCACCGCAAGGGATATCTGCGCGAAGGCCTGGACGCGGATCTGGTCATCTTCGACTACGCGACCATCGCCGGTCCCGCCGATTACGGTTGTGGCGACCTTCCCAATATCGGTATCAAAGCGGTTTACGTGAACGGGGCCTGCGCCGTCTGGGACGGTGTGATCACCGGTAAGAACGCCGGCCGCCCGGTCCTGCGCGCGGAAGCGGTCGAATAAGGAGAACCCCTGCCATGAAATCCACCGAACAAGATCTGCAGCGTCTCCTGGATCACGCCCTTGCGACCTGCGACGCTACCTCGCTCTCCCTTTCCTGTTGGGACGGCAGTGAAGTCGTAAGCTGCGCCAAAGGCCTCGCCGTCTGTGAGAAAGACATCGCGGCCACACCGGATACCCTGTACTCCATCGGCTCTTCCACGAAGGCTTTTACCGCCGCTTCCATCGGCATCCTGGTGGACCGCGGGCTCCTGGACCTGGACGAACCGGTAAAGACATACCTGCCGGATTTCCGCATGGCGGACGACTACGTGACGGAACATCTGACCGTACGTGATATTCTCTGTCACCGCTGCGGCCTGCCCCGGCACGATATCAGCCTGGATTTTCGTGAAGAGGATTCCATCGAAGAAATGGTGAAGAGCCTGGCCTATCTGAAGCCGGCCTTCCCCTTCCGCTATCGTTTCCACTATCAGAACCATATGTTCATCCTGGCTACGCTCCTGGTCGAGAAGGTCAGCGGACAGGACTTTTCCTCTTTTGTCCGCGATCATATCTTCCGTCCCCTGGGTATGGATTCCAGTTATGTGTACGGCGATGAGATCGACCCGGACGACTCGCGTCTTTCCGCTCCTTACGACGTGATGGACGGCAAAGTGAAAAGCGTGCCCCGCACCTGGTTGAAACAGGCTGCCGGTGCCGGCTCCTTCTATTCCACGACGAAGGACATGATCAAGTGGCTGCGCTTCCGCATCCACGGCGACGAAAAAGTGCTTTCGGACCGGATGCGGCTGGAGGCGCAATCCCCGCAGATGGTGATCAAAAAAGGCGAGATGCAATCTTACTCCTTCCCGGAGATCACCTCTTCCGACTATGGGTTCGGCTGGTTCGTGGAATCCTACCGCGGTGTTCTGACGATCCATCACGGCGGCGCGCTCAACGGCTACCGCTCCATGCAGCTCTTCGTCCCGGAGAAAGACATCGCCATCTCCGCGCTCACGAACAGCAATGCGATAGACGCCGTCGAGAGCATTACGTATGATCTGCTGGACCTGCTGCTGGGACTTCCTGCCTGCGACTGGCTGGGACGTTACCGTAAGATCACTTTGGACATGCGTAAAGACTATGCTACGCAGCTTGCTGAACTGCAAAAAAAGAAAGCGGAACTTGCCGCTTCCAGCAGTTCCGGTGAGCCTGCTGATTATGCGGGGATCTATGAACACCCCGGTTATGGCAAGCTTCCCTTTACGGTGGAGGGCGGCGTCCTTCGCGCCCATTTCGCGGGCGAGGCTTATCCGCTCTTCTCTACCGGCCCTGATCAGTTCACACTGCTTCATGAAGAATACCTGTTAGCCCAGGAATTCACCTTCCTGCGCGGAGAAGACGGGAAAGTCACCGGTTTCGAATCGGCGCTTGAAGAGATGCTGCCGGACGAAATGATGCATTTCACAAGGATCTAAAGAAAAATCATTACGATTACAGAAAACGGTCCTGCCCCGCAAGGCAAGACCGTTTTTTTGATCGTTTTCCCGCTTATTTCACCTTTTCCCCGTCGATAAAGACGTGTTCCAGGACCGCATCCGTATAGAGGGTCGGGAGTTTGCTCCAGATGAGGATATCGGCATCTTTCCCGGTCTTCAGGGAACCGATGCGTTTATCCACGTCCAGCATCTTGGCGGAATTACTGGTCACCATGGCCAGGGCCCGCACCGGATCCATGCCGCGGCGGACGGCTTCGCCCATCTCATAGAGCAGCATATTGACCGGGGTCACGGGACCGTCGGTCATGACGGCGACGGTGACGCCGCGGTCGTCGAGCTCCTTACAGCATTCGTAATCGATCTTGCCGCCCTCGCCTGGGAACAAGGGTTCCGCCGTCGGTCCGAAGATGACGCCCTTCACGTGGGGATCGGTCAGTTCTTCCAGATAATCGGAAGCGCCGAGCGCGTGATCCAGCGTGATATAGATATCGAATTCTTTCGCGATCTCCAGTACGGTCATCATATCGTGCATATAGCTGTGCACCTTCAGCGGGATCTTCTTCTCCAGCACCGGGATGCCGTGCTCCAGGCCGAGGTCATAGGGCGGCATCTTCGCCGGATCGCCCTTGGCTTCCGCCTTCTTCTCCATGTATTCTTTTACGTTTTTCAGATAGGTCCGGTGGAGATTGGCAATGCCCATACGGGTCATCGGCGCTTTGAACATCGGCGCGTAGCATCCCTTCGGGTTGATGCCCATGGCGCCCTTCAAAGCTGCCGGGCGTTTGATCACGCGGTTCTTCCCCGCCGACTTATAGACCATGCCCCAGCCGCCGACCACGTTGGCCGAACCGGGTACCAGGCAGGACGTTGTTATGCCCTGCGCGATGGCATAACCAAAGCACTTGTCATCCGGATTGATGCCGTAATAGGCGTCCAGCTCCGGCGTTAAGGGATTGGTGATCTCATTCAGGTCCTCACCCAGTTCGCTTAAATTGTCGATCCCGCCGATGTGGCTGTGCGCGTCGACAAAGCCCGGCGTTACCACCTTGCCCGCCGCGTCGATAACTTCCGCGCCTTCCATCTCGATATTCTTGGCGATTTTGGCGATCTTCCCGTCTTTAAGAAGGAGGTCGGCATGGATCACGCCACGCTTTTCCATGGTATAGCAGGTAGCATTTTTGATCACATACATTTCATCTCATCTCCTTCCCGATAGATGGTCTCCCCTCCGCAGAAGGTCCGCACGATATGCGCGTCCCAGGTCTTCATGGGATCACCCTGCCAGAGGACGAGATCCGCCCGGCGGCCTTCCTGCACGGAGCCGGTCAGGTCGTCGATCCCCAGCACCTTAGCCGGGACGGAAGTGGCCATCTTCAGCACTTCTTCACTATCCCCGAGGACCCGCATCAGTTCACTGCCGGTCCACAGCAGATCTTCCCGGACGTTGCCGTTGCCGTTCACGATAATGGGAACGCCGGCCTTCCAGAGTTTGGCGATCGCCTGCAGATCGAGGGTCATGGCTTCCCGGTCGACCGTATAATCCGCCGGTTTCACCACGATCGGGATCTTTTTCTCGATGATCCAGTCTTCCTCACCGGTCAGGCCATAACCGTTGATCAGAACCAGTTTTACTGCTGGGTAAGTGCTCGTGATATCGCGGACGCGCTCCGCCGCAATCAGGGAATCACAGGTGATGAAAAGCGGCAGCTCCCCAGTCAGGACTTTCCCGATCGCTTCCAGTTTGGCGTCATAAGGCGTTTCCGGAGCGGGAGCGTCTTCTGCTTTCTTCTTGGCGTTTTTCTTGCGGCCCGCAGCTTCCGCTTTTTCCTTCTCGGCCGCTTCTTTCGCCTTTTTCCCCGCGTACTCGGACGCTTTGCGCAGCTGCTCCTCCAGCTGTCCGAAGATCCACATGCGGCTCATCGGTGCCATCTGGCGCGCGCCGTAGGACATTTTCAAAGCGTTCGTCACACTGGCTTTCATGCCGATCCCGCGGCGCAGGCACATCTTATAAGGGTTGACGCCTTCCACGGAAAACGCGGCGATCTGGCCTCCGAAGAGGTTGTTATCGCTCGGCGCGACGCCGACCACGGTGATACCGAAAGCGCCCAGCTGCTGCGCCGTGCAGGCGCGGCCGTTGAAGGCATAGAACGCGTCGAGTTCCGGTGTAATGGGTTCGCTCCGTTCATCATTATCGTTGGACGACGGCCGGATCTCCGTCCAGTTCCCGTTTACGCCCCATTGCGTGACGGCGTGCACAAAACCGGGCAATACTTCCAGGCCTGCCGCGTCCAGTACTTCTTCTCCTTCGCTCGCGGTGAGATCCTTTCCGATCTCCGCGATGTGGCCGGCCACGACGCGCAGGTCCGCTTTCGCGACCTTTCCGCAGCCATCGTGAACATTCCCGTTTTTAATGAGCAATACTCCCACCTCCTATTAAGCGATCAGAAAATGATCTTAAAGCAGACGCTTGACAGCGCCGATACGAGCGGGCTTAAGATCAGGCTCGTGACGTTGAACAGGATCATCACGAGCAGGATCCAAGAGCCGTTTCGGTAGAGCGGATACCACCAGCTGTGTTTCTGCAAGTCAAAGATCTGAGTCAGGATATTAAAACCGTCGAGCGGCGGTACCGGCAACAGGTTAAACAGCATCAGTACGATATTGATCATGATCATATACTGCAGCATATCGGTGATGATCGAGCCGACCGAATGGGAGAACATGCCCGGCGCGAACATGACCAGGAGCTTCAGGATGATCACGGTGGCGATCACGATCAGCAGGTTCATAAAGACCCCGGCCCCGGCCACCAGCAGTTCATCCCGCCGGCGGTGTTTATAGTAACGCGGATCGATCTGAACCGGTACGCCCCAGCCGAAGCCGGCGAAGATCAGCGCCAGGAAGCCGACCGGGTCGATGTGCGCGAGCGGATTCAGGGTAACTCTTCCCATATCGCGCGGCAAGGGGTCGCCGAGCCGGTCGGAAACGAAAGCATGACCGAACTCATGAAACGAAAGACCTACCACGATGGCCGGCAGCATCAAGAGATGCGTGACCAGCCAGTCCGTGAAGCTGCTGAACCCTCCGCGCATGACCCGCATGACCAGGAGCAACAGGATCATGATCATATAAGGATTATGGAAATTAAAGATATTGCGGAAATTGCGACGCGGCCGGTTGTTGCGGTTATTACCCCAGCCGTTATTATTGCGGTTATTCCCCCAACCGTTGTTTTCAAAAGGATTTCCCACGGTCTCCCCCTTTCTTTATTCCCGGGCCAGCCGCCCCAACAGGCTGAACGTCTTGGCTTCAACGATCTCGACCGGAACGGTCTTTCCGATCAGCTCATCCGTCCCCGGGAAATTGACGAGCTTGAAGCCGTCCGTACGCCCGGCCAAAGTCGATTGGTCCGTCTTACTGACGCTCTCCACCAGGACACGTTCGATGTGGCCCCGATAGGCCAGGTTCTTCCGTTCACTGATCTCGTTCACCAGGTCGACCAACCGGTTAAAGCGGTCGTGCTTCACTTCTTCCGGGATCTGGTCCTCATATCGTTCCGCCGGTGTGCCGTGCCGGATCGAATAGAGGAAGGTAAACGCGGAATCATATTCCACTTCCCGCACCAGGGAAAGCGTCTCCTGGAAATCCTCCTCGGTCTCACCCGGGAAACCGCAGATGATATCGGTTGAGATCGTGATCTCAGGAACCGCCTGTCGCAATTTCCGGACCAGTTCCAGATAGCGCTCCCGGGTATAGTGCCGATTCATGCGTTTTAATACGCGGTCGGAACCGGCCTGCACCGGCAGATGGATATTTTTGCAGAGCTTTTCGCAGTTTACGAAACAGTCGATCAGATCATCGGACAGGTCCTTGGGGTGTGAAGTCATGAAGCGGATCCGTTCCAAGCCTTCCACCTCGTTGAGGCGACGGATCAGGCCGGCGAAATCGGTGCAGCTGCCATCCGCGGACAGGCCCCGGTAGGAATTCACGTTCTGCCCGAGCAGCATGACTTCCTTCACGCCGTCCTCCACCAGAGCCCGGATCTCCGCCAGGATCGCTTCCGGTGTCCGGCTCTTCTCCCGTCCCCGGGTATAGGGCACGATGCAATAGGTGCAGAAATTATTGCAGCCGTACATGATATTGACCAGCGCTTTATGGCGGTAGAGCCGCATCGCCGGCAGCCCCTCCACGATCTCTTCCATATCCGGGAGGATCTCGATGAGCCGCGTACGTTCTTCGATCACCCGGCTGAGGAGCTGCGGCAGACGGTGGATATTATGGGTCCCGAAAACGAGATCGACCCAAGGGTATTTCGCCTTCAGGGTGTCGATCACGCTTTGTTGCTGCATCATGCAGCCGCAGACGCAGACCGTAAAGCCAGGCTCCGCTTTTTTCCGGTGTTTCAACTGTCCCAGCGTTCCGAAAAAGCGCTTATCCGCGTTCTCGCGCACGCTGCAGGTATTCATGATTTCGATATCGGCCTGCTGGATCTCTTCGACCCGCGTGAATCCCGCTTTGGTGAGGAGTCCCGCCATGATCTCCGAATCGTGCTCGTTCATCTGGCAGCCGAATGTCGTGATGTGAAAGGTTTTTTGCATTCTGATGGATTTCCTTAATTCTATTCTATCGCTGGCCTTCGTCCTTCGGGGCCCGCGTCATCAAAGCGGTGATCGTATCCCGTGGGGTCGCTTCGCTTTCCAGGCAGCGCCGCAGGCCTTCCGTGATCGGCATCTCGACGCCGAGTGACCGCGCTTTTTCGCAAGCGGCATAACAGGTATAAACGCCTTCAACGACCATGCCGATGGCCTGGACCGCTTCCTGCGGATCCGTCCCTTCTCCGATCAGGTGGCCGCAGCGGTAATTACGGGAATGCCGGCTGGTGCCGGTCACGATGAGGTCGCCGATACCGGAGAGCCCGGCAAAGGTAGCGCTTTTGGCCCCCATAGCCACGCCAAGCCGGATGATCTCCGCTAAGCCCCGCGTCAGGAGTGCCGCCCGGGCGTTGTCGCCATACCCGAGCCCGTCGGAGATGCCGGCGCAGAGCGCGATGATATTCTTCAGCGCCCCGCCCAGTTCCACCCCGGCGACGTCCTGATTGGTATAGACCCGAAACCGCTCGTTGCGGAAGGCGTCGCGGACCCGGACCGCCGCTTCCATCTTACGGGAAGCCGCCACGATGGTGGTCGGGAGCCCCCGGCCGATCTCTTCGGCATGGGAAGGCCCGGATAAGGCGACATAATCCCAGCTGGGAGCCAGTTCCGCGGCGATCTCGGACATCCGCTTCAGACTCCCCTGCTCGATTCCCTTAGCGACGTTGACCAGAAGCGTAGCCGGGGGCAGGAAAGGCAGAGCCTGTGTCAGCGCCGTGCGAAACTGCTGCGCCGGTACTGCGAAAACCGCGATCTCGCAGCCCGCGAGCGCCGCGTCCAGATCCGCTTGCAGAGAGACGGAAGTCGGAATCGATACGTCGGGAAGGTATTTCTCGTTTACACGCGTAGCGGCAATGCGCGCCAGAGTCTCGGTATTACGAGCCCAGAGCCGGACCTGATGTCCGTTAGCGGAAAGCAGGACGGCTAGCGCGGTTCCAAAGCTGCCGCAACCGAGGATGGTGATCTTCATGCGTTGCTGCCTCCCGTTTTATCCGACGCTTTATCCGGCTGGCTGCCGGAACTCCCATGTCTGGAAAAATGGATCTTGCTCTCCTTACCGGCCAGGAGCCGGCCGATATTAGCCCGGTGTTTTACGATGAGAATGATCGCCATCAGAAGGCCGGAAGCCAGCAGTTCCCGGTGCCAGAGCAGGCAGAAGACCACATAGCATACCGCAGCGGTGACCGAGCCGAGGGAAACAAAGCGCGTCAAAGCCACGATGACGACGACCACCGCGAGAAGCAGCAGCGCTGTCTTGGGTGCCAGCGCCAGGATCACGCCAAAGGCAGTAGCGACGCCCTTCCCGCCTTTAAATTTCAGCAGCACCGGAAAGACGTGGCCCAGGAAGGCGGCCAGGCCGCAGAATCCGGCCTGCCAAAGGGGCAGGAACTGCACGGCGACAAACGCCGCCAGGAAGCCTTTCCCGATATCGATCAGCAAGGTGATCACGGCCGCTTTGGCGCCGAGCACGCGCAGTACGTTGGTCGTACCGGCGTTGCCGCTTCCCTCCTTTTTAATGTCCAGGCCTCTCGCCCGCGCCAACAGGGTCGCCGGCGAAAGGTTCCCGATCAGATAAGCGGCGATGAACCAAATGAGAAATTTCATTCTTTTTCTCCCCGTTCACGAAAGATGAATTTGATCGAAGTCCCGGTGAAGCCGTAAGCGTCACGGATCTTATTCTCCAGATAACGCGCATAGGAAAAATGCATGAGCTCCCGGTCATTGATGCTGAAGGAGAACAGCGGCGGTTTCACGCCGACCTGGGCTGCGTAATAGATCTTCAGCCGGCGGCCTTTATCCGCAGGAGGCTGGTTCATCAGCGTCGCGTCAGCGATCAGGCTGTTCAGCTGGCCGGTGGAGATACGCAAGGCCCGCGTTTCGGCAACCGCCTTCGCGGTCTTCATGACCTCCTGCAGGCGCTGTTTTTTTAACGCCGAGATGAAGATGATCGGCGCGTAGGACATGAAGAGGAGCTCGCCGGCGATCTTACGCGCGTAATCGCGCATGGTATTGGTCTCCTTCTCGATCAGGTCCCATTTATTGACGCAGACGATGATCCCTTTCCCGGCTTCATGGGCGACGCCGGCAATCTTCTTATCCTGCTCGGTCAGGCCTTCCGCGGCGTCGATCATGAGCAGGCAGACGTCGCAGCGTTCGATGGACGCCACCGCCCGCAGCACGCTGAAACGCTCGATATCCTCATTCACCTTGCTGTGGCGGCGGATGCCCGCCGTATCGATCAGCAGATATTGCTCGCCTTCCCATTCAAAAGGCGTGTCGATTGCGTCGCGCGTCGTCCCGGCGATCGGCGAGACGATCACCCGGTTTTCATTCAGGAGCGCGTTCACCAGGGAGGATTTTCCGACGTTCGGCTTGCCGATCACCGCGATCTTGGTATTCTCCTCTTCTTCGCTCTCCGTTTCCGGGAAAGCGTTCACGATCTCATCGAGAACGTCACCCAGATTCAGCATATTGACCGCGGAAACCGGAATCGGCTCCCCGATTCCCAAGGTGTAGAAATCATAGAAATTATCCGGGATCTTACGCGGGTTATCGATCTTGTTCACCAGGAGCACGACCTTTTTCCCGGTCCGGCGCAGCATATTGGCGACTTCCTCATCGGTGGTCGTAATGCCTTCTTTCCCGTCGGTGACGAAAAGGATGACATCCGCCATATCGATGGCGATCTGCGCCTGTTCCCGCATCTGGGCCAGGATCACGTCGGAGCTGGCCGGTTCGATGCCACCCGTATCGATGAGATCGAAATGGATCCCATTCCACTCCGCCTCCGCGTAGATGCGGTCACGGGTCACG
This sequence comes from Bacillota bacterium, assembly GCA_017437565.1. GTDB lineage: Bacteria > Bacillota > Clostridia > Peptostreptococcales > Anaerovoracaceae > Eubacterium_B. Next base: position 14,422 of record JAFRYQ010000071.1, read on the forward strand.
CCCGGCGTATCTTCCACGATGGAAACACGTCTGCCGACGATGCGGTTAAAAAGGGTCGATTTTCCTACGTTCGGCCGGCCCACGACCGCTACGATCGGTCTGCTCATCCGAAAATACCTCCTGCGAATTCCCGCGGACGGAATTCTTTCAGATCTTCCAGTTTTTCACCGACGCCGATGAATTTGATCGGAATATTGAACTCATCGGTGACGGTAATGGCGATACCGCCCTTCGCGGTGCCGTCCAGTTTTGTCAGGACGATGCCGGTGAGCTCCGCGGCCTCATTGAACTCCTTCGCCTGGGAAATGGCGTTTTTACCGGTCGTGGCATCCAGTACCAGCAAAGTCTCGCGTGTCGCTTCCGGATACTCACGGGAGATGACCTTATTCATCTTCTCCAGTTCGGCCATCAGATTACGCTTGGTCTGCAGGCGTCCGGCTGTATCACAGATCAGGACGTCGATATTCTTGGCCTTCGCGGACTGGATGGCGTCATAGATGACCGCGGAAGGATCGGCGCCTTCCTGATGGCGGATCGTATTCACGCCGATGCGGTCGCCCCAAATCTCCAGCTGTTCCCCGGCCGCGGCCCGGAAGGTATCGGCCGCTGCCAGCATCACCGTGCGTCCCTGCTTCTTCAGCATATAGCCCAGTTTGGCGATGGTGGTCGTCTTGCCGCCGCCATTGATCCCGATCATCAGGATGATCAGGGGATATTTTCTCGATAACTTGCAGCGGTCCCCTTTATCGATACTCCAGGTGATAACGCTGACCAGCGCGTCCTTCACGCGTTCCGGATTGCGGATATTATTGAATTTAATATGATCGCGAAGGTCCTGCATGATGCGCATCGTGGTATCCATCCCGATATCGGAGGTGATCAGGATCTCCTCCAGCTCGTCGTACAGGCTCTCGTCGATTTCCTTATAGCCGTTCAGGGCGTCGGAGATGCGCTCCGACAGACGCCCAAAGAAGCCCTTTTTTTGTTCTAAAACCGGCATGCTGTCCTCCCTTCTTCGTTATCTGACTTAATTAGCGCCGAGATCAAAGTCGTCGCCCAACCGCAGACTGAGCACCTTGGAAATCCCGCGTTCCGGCATCGTTACGCCGTACAGGACGTCGGCGTGTTCCATGGTCGCCTTCTGGTGCGTGACCAGCGCGAACTGGATCTCGTTGAATTTACGCAGGTAATTGGCAAAGCGGTCGATATTCGCGTCGTCCAGAGCCGCTTCCACCTCGTCGAGAATGCAGAAGGGGGTCGGTTTCGCCTTCAGTACCGCGAACATCAGGGCGATCGCGGTCATCGTCTTCTCGCCGCCGCTCATCAGATTGATGTTCTGCAATTTCTTTCCCGGCGGCTGGGCGATGATATCGATGCCGGAATTCAGTGGATCATCCTCGTTCTCCAGACGCAGTTCCGCCTGGCCGCCGCCGAAGAGCTCACGGAAGATCTCTTCGAAATTCTTCATGACCCGCTCGAAATTGTCTTTAAACCGGGCTTTGATCTTGCGATCCATATCGTTGATGATCAGCTCCAGCTCATCGCGGGCTTTCAGGATGTCGTCGCGCTGCGCAGTCAAAAATCCGTAGCGCTCCGCTACCTGTTCGTACTCCGCGATCGCGCCGACGTTGACGTTGCCGAGCTCTTTCATGCGATTGCGGATCTCCCGCGTATCCTTTACGGCCCTGGAATAGACGAAGTCTTCGGTCCTGAGGTCCGCAGCCTGGGCATAGGAGATCTCGAATTCTTCCCAAAGCTTCTCTTTCAGCGTTTCCAACTGGGTCTCGCCGCGGGCGCATTTGATCTCCATCTGATAGCGGTCGTCACGCAGGTCGTTGATCCGCTTGGAAGCCATCTGCCGGGCGCCTTCCAGTTCTTTCTGCCTAGCAATGACCCGCTCGCGTTCGTCCGCGAGCTTCCGCAGCATGCCTTCCGTCTCGGTCTGCTCGCGCATCTTCCGGTCCAGCTCTTCCCGGTCGCCGGTGGCGATCAGGATCTGTTCCCGCTCCTTCGCCAGTTCCGCCAGTTGCTCTTCTTTGACGGCGATCTGTTCCGCCAGATCCCGCGCTGTATTCTCGATGCGGCTGTAAAGCTGGCTGCTGCTCTCCAAACGGGTCTCGAGCTCATTCAAGGCGATGCGGGCGGTCGTCACCTTCTCGCTCTCCCGGGAGGTCTCGTCACGGGCTTGATCGTGCGCGTCCAGCGCGGCATCGATCTTCGCGTTCAGCCTTTTGATCTCTTTGGCGAGTTCTTCCGTACGCGCTCTCTGCGTGGCGGTCATCTCGTCGGCACCGGCCAGTTGCGCGGCGATCTTATCCAGTTCGCCTTGCACCCGCTTGCCGGCTTCCATCTCCCGGTCACAGCGTTCCTGCGCGGCGCGGCGCGCCGCCAGCAAGGTGGAAAGCTCCAGTTCCTGGCTGTGCTTCTCCGTTTCCAGGGAAGACGCGCCTGCTTTCAGGGCTTCCTCTTCCGCGCGGTGTCTTTCCAGCTCGTTCTGGTAGGAAGCAGCTTCCTGCTCCAGTTCCAACAGCTTGGCGGTCAGCGCCTGGATCTCCGCTTTCCGTTCCAGGATGCTGGCCTGTTTATTCTTATAGGCGCCGCCGGTGATGGCGCCGGCCGCGTTGATGATCTCACCTTCCAGGGTCACGAAACGCAGGCCCTGTCCCTTCTTGGAAAGACGGATGGCGCTGTCCATATCCCGCACCACGTAAGTACGGCCCAACAGATAGGCAAAGATGTCTTCATACCGGGCATCAAAGCGGATCAGGTCGTCCGCGCGCCCCAGGCAGTCCGGATCATCTTCGATTTTCTCCGGATCGATCTCTTTTCCCGGCCGGATGGAAGCTACCGGCAGGAAGGTCAGGCGACCGGCCCGGTTCTCCTTCAGGAAACGGATGCCCCGCTTCGCGTCTTCATCCGCGGCGCAGATCACGTTCTGCATGGTCTGCCCCATGGCAGTCTCGATGGCTGTCTCATAGCCCTGCGGGACTTCTATCAGTTCGCCGGCTACGCCCAGGATCCCCGGCAGTTTTTCTTTCATCAGCGCCCGGACGCCGTATTGATAACCTTCATAATTGGCGGCGAGCTCTTCCAGCGTGTGCCGGCGCGCCGTTACTTTCCCAGTCTCCAGATGCAGAGAGGTCAAGCGTTCTCCGGCCGCGGCCGCCAGTTTTTCCGTCTCCGCCCGCTGCTGCCGGTTGGCGAGGAGCTTCTCCGCCAAGGCGTTGATCTCTTTTTCTTTAGCGCGGATCTGGACCTCCGTCGTGTCGAGTTCCGTTTTTACCGCTTCCAGATCCCGGTTCTGTACCTGGCTTTGCTGCTCCAGTTCCGCCTTTCGGGCTAAGAGGTTATCCCGCAGGCCGTCCATCCCCTTGATCTCGCTCTCCGCGCGGGAAAGCGCGTTCTTCAGGTCAAATAGACGCCGGCGGCCTTCATCGGCCTGGTCCGCGAACGAGGCCTGTAAGACCGCTTTCTCGTTATAGATGCCGATCTCTTCGTCCAGATGGATCCGCGCGTCTTCTTTCTCCTGCTCCAATTTTTCAGCTTCCCGGGCGGCGGCAGCCAACGCTTCCTTCTCCTCCCGGAGCTTATCCTGGAAATTCTCTACGTCCTGCCGGAGCAGCGTGCTTTCGCTTTCGATTCCGGAAAGACGCTCTTCGGAAAGGCGCCCGGCGTTCGTGATCTCGTTGATCTCCTGCGCCAGGACCATCAGGCGGTCGCGAATCTCAGCGTTGCGCTGGTCCAGCATTTCCCTCTGTCCGGACAGATTCTCGGTTTCCGCGAACAGATCCCGGTTCTCATTCAACAGGCGCTCGATCTCAGCCGCCAGCGTTTCCATATCGCTCCGGAAAACCCGGTTATTCTGCTCCGCCTGTTCGATATTGCGAAGGATCACGTTGATCTCCAGGCTTTCATAACGCTGTTTCAGCTCCAGATACTCTTTTGCCTTCTCGCTGTCCTCTTTCAGGCCGTCGATACGGCCCTCGATCTCGCGGATGATATCGCTGACCCGGTCCAGATTGACTGCCGTCGAGGCCAGCCGGCGTTCCGCTTCCCCGCGCTTGTTTTTATAGAGAACGACCCCGGCGGCTTCCTCAAAGATCTCGCGTCGGCTCTCCGGTTTATTGCTGACGATATCAGCGATCTTTCCCTGGCCGATAATGGAATACCCGTCAACACCGATACCCGTATCCATGATCAGCTCGCGGATATCGCGGAGACGGCACTGATTGCCGTTGATCAGATATTCGCTTTCTCCGGAACGGTACATACGGCGGGTGATCGCCACTTCGCTGTAATCGATTTTCAGAAGCCCGGCTGAATTGTCGATGACCAGGGAAACTTCCGCCATACCGCGCGATTTGCGGCTGGCGGTGCCCGCGAAGATCACCTCTTCCATCTTGCCGCCACGCAAGGCCTTCGGGCTTTGTTCGCCGAGCACCCAGCGGATGGCGTCGCTGATATTGCTCTTGCCGCTGCCGTTCGGTCCCACGATGCAGGTAATACCCTCGTGGAACTCGATCACGACCGGATCGGCAAAAGATTTAAAACCGTGCATTTCCAGTCTTTTAAAATACATCCTTACCCTCTTGCAGTATCTGAGACGCCGCGTTCTGTTCGGCTTCTTTCTTGCTCGATCCCCGGCCACGGCCCAGGACCCTTCCGTCTGCTTCCGCGCGTACGTAGAACGTCTTCGCGTGTTCCGGGCCTTCTTCCCTTTCCACCAGATAATGGATCTGCTTGCCCTGTTTCTGCAGGTGTTCCTGCAACAGGCTCTTATAATCGCGGAAAAGCCGGCCGGAGACCGCTTCTTCCACGCGTTCACCCAGCAGGCCGCGCATAACGGTACGTGCGGCTTCGTAACCGCCGTCCCCATAGATTGCGCCCAGGACCGCTTCCATGGCATCAGCAAGCAGGGAATCCCGCTCCCGGCCGCCGGTCTTCTCGTCGCCCGGACCGAGGCGGAGCTGCTCTCCTAACTCCAGTTCCCGCGCCAGGCAGGCCAGCGAGGCTTCGCAGACGACTAAAGCCCGCAGCTTGGTGAGCGTCCCCTCCGATGCCTCCGGCAGCCGCTCGTAAAGCATCTCCGCGCAGATGGCATCCAGAAAAGCGTCACCGATGAATTCCAGCCGTTCGTTATCGACCCGACGGCCATCCTCCATCAGGCC
>JAFRYQ010000072.1 GCA_017437565.1 Bacillota bacterium
CTCCTGAACGCGGTCGGCCTGCAGAATCCCGGCGTGGAGAAGGTGATCAGTCAGGAACTGCCCCGCCTGGCCACTTGTTTCTCGAAAAAAGTCATGGCGAACGTCAGCGGCTTTTCGGTCGCGGATTACGTCTACACCTGTGAGAAGCTCGACGGTGAAGAGCAGGTCGGCTGGCTGGAAGTCAATATCAGCTGCCCGAACGTGCATGGCGGCGGCATGAGCTTTGGAACGGACCCGCAGGCGGCGGCAGAAGTGACCCGTGCCGTAAAAGCCGTGACGAAAAAACCGGTCCTCGTCAAGCTGACGCCGAACGTGACCGATATTACGGCCATCGCGCGGGCCTGTGAAGAGGCCGGCGCCGACGGCCTGGCCCTGATCAATACGGTGCTGGCCATGCGCTTTGATCTGAAGACGCGGAAACCCCTGCTAGCCAATACGACCGGCGGCTTATCCGGTCCCGCGATCTTCCCGCTGGCTGTCCGCCTGGTAAACCAAGTGAAAAAAACGGTTGACATTCCGGTCGTCGGCATTGGAGGAATCACAACCGCGGCCGACGCCCTGGAAATGCTCATGGCCGGGGCGACGGCGGTCGAAGTCGGTGCCGCCAACCTGGTCGATCCCTATGCCTGCCTGAAGATCATCGCCGATCTCCCGGTGGTCATGGATCGCTATGGCATCAAGACGCTTGCCGAGATCGCCGGCGGCGCGGCCTGGAACTGAGGCCATAGAACCGTCTATTGAAGATCAAAGCCTGAAGCGGCGATTATCATTGAAAATCAACGCATTGCAAAGCGATTTGCAATAACCAGTCCGAAAGACTATTACAGATAACTGTAAATCACAGCGATTTGTATTACAAATCGACGCTTTCGCGAGTGATTTGTAATAAGCCGGGAATAGGCCCTCTGAAGAATAAAGAAATGAGAGGTGTGAAAATGGGAAAAGACGTCATCATCGCCTGTGACTTCGCGAGCGCGCAGGACGTATATGCATTTCTGGACCGGTTCGGGGAGCGCAGGCCTTTTGTCAAGATCGGCATGGAGCTCTTTTACGCGGAAGGACCGGAGATCGTACGGCAGTTGAAAGCGCGCGGCCATAAGATCTTCCTGGACGTGAAGTGCCACGACATCCCGAATACGATCAAGAAGACCATGCGGGTGCTGTCCCGCCTGGATGTTGATATCACCAATGTGCATGCGGCCGGAACCAGCCGCATGATGGAAGCGGCGCTGGAAGGCCTGACCCGGGAAGACGGGACCCGGCCCCTCCTGATCGCGGTGACCATGCTGACTTCGACGGATCAGGAGATCATGGAAGAAGATATCCTGATCAAAAGGCCGCTATCCGAGGTGGTCATGTCCTATGCGGTTACGGCAAAATATTCCGGACTGGACGGCGTCGTCTGTTCCCCACCTGAAGCCGCGGCCGTGCATGACGTGTGCGGGGAGGAATTCCTGACCGTGACGCCCGGCGTCCGTTTCGCGGAGAGCGCGGCCGGTGACCAGAAACGGATCATGACCCCGGCGGCCGCGAAAGAGGCCGGTTCGGATTATATCGTGGTCGGCCGGCCGATCACGGAAGCGGACGATCCGGTCGCCGCTTACGAACGCTGCGTCCGCGAGTTCGTCGGCTGAAAAGGCCGCCCGGTGGAACCGGCAGATCAGAGACGTGAACCGCGATAAATAGACGTGGACCGAGATGAATCGAGAAGAAAGGAAGCAAAGATGAACGAACTTGCTGTAAAAATCGCGAAAGACCTCCTGAAGATCCAAGCGGTCTTTTTCCGGCCGGATGAGCCCTTTACCTGGGCCAGCGGCATTAAGAGCCCGATCTACTGCGACAACCGGCTGACCCTGACGGCGCCGGAAGTCCGTAACGATGTGGAAGAAGGACGGGCAGAGACCATCCAGAGAGAATATCCGGAAGCGGAAGTCCTGATGGGGACGGCGACCGCCGGCATCGCGCACGCGGCGATCACCGGGCATCTCTTAAATCTGCCGATGGGATATGTGCGTTCCGGAGCCAAGGATCACGGACGCCAGAACCAGATCGAAGGAAGGCTGGAACCGGGGCAGAAAGTCGTCATCGTGGAAGACCTGATCTCCACCGCCGGCAGCTGCTGCGATACGGCGGCAGCGCTCACCGCTGCCGGAGCGGACGTGCTCGGTATCGTCAGCATTTTCACCTACGGCATGCAGAAAGGCCTGGACCGGCTGGCGTCAGCGGGGCTGAAGAACGTTTCCCTGACCGACTTCGACACCATCACCAAGGTCGCGGCGGCCGAAGGCTATATTAAAGAAAGTGATGTGGAGCGCCTGATCGCTTTCCGCAATAACCCGTCCGACGAGAGCTGGATCGGGAAATAGCGCAGACGGTCCGGTGGCAAGCCGGCAGGAAAGCCGTTTGGCAGGCAAGCCGTCCGGACGGCAAGGCGGGCAAGCGGCCTGCCGGCACGTATTGCGATCCGCCGGAACGGTGATGAAGCAAGGAGAACAGAAATGAGAAGTTTGATCGATATCATTGATTTTACAACCGAAGAACTGGACGCTTTGATCCGGACGGCGGTGGACATCGACGCCGATCCGGCGAAGTACGCGGAATGCTGTAAGGGCAAGAAGATCGCGACGCTCTTCTACGAACCGTCGACCCGGACGCGGCTCTCCTTTGAGGCGGCGATGCTGGAGCTCGGCGGCAGCGTGATCGGTTTCTCCGGCGCCGGTAACTCTTCAGCTTCGAAGGGGGAAAGCGTGGCCGATACGGCTAAGGTGATCAGCTGCTACGCCGACATCATTGCCATGCGCCATAATCTGGAAGGCGCGCCGCTGGTCGCGGCTCTGAACGCGGGCATTCCGGTCATCAACGCCGGCGATGGCAGCCACTGCCATCCGACGCAGACCCTGGCCGACCTGCTCACCATCTACCGCGAGAAGGGGAGGCTGGACCATCTGACCGTCGGTTACTGCGGCGACCTGAAATACGGCAGGACGGTACATTCCCTGATCAACGCGCTGTCCCGCTATGAAGGCATCGAGACGGTTCTCATTTCGCCGGATGAACTGAAGCTGCCGGATTATGTGAAGAAGGACGTCCTGGAGAAGAAGGGGCTCCCGTATGAGGAAACGACTGATTTCGAAGCGGCACTGCCCAAGCTCGATATCCTCTATATGACCCGTGTGCAGCGGGAACGTTTTGATGATCTCGCCGTTTATGAACGGGTGAAGGACAGCTTCATCCTGACGCAGGAGAAGCTCGATCTAGCAAAAGCCGATACGGCCGTGCTGCATCCGCTGCCGCGCGTGAACGAGATCGCGGTCGGTATCGACGACGATTCGAGAGCTTGCTATTTCAAACAGGTCTATAACGGCAAGCTCATGCGCATGGCGCTGATCCTGAAGCTGCTGGGCGAAGCGCAGGAGGATCGCGCGAACGTCCGCAAGGCGGAGATCCAAGCAGTCTGCCGGACCGAAGCCGGCCGGACCTGCCCGAATCCGAAGTGCATCTGCCATACCGAACAGGAACTGCCCGCCTATTTCCGCAACCTCGGCGGCGTCGACCGCTGCCTGTGGTGCGATAGCGAAATGTAGGCTATAGGGCGACGGACGGCCTGAGACCAAAAGAGAAGATGAAGTGCCGGCTGTCAGGCCGGCACTTTTTACGTGGCAAAGCCGCCGCAAAAAGATTAGAATATTTTTAGAAATGCTGTAACGAAATCCTTCCTATCTGCATGAACGGATAGAAGAACGATCGAGAAGAACGCTTGAAGGGAGGTGGGAAGATGCCGGAAGCGGAAGAGATCTATCAGAAATACGCGAAGACGGTTTACCGGTATCTTCTTTCCCTTACGAATGATGAGGACCTGGCGGAAGAGCTCACCCAGGAAACCTTTTATCAGGCGATCCGGTCGAGCGACCGCTTTGACGGGAGTTGCAAGTTGACCACCTGGCTCTGCGCGATCGCGAAAAACGTTCTTCTTACCCATCGCCGGAAGCACCCGCCGCACGAGGACGTGGATGAGATGGCGGAAACCATCCGCGGGACGGACGGCTTGCCGGAAGACGATCTGCTCCGTTCGGAATCGCGGGTAGAACTCTTCCGGAAAGTCCACGAATTGCCGGAACCCTTCCGGGAAACCGTCTATCTGAGAGTGTTCGGCGGGCTCTCCTTCCGGGAGATCGGGGACGTGCTCGGCAAGACGGAAAACTGGGCGCGGGTGAACTTCTACCGCGGTAAGGAAAAACTCAGAAAGGAAGTAAATCGTGATGAATAAAATCCCATGTGAAGTGATCCGGGACCTGTTCCCCTCTTATATCGACCAGCTGACCTCGCCGGTCACGAACGAAGCCATCGCGGAACACCTGCATACCTGTGACGCCTGCCGCGATGTCCTTGCCGCCATGCGCGGGAGCGAAGGAGATGCCTTGCCGGGAACGGATGGGGAGGCAATGGCCACAGAAACAGGAACGGAAGAGGACCGGAAAACGCTTGATTTCCTGAAGAAGAACCGCAAACGGAACCACCGGATCGTGCTCGTGAGCCTCCTGGCAGCGCTGCTCATCGCCGGCGGCGCGCTCGCTGCCCGTGCCTTCCTGATCGGCAGCGAATCCTATGCGGATTCCGTCTACTGGCAGGCGGACGTGGATGGGAAAAACCTCTGCCTCCAGAGCGCGGTGACGGATAGCATGCGTACGGTTTCCAAGGTGGAATTCCGGGAAGAGGACGGCGTCGTTACGGCGACGAGCCGCCTGGTCCTGGTCAGTCCTTTCCACACCGGCAGTATGGTCGCAAACTACCAGGCAAATCAGGACATCCGTGAAGTCATCGTGGACGGACGCACGATCTGGGCGGAGGGAAAGGAGATCTCCGCGCTGGCGGCAGCCGTTTTCGAGACCCGTCATGAATATATCGGCGACGCGTCGGCGAACGGCCGCACGGCCGCCGTGCTGAATCTCAGTGCCTATCTCGGTCCCTTCACGAATGATCTCGATACCGAAGCCAGACCTTATACCTGGGGCATCCTGTTGGAAGATGACGTTCCGGCCCGTCTGCAGGTGCAGAGGGAGAGCGATATGGAGAGCTTTGCCTATCTCCTGCTGGGCTTGGTCGAAAACTGCGATGCGATCCGGTATGAATATACCTTGGACGGTAAGCGGACAGAAAAAACCGTGACGACGGACGACGCCGGCCGGTTCTTCGGAAGCGACGTAAAGGACTGCTACAAGAGTGTGCGCAAGCTGGATGCTTTGCTTGCGAAAACGGGCTTAAACAGTTATGCCTTCGCGGATCCGGATATCACCGGCAATCCGGATGAGATCGGGTTTGCCCTCTGGATCGGGACGGAAGAGAAACTGAAATACATCGATTATGCGATCTACCTGGGCGATGAATTGATCTCTTCCGGCGGGGGCATGAACGCCGATGAATCGCTGATGGAAGCCGGCGAGCGGATGAGCTTCTATTTCACGCCGGAGCAGCTGGGGCAAAGCGGGTTTGACGATCTGGCAGAAGAGGAGCTGACGGTGGAGCTTAGCGTGACAACGGCCAACGGAAAACAATACGGAGTCGAAGGACGCGTCCGTATTCCGGCGGTGCCCGGAACCACCCGCACCCTGTATCTGTCCGGCAGCGCCGAGGACGGGTTCACGCTCGGACAGTGATCCGGCCTGTTTGACCGGGAAACAATGAAAAAAGCCCGGCGGAATTTTGAGCCGCCGGGGTTTTCTATTGGTTCTTAATTGTCAAAGTTTCCTTCTAACCACAGATCTCGGAAAGCAGGCGCAGGGCGGAAGCCACTTCCATGGCCATACCGACCTTCAGGGCTTCTTCCGCCGGCGCGTAATGCTCGTTATGAAGAGAATAGAAGGGCTGGCCTTCCACTGCGGTCCCGACGTTGAAATAGGTGCCGGGGACAGCCCGGGTGAAGAAGGCGAAATCGTCAGCGCCAAGGCTGGGTTCCGGCATGAAGTTGATCTTATCCTTTCCGAGGAGTTCCGCAGCGACCTGCTCGACCGTGGCGGTGACCTTGTCATCATTGATCAAAGCCGGATAGAAGTCGTCCGCCCATTCGACCCAGGCGTGGCCGCCGTAGGCCTTGCCGATGCCGTCGACCAGGGTCTCAACGAGCTTCATATTGCGCTCCATGACCTCGCTGCGCAGCGCGCGCATGGTCCCGGTCAGGATGGATTCGCCGGAGACGATGTTGCTGGCGGTACCGGAATTGAAGGTGCCGACCGTCACGATGACCGGCGTCGTCGGGGCGTTATAGCGGCTGGAGATGGTCTGCAGGGCCAGGACGATCTCGCTGGCCATGACGATCGCGTCGACGCCGCCCTCCGGATGGGCGCCGTGGCAGCTTACGCCTTCCGCGTGAATGGTGAAGCCCTGGGTCTGGGCGTTCATGGGACCGTATTTCAGGACGATGGAGCCAACCGGATAATTGGGATCCACGTGCAGGGAGAAAACGCGCTCTACCTGCGGATTTTCCAGGAAGCCGGCCTGGATCATCGGTTCGGCGCCGCCGATGGTTTCTTCCGCCGGCTGGAAGAAGAGCTTGACCGCGCCATCCATGGCGTCGATCTCAGCTTCGATGCCCTTCAGGAGTTTGCCGGCGCCGAGCAGCATGGCGGTATGCATATCGTGGCCGCAGGCATGCATCACGCCGGGATTCTGCGAGCAGTATTCCAGGCCGGTCGCTTCCGTGACCGGCAGCGCGTCCATATCGGCGCGGATACCGACCGCGTGGCTGCCGTGGCCAATCTGGGCAACGATGCCATTCACGCCGGCAACGTGGGCGGTATAGGGGATGCCGTATTCTTCAAGCTTGGCGGCGACGAAAGCCGCGGTTTCCGTTTCGCATTCGCTGAGTTCCGGGTGCATGTGGAAGTGGCGCCGGATGGCGACGATTTCCGGATAGATCTTTTCCGTCTCTTTTAAAATATCCATATTTCTTCCTTTCTGCCCGCGGCCTTGCCCGGCGCGGTACTTGATATGATTATAGCACGGAGAAACGGTTTATAACAGGGAATCGCGTTCCTGCAGGTAATCGCTGCCGCGATCCGTGATGCGGGTACCATAGCGGCCGCGGCCGATCTCCACGAGGCCGTTTTCCGCAAGATCCGCGAGCAACAGGCGCAGCTTCCCATCACTGACATTGAGCCCGCTGTTTTTCAACATCTGTACGATCTGAGTGCGTCCCAGGCCATGAGCCGGTTCCGTGTAACGGTAAATGATGGAGAGAATGTGGATCTTCAGGGTCGCTTCATCATATTTCACGCCGGAATTGTGCACAGACAGCATCGGCACGCGGACGGCCGGGGTGGCCGGCATGGTTTCAGTTGGAACCTCAGCCTCGGTGAGCGGTACCGCCGGTTTGGCCTCCAGGAGGTATTCCGGCAGCTGCTGCAGGGAATTGTAATAGAGGGCGACGTTGCGGAGCTCGCGGACGTTTCCGGGCCAGTCGTGATCCATGAGGAGGGCCTTCTCCCGGGATTTCACCCCGCGGTAAACGGGACCCAGAAAATGTTTCAGGAGCGGCAGGATGTCGTCCTTGTGTTCACGGAGCGGTGGCAGCCTAAGCGGCAGTACGTTGATCCGGTAGAAGAGATCGCGACGGAAGGTACCCTCTTTAATGGCAGCTTCCAGGTCCTGATTGGTGGCGGTGATGACGCGGACGTCGATATCGATGACGCGGTCGCCGCCGATCTTCATGATCTGCATCTCCTGGATGGTGCGCAGCAGCTCCGCCTGCAGGCGGGGTGAAACGACGCCGATCTCATCCAGGAAGATCGTGCCCTTATTCGCCTGCTCAAAAAGGCCGGTTTTCCCTTTGCTGCGGGCGCCGGTAAAAGCCCCCGGTTCATAACCGAAGAGCTCGCTTTCCAGCAGGCTTTCCGGCAACGACGCGCAGTTGACGGCGACGAAAGGCATGTCGCTGCGCGCGGAACTGTTGTGGATGGACTGGGCGATCAGCTCTTTCCCGGTACCGCTTTCGCCGCGGATCAGGACTGTCTCGTCGGTCTTGGCGATGCGCTTGGCCATGGCGATGACGCGGTCCATCTTCTCGGAGCGGTAGATGATGTCCCGGAATCGGTAGCGGGCAACGTGGCCGCTGCTTTGACGGGGACTGCGGGGGGCAGGCAGGCTGTCGGCTTTCTCCAGGAAACGGTAACCGATGACGTCATCCAGGATGTGGATCGTGGACCAATCAAAGCGTACCGCCTGTCCGTTGATCTGCATCAGGCATTCTTCCGGGCTGTCATTGGTGAGCAGTTCCAGATCAACGTAAGAGGTGAGCTGCAGTTCGTTCAAGTCGGAAACGCCGAAGAGGGAAAGCGCGCGCGCGTTGGCGTACCGGGGGTTTAGGTGATCATCGACCAGAATCGATGCCGCCTGTCCCGGACCGTCGATCTGCCGGAGCATCTCGGATTTCAGATAGTAGGCTTTATAGATATCGATATAGGTCTCGCTCCGTTCCATGAGCACGGAAGCGCGCCGGAAGAAATTGCGCTGGATGCGTTCCGTATCCAGGTCCAGGAGCTGGATCAGCTGCATGATGGTAGAGATGGCGACCAGCCGGTGGCCGATGTCAACGACCTTGGTGATATGCGGCGGCACGCGGTGCAGTTCGCTGGCGGTGATGGCGGTATCGATATGGTCGTAGGCGCCGGAAGCCAGCTGATCCGGATCATAGGGGATGAGAGCGAGCTCGCTGATCCCGTAATCGTAGAACTGGTGCGCAGTCTCGACGGAAGAAGCGAAATTATCGTTGACGATGAGCACGTCGGAACCGTCGGGGATCGTCGCGGCCAGGCCGGCTGCCCGCAGGTGCGGAACCAGTTTCATAGGCAGCATCTTGGCGTCGTCATCAACGCGGTTCCGCAGGAGGCTCCGCATGCGGGAGCTGTAGATCAGGTAGGCGTCGGCCTGCAGGCTCTCTTCCCAACTGAAATCGTCCAGATAGATGACCGGGAAATCCACGAGGTCGTCAAAAGCCTGGCGCAGGTCATTGACAATAAATTCAACGGCTTCCCGGCTGTCGACCTGGTAGAAGAAAACGATGACTTTTTTCAAAGCGGGCTCCTTTCCGCGGGGGATTAATAGGATCTATTAGGATTATATCACATTTTCCGCCAGCCGGGATCTTGTCACGCGCATGATTTTCTCTTGTAATCAAAGCCTTGAAAAGGTAAACTTTAAATAGCATTTTCAGTATGACGGAAGGAGAAAAATATGCTTGGAATCATCGGAGGAATGGGGCCGCTTGCCTCATCGCTGTTCTACGATATGATCACGGAGAAGACGAAAGCGCGGCGTGATCAGGATAATCTCGACCTGATCCTGCTCAGCCATTCGTCGATGCCCGACCGCACGGCGGCGATCCTGTCGGGCGATCCGGAGCAGGTCGCGGACGTGAAAGAAAAACTGCTGGTGGACGCGACTTACCTGGCGAAAAGCGGCTGTACGGCCCTGGCGGTAACCTGCAACACCGCCCACTATTTTATCGACATGATCGAGAAGGAAGTCCCGGTTCCTTTCATCCATCTCATCCGCGAAACGGGCGCGGAACTGGCGCGGAAGTGCCCCGGGGAAAGAGTGGCGATCCTGGCTACGGACGGGACGATCAAGACCGGCCTCTACCAGAAGGAATTCGCCCGCCGCGGGATCGAAGCCTACGTACCGCTGGCTTCGGTGCAGGAAAAGGTGATGAAGGAGATCTACGAGCACGTGAAGAGCGGGATCCCGGCGGATCCGGACATGTGGCAGGAGATCGAGCAGGCGGTAAAAGAAGCCGGCTGCAAAGCGGCCATCCTGGCCTGCACCGAGCTTTCCGTGGTCCGCGTGCAGCTGCAGCTCGGCGATTTCTACTTCGACCCCATGGAGATCATGGCTGACCGCTGCATCGATTTTTTCCGGGCCAGCGGCGAGATAAAATAGGCACGGGAAGCGTTTTACCCAGGTTGGAAAAGACTTAGAAGACCAAGAGAAGGGATGGAGATAAAATGAGATTTGTGATTCAGAGAACGACCGGCGCGCAGGTAAGCGTGGACGGGGAAGTCACTGGCCGTGTCGGGAAGGGCCTGGTAGTCCTGATCGGCGTCAGCGCCACCGATACGGAGGAGATCGCCGACCGCATGACCGATAAGATGCTGAAACTGCGCATTTTTGAGGATGAGAACGGCAAGACGAATCTGGATCTGGCGAAAGTAGGCGGCGGACTGCTCCTGATCTCGCAGTTCACGCTGTACGCCGACTGCCGGCACGGCAACCGGCCGGGCTTCACCAACGCCGGCGGTCCGGAGCTGGCGAACGCGCTCTATGAGCGCATCATCGCCCGCTGCCGGGAGACGGTCCCGGAGGTGGGTCGCGGCGTCTTCGGCGCGGAGATGAAAGTCGAGCTGGTAAACGACGGCCCCTTTACCGTCATTCTCGATTCGGAAGAGATATTGAAATGATACAGATCGATTTTTTCGACAAGGACATCGTGAGCACACTGCTCCCGATCAAGACCATGCAGCCGGAAGGCGTTTTTTTCCTGACGGATAAGCGGATGACCGGCAGCCGGGAGATCCGGCAGGTGCAGGAAGCGATCCGCGACATATTGCCGGAGACGGAGGTTGAATTCCGACCGGTCAACATCGACGACCTGGAGAATATCTACGGGGAATTGAAGACCCTGATCGAAGCCGTCGGGAGCGAGATCGGCTGTATCGATCTGACGGGCGGCACTGAGCTGATGACCATTGCCGGTTTCCGCGCTGCTTCCGAATACGGCATCCTGCCGATCTACGTCGACGTACGGCGGGAGCACGTCATCAACGCTTTGACCGGGGAACAGCTCGCCGACTGCCGGCACGTCACCCTGGATGAGTGCCTGACGGCGGTCGGGGCCAAGCGTCTTACAGCTTCGCACGATCTGCCGGAGCCAGAAGAGTATGAGCGCATCACCAGCATGGCGGAACTGCTCATCGACCACGTGGAAGCCTGGCAGGAACTCTACCAGCACCTGGCGAATTCCGTAAACGGGCAGAACGCATCCATGACCGCGCGGATCGTGAAAGGATTCGGCAAGTATACGAATCAGGTGTTGAACCTTTGCGACGCGTTCAGCACCTACGGGTTCTGGACGCAGGTCGAAGATCAGGCTTACCGTTTCAACAGCCTGAAGTACAAGCGCTATATGACCAATTTCGGCATCTGGCTGGAGATGTACGTCTATATCAAAGCCCTGCGGGTCTTCGACGGCGCTGAACTCGGCGTGGTGATCGACTGGAATGAAGCCGACCGCGTCGATACCGAGGATAACGAGATCGACGTGCTGGTCATGCGCCGTTCGATCCCTATCTTCATTTCCTGCAAGATGCGTAAGCCCGTCTCTGCCGATCTCTATGAAGTCGGCTATCTCGCCGAGCGCCTAGGCGGCGAACGGGCGCGGGCGCTGCTGGCGACGTCGTTCCCGGTCAAAGAACTGGGGACCAGCCCGAAGCGTATGTATAACCGCATGAAGAAGCTAAAGGTCGGCCTGATCGAAGCTTCTTCCTTCCGGGAGATGCCGGCCAGCGACGTCTTCAACCAGGCGGTCCAGATGACCGATTAGGAGCGCCTGCCGGACGCAAGCCAAAAGGAGGAAACGTAAAATGATCGTGCGCAGAGCCGAGGAACGTGACCTCGACCGCATTTTAGATCTTTTGGTGCAGGTCAATCTGGTGCATCATGTTGGCCGACCGGACCTGTTCAAAAAAGCGACCAAATACAGCCGGGAAGAGCTCCTGGCGATTATCGCGGATGAAAGGACACCGGTTTTCGTGTGCGAGGGTGAGGAGGGTACCGTCCTCGGACACGGTTTCTGCATCTTCCAGCAAAAAGAAGACGACCGTATCCTCACCCCGGTCAAAACGCTCTATATCGATGATATCTGTGTGGACGAAAAAGCCCGCGGCCGGAAAGTGGGGCGGGCTCTCTATGATCATATCATCGCCTTCGCGAAAGAAGCGGGTTGCTATAACGTCACGCTGAACGTCTGGTGCCTGAATCCGGGCGCGATGGCGTTCTACGAGAAGTGCGGCATGGTCCCGCAGAAGATCGGGATGGAGACCATCTTGTAGTCCGCGGCCAGGCCTTGCCTTTAAACCATCTTGGCGGGATCGACCCAGGCGTCGAATTCCGCATCCGTCACCAGGCCCAACGCCAGGGCGGCCTCTTTCAGGGTCGTGCCCTCAGCATGGGCTTTTTTCGCGATCCTGGCGGCGTTTTCATAGCCGATGTGCGGGGAGAGCGAGGTGACGAGCATCAGGGATTTACCGAGGTTCTCGGCGATCTTTTCTTTATTCGGGGTGATGCCGCTTACGCAGTGTTCCCGGAAAGAATCCATGGCGTCCGCCAGCAGGTTGACCGATTCCAGAAAATCGTAGATCAGGACCGGCATGAAGACGTTCAGCTGGTAATGGCCCTGGGAGGCGCAGACGCCGATAGTGACGTCGTGGCCCATGACCTGGGCGGCTACCATGGTGACGGCTTCGCACTGGGTCGGGTTGACCTTACCCGGCATGATGGAGCTGCCCGGTTCGTTTTCGGGGATATTGATCTCACCGATACCGCAACGCGGTCCGGAAGCGAGCAGACGCACGTCGTTGGCAATCTTGAAGAGGTCGCAGGCGAGGGCTTTGATGGCGCCGTGGCTGTAGACGAGCGCGTCCTTGCTGGTTAGGCTGTGGAATTTATTCGGGGCGGTCACGAAACTGCGTCCGGTGAGCTCGCTGATGCGCTCCGCGACCCCGGTATCAAAGCCGGCCGGCGCGTTCAGCCCGGTGCCGACGGCTGTGCCGCCGAGCGCCAGTTCGGAAAGGGCGGCCAGCGTGGCCGCGATCTGCTGCTGATCGTGCTCCAGCATGGCGCGCCAGGCGCTGATCTCCTGCCCGAGGGTGAGGGGTGTGGCGTCCTGCAGATGGGTGCGGCCGGTCTTCACGAGAGCGGCGTTTTCTTCTTCCAAGCGGGCGAATTCCTTCGCCAGCAGAGCAATGGCCGGCAGCAGCCGGTCTTCCACCGCGACCCGCGCCGCGATGTGCATGGCGGTGGGGAAGGTATCGTTGGAGCTCTGCGAGCGGTTGACGTGGTCGTTCGGATGCAGGACCTTGGTCCCAGCGATCTCATTGCCGCGGCCGGCAATGACCTCGTTCATATTCATATTGGACTGGGTGCCGCTTCCGGTCTGGAAGATGACCAGCGGGAATTCTTCCGGCAGCTGTCCGGCCAGCACTTCGTCGCAGACGCGGGCGATCAGCGCGGCGCGTTCCTCGTCCAAATTGCCCAGATCCCGGTTGGTAAGGGCGGCGGCTTTCTTCAGGATGGCGAAAGCCTTGATGATTTCCGGCGGCATCTTATGGGTGCCGATCTTAAAATTATTGCGGCTGCGTTCGGTCTGGGCGCCCCAGTAGCGCTCGGCGGGAACGCGGACTTCGCCCATGGTATCGTGTTCGATGCGGTATTCGCTCATGTTCTTTCTCCTTCTATCCAAGCGCGATGCGCTTTACCTGTAAATAGTACCATGAGTCGGGGAGAAGGGCAACGCCTCGTTTTGCCGGGAGCCTTCGCGTGAGGCAGATGCAGAAATAATTTACGGAAGTCGACGGGGGTGCTAAAATAAAGTCAAGAGGTGTTCTTGAGAACAAAGGAGGAAACGGATGAACGAAAATATCCGCAAACGAAATGAACTGCTGGCGCAAAAGGTCATTAAGGGACTGCAGTCCCGCAATATGACGGGCTATTACGCCGCGGATAAGGAAGAGGCGCTGAAGATCGCGCTTTCCCTGATCCCGGAAGGAAGCACGGTCACCATGGGCGGCTGCATGAGCGCCGTAGAGATCGGACTGGAAGACTTCCTGAAAGAGGGAAATTACAACTATATCGACCGCAACGCGGCCGAAGACCGGCGGGCGGCGATGCTGGCGGCTTATGACGCGGACGTCTTCCTGGCTTCCGCCAACGCCATGACGGAAGACGGCATCATCGTCAATATCGACGGCAATTCCAACCGCGTGTCCGCCATCGCTTACGGGCCGAAGAAAGTGGTCTTTATCGTTGGCATGAATAAGATCCTGGGCGATCTGGACGCGGCCCTGAAGCGGGCCCGTAACGTCGCGGCCCCGATCAATGCCCAGCGTTTCGGGCTGGACACGCCTTGCACGAAAAACGGGGCTTGCCTGAACTGCAAATCCATGGACACCATCTGCTGCAATTTCCTGGTCACGCGTTTTTCCAAGCATGTAGGGAGAATGCACGTGATCCTGGTGAACGAAAGCCTGGGCTTCTGATGAGACCGCAAGTCCTGCTTTACAATCTGCGAGGTACGCCGAAAGGGGAACTGATCCGGGCTTATCTGAAGGCCGCGGAGATCGAGGCTAAAGACGTCGCGCCTTCCGACTACGGAAAGCCGCTCGGGGAATTGCTCGGCTTGCCGGGCTTTGTTCTGCCTGCGGGAAAAGGGAAGCAGGCCGGCGCCCCGGCCGCGCCCTTCCTGTTGCAGCCGGGCTTCACGGACGAGATGCTGGTCATGTTCCTCTTTACGGAGCAGCAGATGAACGACTTCCTGCAGTTCTTCCGCAACGCCGAGGTCCCCAGGGTCGAACTGAAAGCCGTGGTGACCCCGACCAATATCAACTGGGATTCTCGGCGCCTGCACGAGGCCATCGCCGCCGAGCATATGCAGATCATCAACGATAAACGGTCCAAAGAGAAGAATAAGAAATAGAAGAGTAAAGAAAACACTCTAAGAAAGTAAGAAAGCGAGGTTCCATTATGCTGCATGAAGTAAAATTCCCGTCCTATAACGAGAGGGATGAAGTCTACGGCTGGATCTACGTACCGGCAGCCAAACCGGTCGGGATCATTCAGCTCATCCACGGCTTTGGCGAGCATTCCCGCCGCTACCTGCACATGATCGTGAAATTCATGGACGCCGGTTTCATCGTGGCGGCGGACGACCATGTCGGACATGGTAAGACAGCGTTGGAGAACGATTGCTGGGGTGACTGGGGCGATAAGGGACCCCATACGATGATGGAAGATGAACATACCTTTACCGGCCTGGTGAAGGAACTCTATCCGGATCTTCCCTATTTTCTCTTTGGGCACAGCATGGGCTCCTTCATTGCCCGCGACTATATCGCGACCTATGGAGAGGAGTTGGACGGAGTCTGCCTCTGCGGCACCTCCGGCGTCTTCCCGGGACTCGATAACAGCATCGCCTATCTGGAAAAGCTTTGCGCGGAAGGAAAGGGGCTGGAGTCGGATCCGGAAGTCGGGGGAGTCGTCATGGGCTGGATGTTCGCCCGCTGCGAAGAGGGCGTGAAGCTCGGCAACGAATGGATCTGCCATGATCCCTGGGTGCAGAAGGACCACGCGGAGGATCCTTTCGATGCTTTCACCAGACCGACCAGCAACCGCTCCTTCCTGGATTTCTGCCGCATGATGGAACTCATCACCGGGCCGGAATGGGCAGCGCAGGTGCCGCAGGAGCTGCCGATCTACAACATCGCCGGTGACCAGGACCCAGTCGGGCAATACGGCGAAGGCGTCTACCAGGTCTCCAACTGGCTGACGGCAGCCGGCTGCGACGTCGAGACGCAGCTCTATTCCGGATACCGGCACGAGATCCATAACTATGAAGAGTTAAAAGACGAAGTGGAAGAGGGCATCATCGATTTCTTCTATACCTGCCTGCCTTTCCTGGATCTGGAGGAAGATATTTAGCTTCAAATGAAAAAAAGAGGGGTTTTCGCGACATTTTTTGCAAAACCCCCTTGACCTTCCCCCTTGTGGAAGCCTTAAACTCGGGCCAGATACGAAGGAAACGGCAGCGGAAACGCGCCGGCAGTACGATCAGGAAGAGGAACCGGCATGAAGATCAACCAGGTCGCCGAACTCACGGGACTCACGAAAAAGAATATCCGCTTCTATGAGGAGCAGGGCCTGGTCGATCCGGATCGCGATCCGGGGAACGGTTACCGGGAGTATTCCCTGGCAGACGTGGAACAGCTGAAACGGGTGAAGCTCCTGCGCCAGTTGGGCGTCTCCTGCGAGAACATCCGCCGTGTGAAAGAGGGCAGCTTGGCTCTGGATCAGTGCCTGCGCGACCGTCAGCGGGAGCTCGAAGCGGAGAGCCATGATCTGGAACAGATGAAAGAGATGTGCCGGCTGATGGAGGGCGACGTGGATGAGCTGTCTGCGGTCGATGCGTCTACGTATCTGGAAAAGATGGCAGAACTTGAGAAAGGGGGCGTCCGTTTCATGACGGTAAAGA
>JAFRYQ010000073.1 GCA_017437565.1 Bacillota bacterium
AAATCAAGTTTGTTTCTGCTCAAACGCTTGCGTTTCCGCATAATGATTATCTAGAATCATTGTTTGATCAAGAAATTGTCGTGAACCTTTTGGTTCCTTACCATGTATCATGGTAATTTTAATTTTGACTTTTTCTTCACTATGAGGTTTTCTAGGTTCCGCCGCCTCACAGGAGGCAGCCTATATATGTTATCACTTCCGTTCAGCCTTGTCAACAGTTTTTTTCAAACTTTTTTCAGGCTGTCGTCCGTGACAGCTTCATGATATTATCACAGGCCTCTTAGCCTTGTCAACACCTTTTTTGCGAAAATCGTTGAAAAATACGCTTGTATACAGGATTGAAAAGGCACAATTGAGAGATAATTTCGGCAGATTCCCGAATCCTATTTTCGTCGGTTTCTAGATGATGTGATGAGGATTCCGATCGTGACCCCAATCAACACAATAACTGGTGCTACGATCACTTTCAGGTTCAGCCCGCTCTCCCCGGCCGGATCATCCGGCTCATAGATCTCATCCGCGTAAGCCGGCTGCGCCAAAGAAACGAGAATTACCAGCGCGATTAAAACCAGGGCCAGCCATCCCGCGCACCTTCTTCTTAAAACAACATTCCCCATAAAAGACCTCCGATCGCCGAAAAGGCGTTCAGCAGCAAAGCCAGCCGGAACGGCCGGATCCCGCTTTCCAGATGCGCCCGGTAAAACAGGTATTCCACCAGTACCACGAGTGGTTCCAGCAACAGATAGATCACCGCTTCCGCGTAAAGGAAGCCGCTTTGACGTAAGAGAAGGGCTGCCAGATTGATCAGCGGGTTGGTGATCAGATTGATCAGCGCCACCAGCGCGAGATCCCGGGCCGCGCGTACCCCCAGGCAGAACGCGCCGGCTGCTTCGATCGCCACCGTCGCCAGCAGCGGTTTCAAAAAGACACGAAAGAGCAGGTTCATTTCCGTACCGGTCTTTCTCCTGCCAGGACCGGCAGCAGGAACAATAGCGAAAGGATGCTGCCAACCGCGCCCAGCAAGCGTCCGTCCACCGCGGACAGGTACCCGCCCAGTACCGGCAGGAACCCGATGAAGAGCGCAAAGGTCAGGATGCCGAAGGCCAGGCCCGGCATACCGGGAAGGATCTGCTTCAATTTATATAGCGTCATTGGCATGGTCATATTAAACAGGAACAGCGCCAGCAGGCCCGGCAGCAGATCGGAACCGCCCAGATAGCAGGCTGCCGACAGGAGCAAGGTCCCCACTGCCGCCCTCCGCATACCGGTTGCCGCGGCCAGAAAACCGCCGGCTGCTTTGCCGCCGGCGACGCAGATCACGGCCAGCAGCCCGATGGCGAAGCCGTTCTTCCAGGGGAAAGACACCGCCAGTCCGACACAGGAACGCAAGACCACGACCAGGAAACAACAGAGGACTGCGATGACGATCGTCCGTGCCCCCGGCAGCGCCGGTTCCACAGCGGGTTCTGCCGCGACAGGCGTCGGCTTTGGTCGCCGCAGGATGACCGCGAGCAGCAAAAGCGCGACCGCGGCCACGGTCCCGAATAGACCCAGCACCGCGCCACGCGCCAGCGCCAAGCCCGGCAGCGCGCCCTTACCGGCTGCCGTGCCCAGAAAGAGACCGACCGCCCCCGGCGCTACGAAAACACCGAGCCCGCGGCCTTTCAGGCCTTCCCGGTCGTCCTCACCGATGGTCAGCACGCCGCCGCCGACATGAAAGAGCGCGTTACCCAGTCCCAGGAGGAACAGCGACGTAAAGCAGCCGAGAAGCGTCAGGATCGCGCCACCGGCCGTAAACAGGAAGCCGGCCAGTTCCCGCCGGGCCGCCTTGACGCAATACTGGTCGATCAGGTCGATCGCCGCGCCGAGCGGTAACTGCAGGGCAAAAGCGCACAGATTATAGGTAAAGAAAACCCGCGCCGCCGCGGCCATCGGCAGAAAGCGCGTATAGACCGCGTAGGCGCAGAGCAAGTCTACCGTGAAATGAAGCACGGAAAGCGCCGCGATGACCTCTTTTCCCCGTTGCATCGTCACCATCCCGCCATCCTTACCGGTAATAGGCGCGCACCACGCCGCCGCGTTCCCCGGCCAGCGTCAGTAAAGCCGCTACGTCCGGTTCGGTTTCCCGGATCAGCAAGGTCTGGTCCGACCATGGATGACGTAACAGCCGGTAACGGCATTTTTTGCGGTCGATCAGCGCCGCGGCCGGGCTCTCACACTGGGTGATCATGAGCGGCAACGCGCCGCTATAGCGTTCGCCTTCTTCCAAAGAGAAAACCGCTTCCCGGATCCCCAGGCCGGCTAGCACCTTCCGCGTTTCTTCATTATATATATTGAAGCCGGTATCGCCGCGGAGGGGGATCGGCGCCACACCCGCGGCCGGGCGCTCCCCCGCCAGATCCACCCAACTGAGGTTGCCGACGTAGAGGGCGCTCCCATGGGCCTGACAGAGCGCGGCGAGCTCCGCCAGATGCGCGCGCACGAAAGCCGCTTCTTTCCCCTTGGCGATATTGGTCACGTAGGGAAAGACCGGCACGCTCCGGCCGGCACAGATCCGCGTGAGTTCTTCCGGATGCAGCACGGCTTCCGCGGCCGGAAGCAAGACCCGGGCCTTTACGCCCCGCGCGGCAGCCTGATGGATAGCCTGCGCGAGTTCCCCGCTCTGATTACGCTTCGCCAGTCCGGCCAGGTCATAGAAACAAAGCTCCAGGACTGCCTTCTCACCGGCAACCGCCAGATCCGGCCGCGCGCCGGCGGCGTCTAGCGGGAGCTTTCCCGGTTCGCCTACGGGCTGAAGCCGGACGGCATGCGCCGCCATCTTCTGCTCCAGCTCTAACAGGGCTTCCCGCCGCAAGGCGTTTAAAGCCGCCACCGGTGCCGAAAGCCGCATGTCCCCGTGCAGACGAATGCTTTCTATTATATAGGGAGTACCGCCGGTCTTGGCGAGCGCGGTCCGAAGGCGCTCTTCGCAGGTGCTGCCATCCGCGCTCTCCGGGAAAGGCCCAACCTGGTACTGCGCTGTCAGTCCCGTCTTCTTTTCCTTCAGCGCCAGAAGGAGTTTCCCGTCCTTCCCCGTACAGTCGGCGGTAAGACTGAGGCGCCGCCTATAATTCCCCTGGCGGAACGTCTTGCCACGGAAAAACTCCGCAGCTGCTTCCAGCTGTTCTTTCGAGGAGATCCGGTAGACGAGATCGCCTTTGCGGACGGCTTCCTTGATATCACCGATCCGGTAAACCGCTTCCTTCCCACGGCCGTTTTCGGAACCACCGGCGACACGCACCTGTTTCCCTTCTGCCGCCAGATATGTGACCACGTTGCCGGCCCGCCGCTCCCCGCCGCGGATCTCCACGCCATCGCCCATGGCCAGCCGCCCGCGAAGACGGCAGTCGACGAGATTGCGTCCGGCCTGCGGATCTACGACTTCCCCGATGAGCAGTCCTTTATGTTTGGAGAGATTGCCGCTCATCATATCCGGCGCCTGCGTCCCGTCTAGATAAGCCGTCGTGAAGCCGCGGTAGAAGATCTGCTGCAAGCTGCTCATATCTTCCGGCGCGACCTCATAGCTGCCCTTTTCATAAAGGCGGTCCAGATATTTCCGATAAAGGCTCGTGATAACCGTCACGTACTCCGGTGATTTGGCGCGGCCTTCCAGCTTCAGTGAAGCGACACCGGCCGCCGCCAGTTCCGGCAGGCGTTCGACCATGCAGTAGTCCGCCGGGCTTAAAGGATAGGGCAATTCGCGCAACTCCTTCCCCCTGGCATCCAAAGCCCGGTAAGCCAGCCGGCAGGGTTGGGCACAGCCTCCACGGTTACCGCTGCGACCGCCGATCGCCCGGCTCATCTGGCATTGCCCGGAATAGCAGATGCAGAGCGCCCCGTGCCCGAATACCTCGATCTCGACCGGCGAGGCCGCTGTGATCTCCCGGATCTCATTCAGCGACAGCTCCCGGGCCAGGACGACGCGCGTAAATCCTAAGCCGGCCGCCGCTTTGACGCCGGCCAGGTCGTAGACAGAGCCTTGCGTCGAGGTGTGAAGCGGCAGCTCGGGCAGCTCACAGCGCAGAAGGCGCGCCAGGCCCAGATCTTGCACGATCAAAGCATCCGCCCCCATCTCATAAACGCGTCTCGCGAAGTCCAGCGCTTCCGGAAGCTCCTCATCCTTCAGCAGGGTATTCAGGGTCACGTGCACCTGCACGGCCCGTTTATGCGCGAAGGCGATCGCCTGCGCGAGTTCTTCATCGCTGAAATTCCCGGCGCCCATGCGGGCATTGAAAACGTGGCCGCCGCAATAGACGGCATCCGCTCCCGCTTCCACGGCAGCGATAAAGCTTGCGGTATTCCCGGCCGGCGCCAGCAGTTCGATACGGTTTTTCTGTTTCATAGTCCCTCCCCATCTTTGCCTGAGGTACGTTTACACCTTACATCAAAGCCTGTTAAAACGCAAGTGGCAGCCTTTTTACAAAAAACGCCACCAGCCCGGGAGGGAGGAGCATACCCGGGCTGGTGACGTAGTCGCATCCTTATTATTATGTTATGTCGCTTCGTTTAGTACACGCTGAGCACTTTCTTCACCAGCGCCTCGCTGACACTTCCCGTGCCGCCGTAGACGGTGACCTTATAGGTGCCAGCCGTTTTCACGTAAGCCAGGACCGGATTTATCATAGCTGCCGGATCATCCACCAAAAGCAGCGGGCCACCGGAAAGCACGGCCATCGGGCCGCCGCAGAGCGCATCCGGGAAGTTCTTGCCGTCGGCGATATTGATATGCGCCTGTACGCCCGGGAAATACTTCCTGGCGACGTTGATGGACCGCTCATAGGTCGTCTTGCCGGTGAGGCGGGAGACCTTGGCGAAAGCTTTCAGGTCGTTCTCAATGCCGGCCGCGACGACGGTCTGGTCACCAATGATCGTGAATCTGCCGGGTTTCACCACTTTCAGATATTCCTTCTGCTCCGCCATCAAAGCGTTGCCGCCGACCAGCAGGACCGGTTTCCCGGTTGCGGAAGCCGAAAGCGCGTCAGCGAAGTCCGTGCCCGTACAGACGATGAACTCACTGCCTGCTTTCACTTTTGCTTCTTTCAGGATCGCGAGGTTTGAGGTATAGCGGTTCGGGCCCGCGACCCGCTTCACGAGGAACCCATAGGACTTCAGTTTCTTCTCCACCGCTTCCGGTACGGAGCCTGGTCCGCCGAGGAGATAGACCGTCCCGCCCTTCTTCAGGTTCTTCTGGATATAGGCCAGCGCCCCCTGGGTATTCGCGGCGTCCGGATAATTCTTATCGACCGAAAGGATCGGCGCTTTCTTCATCGCGGCGAGGAAGGAGCCGGCCAGGGCATCCGGATAATTGGTCCCGTCCGCCACGCAGACCATATCGAACTGTTTCAGCCCCAGCGCTTCCTTATACGCGGTCGCGATGGCCTGGCTGGTCGCGTAACGGTTGGCGCCGGCAAGGCGGATCTCTTCCGCGTTCATCTTCTTGATCTTAAAGGTGACTTGCTTGCTGCCAGTGAAATTCCCTTTTCCGGTAACGGTCACCGTCGCCGTTCCCTTCGCGGTATTGTTCTTATAGGAGACGGTATAGTCCGTTCCGGCCTTCAGCGTGACGGACTTTTTATTCAAGGTCATCTTCACGACCGGAGCCGGCTTGAGCGCGGCCCCCGTGTAGATCTGCTCGGGGATCGGCGCGATCGACGCGTTCTTCAGATCAGCTTTCGCGATCGTCCACTTTAGGGATTTCGTGGCGGTCGTTCCGTCGGACCAGGTGTAATTCTTCGTGTCTTTCAGGCTAGCCTTAGCCGTATAGGTGCCGGCCTTGGTCGCTGTGCCTCCGGTCACAGTATTCTTCGTCCCCGCAGCGACGCCGGTCTGCCTGGCCCCGTTATAGATCAGCCCGGTCCTGGCTTTCGGCAGGGCAACCTTAGCCGGCACGATCTTGAACGAAGCCGTCCCGCTACCGCTGTAATTCCCTTTCAGCTTAACGGTCACTTTATACGTGCCCACGTCTGTAAGCCCAGCGGCGTAGGTAAGGGTATAGTTTTCCGGCGCGATCTTGGTCGTCCCGTCTTTCACCGTGACGCCCGGTTTCTGTGCTTTGCCGTTATAGGTGAAGGACTTCTGGGAGAGCGTGATCGTCGGGGTGATTGCTTTCGGCTGCGCTTTCTTGATCGTGATCTCGATCACCGCGGTCTTGGTCAGGCTTTTGTTCGTCGCGTAACCGGTCGGATTCGCCAGCGTCCCGTAACGGTTTTCATCGATCAGGTATTTCAGATAGACCCTGCCCGGCGCGTTCGCGGTCAGCGTCAGCCGGCCGGTGCTGGCGTTCTTCGCTAGCTTAGCGATGGCGCCATCGGTGAGCGTTTTGCCATTTTCATCCATCAGGACCCATCTGCCGTAATCCGCATCAAAGCCGTAATACGCGCATTTATTGACGTTCAGGCCTTCCAAGGCGATCTTATCGACCCGCAGGGTGTCCCCCACTTCCATTTCGATCTCATCTTCCTGATCCGGCATCTGCACGATCTTCAGCGGCAACAGAGGCATATAGCCGTCTACCATGCTCTCGACGGTCTCCAGCTTTTCGGTGAAGGTCGCCGGCGTAGACGCCATCGGCACGCTGGCGGCCATATAATTGACAGCCGGCCAGGCGCTCGTGTTCTTGATCGTGCCCCACTGAATATCCCCCGGATCGGTCTGGTTAAAGTTCAGGATCGCCCGGTCTCTCAAATCGACTTGGGCGTCCCTGCCGAAGTCCGCGATAACGGTGCTCTTGCCCTCCATCAGATTGCCGCTGCTACTGACATATCTGTAATCCAATACCCGCACGCGATAAGTAATGGCGATCGGGCAGTTATACGTGCTCTGCAGCTCCTGGGTCTTCGTTGTCTGTTTCAATACGACGCCGGTAAAGGGAGGCAGTTCCACGGAAACCCCTCTCATGACCGTACTTTCTTCGGTATGTTCTTCACTGCTGGACCAACCGTTCTGCACCTCCCGGCTGCTGGAAAACTCGGTCGAGAAAGCGGCTTTCACTAATTGAAAATCATGTTCCACCCCGATCGTTACCGTATTCCCGAGCGTATAAGTGTTACTTCCGTTCACCTCGCTGCTTACCGAAGCGGTATGGCTGGTGCTCACTTCCTGCGTAAAGCTTGCCGTTAAAGCGGTATTGTTCTTCGCGGTATTCGCCAGTACGCCCGATTCCTGCGTCACGTCCTTCAGGGTCGTGGAAATATAATTGCTACCCTCATCTTCCGGGAGGAGCGCTTTGACCTGAAAATCGCTGAAAACAACGCCATACAACCCGAGATAGCCCACCGACAATGGGACGGTGTCCCTGTTTGAGGACCCGGCGAAAACGATCTTATAGAACACCGGGCCGTCCGTAGTATCATCCTGAAAAAGCGCGATTTCTTTCAGCACATCGCTCTGCGGGGCCAAACTCACCAGCTTTTTCCCGCTCTCCTGGCTGATCCATTGCAGCATCTTGGCTTCCGCCTGTCTCATGGTGGTAGCGCTGGTCAGACCGATGCTTCCTCTTAATTTCGTTTTGGTATCTTCGGAAGCCCCGTTCATTGCCTCGGTCAATATCTCGTCTATGGGATAACTCCAGTCCAATTCTTTATCAGAATTGGCCTTCCAGAGTTCCTGTCCGATGAGGTCCCAGTTCCGCGCGGCAGATTTCCCTCCGATGACGTCGCTCTTGGTCGCGAGCAGATCCTGATAGAAATTCCTGTCACTGACCGAGAACTGATCGCTCTCAGCTTTATAATAAGTGATTCCATCCACCGTATAGGAATCCGCGATCGGCGCCGGTGACTCCGCAAATACCAGGGAAGCGGTTCCCGTCAGGATCATCGTTACGGCCAATAACGCGCCGATAGCCCGGGCCAGGCTGCGTCTTATCCTCGGTTCTATACCGGTATTACTCTGCTTACTGTGTCGCTTTTCCATCCCTTCATCTCCTTTGCTCTTTCCATATCGCTTCCAAGCAAGCCCCTGTCAGGTAACATATATAGTGGCAACAGATGATGCAAATCCCGGCTACTTTTCTGCTTCTTATTAATTAAGATACCGAAACACGAAAAATCCCCCGCCCGTTGGCAGGGGATGCGCATAAAAAACATTCGTGGGCAGCCATATTTATTCCGTTCGGTCGCGGCTTGACTGCTTTTTCCCATGGAACTGATAAAAGCAGGTTTCCAGGCGCCCGTTATAGAGTTTACGCCGGCGGTCCGCCCGGCGGCCGCAGATGCGCTCCTCTCTCACCTTGTCGCCGGTGATCAGGAAGAGCGACCAGCCGGGATTCTGCTTCAAAAGATCCGTAAACGCGCGGTAAATGACGGTCAGTTCCTTCTGCTCGCCGATCCGCACCCCATAGGGTGGATTGGTGATAAAGATGCCGTTTTCCACGTCCGCCGGAACCGTAAGATCCCGGATGTTGCGGCGCGTAAAAACGATGTCCGCATCCACGCCGGCTTCTTCCGCGTTGGCGCGGGCGGCCTCTACCGCTTTCGTATCGATGTCACTGGCCAGGATACGCAGTTCACCAGCTTGGTCGATCGCCGCGAACGCCGCTTCCCGTTCTTCCTTCCACAGCGCCTCCGGGATGGTATCCCAAGCTTCCGCCGCGAAGCTGCGCGCGAGTCCCGGCGCGATATTCCGTCCGAGGAGCGCCGCCTCGATAGCGATGGTGCCCGAGCCGCAGCAGGGATCGACCAACATCCGGTCCCTGTTCCAAAAGGAAAGCTCCACCAGGGCCGCCGCCAGGGTCTCTTTGATCGGCGCCGGCACGTTCTGCACCCGGTAACCGCGCTTATGCAGCCCTTCCCCGCTCGTGTCGACCGTCAGCGTTACCCGGTCTTTCAGCAGGGTGATCTTTACTGTATAGTCCGCGCCCATCTCCGGCATCACGGAAAGGCCATAGGCCTCGCAGAGCCGGGTCGCCATGGCCTTTTTCACGATCTTCTGGCAGGCCGGGACGCTGTGCAGCTTTGATTTTACGGAAGTCCCGGTCACCACGAATTTCCCGTCCGCCGGAATCAGTTTTTCCCAGGCGACCGCTTTGGTGCCCTCGAACAGCTCGTCAAAAGTCGCTGCCGGGAATTCCGCCATTTTCAGGAGTACCCGGTCCGCCGTGCGCAGCCAGAGATTGCTCCGCACGATCGCCCGTTTATCCCCGGCATAGGTCACCTTGCCGTCTTCTACCGCCAGGACCTCATAACCCAGCTTTTCCACTTCCCTTTTGACGACCGCCTCCAGTCCGAAAGTCGCGGTCGCGATCAGTTCATATTGCATAAATCGCTCACTTTTCCCAGCTGTCAATACGTTTATAAAAAAGCTCCGAAGCATTCTCTGCCTCGGAGCAGTCAAAACCGGATCCTTTAGAGATACGGCTCGCGGGTGTTCAGCTTGTTGTTCTCGATCGACTCCAGCACGCCCAGGGCTTTGCCGGTGCCGATAGCCACACACTGCTCAGGATTCTCAGCGATGCGGACGTTCATGCCCGTACGCTGCGCCAACCGTGTATCCAGCCCGTAGAGATAAGCGCCGCCACCGGTCAGCACGATGCCGGAATTGGTGATGTCCGCCGCGAGCTCCGGCGGCGTCTGTTCCAGGACGCTGTGCGCCGCTTCGCAGATCGTGAACAGGGGCTCTTCCAACGCTTCCATGATCTCTTCCGAGGTGACTTCCACGACTTTCGGCAGGCCGCTCACCAGATCCCGGCCGCGGCACTCCGCGATCAGGACTTCCTCGCGCGGCCAGGCCGTCCCGAGCTTCTTCTTCAGTTCTTCGCTGGTCCGTTCGCCGATGTACAGCTTGTGGTTGCGACGCATATACTGCACGATCGCCTCGTCGAATTTATCGCCCGCCATCTTCACGGAGTTGCTGGCGACGATGCCGCCGAGCGCGATCACCGCGATATCCGTGGTGCCGCCGCCGACGTCGATGACCATCACGCCGTCCGGTTTGCTGATATCGAGTCCGGCGCCGATGGCGGCCGCCACCGGTTCTTCGATCAGATAGACGTTCTTGCCGCCAGCCAGCTGGGCCGCTTCACGGACGGCTCGTTTTTCGACGTCCGTCACGCCGCTCGGCACGCAGACCATGATGCGCGGCTTAAAGAAACGGCCGCTGCCGCAGGCCTTGCGGATGAAGTATTTCAGCATCTTCTCGGTGATGTCGTAGTCGGAAACCACGCCGTCCCGCAGCGGTTTCACCGCGATGATATTAGCCGGCGTCCTTCCCAGCATCTGCCGGGCTTCTTCCCCGACCGCCAGGATCTCATCCGTATCCTTATTCACGGCGACGACCGACGGCTCGTCGATGACGATGCCTTTCCCTTTTATATAAACCAGGACGTTGGCGGTACCGAGATCGATACCCACTTCTAATGCCATACAGTTCTCCTCTCTGCTCCTCTTCCCCGTTCGAAAATCTTACCCTTTATTTTATACCAATTCCCGAATCCTGGCAAGAAGCGCATCGACCTCTTTCTCTTCCGTCCCCCAAGCGGTCACGAAACGCACCGGAATCATGCCGTCTTTCTCCGGCGCCCAGCGATAGAAGAAGAATTCTTCTTCCAGCTTTTCGACGACGGGCGTCGGCAGGATCGGGAAGATCTGGTTGGTCGGCGACTCACTGTAGAACGGAAGTCCCAGTTCCTCGAGCCCCGCCCGCAGCTTGGACGCCATCTCGTTGGAGTGCCGCGCCATGCGGAAATAGATGCTGTCTTCCCCGCCCGCGAGCAAAGCCTCGAACTGCACGCCGATTAGGCGCCCCTTCGCCAACAGGCCGCAGTTCTGTTTGATCATCCAGCGGAAATGGTCGTCGATCGCCGGGTTATTGATGACCAGCGCTTCCCCGAACAGCGCGCCGTTCTTGGTGCCGCCGATATAGAAGGCATCACAAAGCCCCGCCACGTCGCGGATCGTGAAATCGCAAGCCGGTGAGGTAAGGCCCGTCCCGAGGCGCGCGCCATCAATATAGAGGTACATATCGCGCTCCCGGCACTTTTCGGAAATGGCTAGCATTTCCGCTTTGCTGTAGAGAGATCCGCCCTCCGTCGGTTGGGAGATATAGACCATGCGCGGGACGACGGTATGCTCGTCTTCATATTCATCCCAGGCGCGGTCGATCAGCTCCGGGTTGAGTTTGCCGTTGATGCCTTCCATGGCGATGACGCGGTGGCCGGTCGCCTCCACGCCGCCCGTCTCGTGGAAATAGCAATGCGCAGTCCGCGGCGCGACGACGCCTTCATAGGGGCGCAGCGCTGCCGCGATCAAAGTGATATTGCAGGGCGTCCCGCCGACCATCATATGCACGGAAGCATCCGGCTTACCGATCAGATCCCGGATCATCGCCGCGGCGTTCTCACAATGCGCGTCGAGCCCGTATCCGTCACTGTGCTCCAGATTCGTTTTTATGAGAGCTTCCATCACGTCCGGATGGGCGCCCTGGCTGTAATCAGATCTGAAAAAAATCATTTTGAATCACGCTCCTTCCATTTGCATATCATACCATAACATCTACCTGCGCGTCGATAGCTCTTCCGGCGGCCAAAAGGAATAGATACGTCTCCCGGACCGGGCCGTGACCGGCTTCTTCCAAAGCCCTGCGGTAGATCAAAAGCTGCAGGCGGTATCGCTCCAGCAAGGCCCCGTCACGCTGCGGATCTGCTTCTTCCGCCGCCGCGTTGCTCTTATAATCGATCAGAACCGTGTGGTCTCCTTCCCGGAACCAGCAATCGATGATGCCCTGTACCAGCACGTCTTCCCCCGCTTCACGGACGCGCAACGTAAACGGCTGCTCGCGGCGCAGGTCACCCCGCGCTTCGGCGGCCGCCGCCCGCTGACCGAGCTCAGAAGTGAGGAAGGCTTCGATCTTGCCAAGATCCACCGCCGCCAGTTCTTCCGCGGTGATCAGTCCGGCGGCGATCAGGTTCCGCGCGGTCTCTTCCAGATATAGCCGCCTCCCGGCCGCCGCCTGCCGGAAGCTGATGTGCTCCAGAAGGCAGTGGTAGACCGTGCCGCGACGGGCTGCCGTCAAAGCGCTCTCCCCGGCTGCAAAATCCGGGACCGCCAGCGGTTCCGCCGGGTAAACGGCACTGCCCGGCGCGAACGGGCCGGCCGTATGGGCCGCGCTGTCTGCTCCGGCCTGGTTTGCCATGCGGTCCGGACGGTTCGGATCCGGTACGCGGATCGCGCCCACCGCGCCTTCATTCAGTTCGGAAACGGAATATTTGGACCGCAGCTTCCGGCTTTCCGTGAACGGGTAGCGGTAGCGCAGGATCTTCAGCAGTTTTTCCCGTTCCTGTGGGCTGGCCTCTCCCGCATAAAGATCGTCCCGGCCGACCAGATCGCCAAAGACGCGTTTCTGGTCTTCCAGTTCGCGCGCGTCAAGATCGGATGCCGCTACCAGATGGCAAGGCAAGGCGATCCCGATCATCTTCAGGAAGGTATTTCCTTGCGGATCCGGGAAGCTGCGCTCTTCCAGATATTTCTCGCCATCCTTAACGGTACCCGTCAGATGCAGCTGATCCTTCGCCCGCGTCAGGGCTACGTAGAGCACCCGCACCTCTTCTTCCTGTTCCTCATGCGCGATGCAACGCGAAATGAGGATCTGCAGGAGCGTCCGCCGCCGCCAGATGCCTTCCGGCCCTATGCGGGAGAGACCGATCCCGATCTCCCGATGCAGGACGACACCGTCCGTTTTCCCCTGATTCCGCAGCCGGCGGCCGAGTCCCGCCACAATCACCACCGGGAATTCCAACCCTTTACTCTTATGGATGGTCATAATGCGCACGACGTCGTCGCCTTCCCCGACCAACCGCGCTTCCGGAGTCTTTACTTCCCGCTTCCGCAGGAGGTCGGCGTAGCGCAGGAAGCCGTACAGCGTCGCCTGCCGCTCTTTCCCAAAGGCTTCCGCCTTCTCGATCAAAGCCCTTAAGTTCGCCTGCCGCCGGGCGCCGCCCGGCATCGCCCCCATGATCAGATAATAGCTGCTTTCCGTCATCAGTTTCCAGAGGAAAGCCGGAAGCGGCATGACCCGCGCCATCTGCCGCCAGGCGTCCAGGGTCGCCAGCGCCTGCCGGCATTTCGCCGCCAGCGGGTCTGACGCGTCCTGTTCAGCCGGCTGTCCGTTTTGCCCGGCGGTCTGCCCGGTATTCCCGGCACCCTGCCCGGCGGTCCCGGCACCCTGCCCGGCGCAGGCCAGGAAGGCCTCCGCGAAGGATCTCTTGGGGTAACGCGCGCGGATCGCGGCCAGTTCCGC
>JAFRYQ010000074.1 GCA_017437565.1 Bacillota bacterium
ATCCCATCCGGCTTGAACGTTTGGGAAGCGCGGGGCGAGCGCTTTGATCTTACCACGCTAAACTGCTACCGCAGTCTGAAGGATACCAGGAGACTGGAGCGCAGCCTGGGCACCTTGGGCGGCGGCAATCACTTCATCGAGATCGAGGAAGCGAAGGACGGGGAGAAATACCTCGTGATCCACAGCGGCTCCCGCAATCTCGGCAAGCAGGTTGCCGAATACTACCAGAAACTTGCCGTCCAGCTGGCGAAAGGGAAAGAGGAGTACTTCGCCAAACGGGACGAGATCATCCGCACCTATAAGGAGCAGGGGCGGAAGAGCGAGATCCAGGCCGCGATCAAAGCGCTGTCCTGGACGGCCCGCGAGTCCCTGGTGCCGGATGATCTGGCCTGGCTGTCCGGGGACTATCTGGCTGATTATCTGCACGACGTGGAGATCTGCCAGCACTTCGCGCGGCGTAGCCGCGAGCGCATGGCGGAGATCCTGGCTGAGCGCGCGGGGCTGCAGCCTGGCGAGGCCTTTCACACGATCCATAATTACATCGATACCGACGAGATGATCCTGCGTAAGGGCGCGATCGCCGCCCATGCCGGCGAAAAGGTGCTGATCCCGATCAATATGCGGGATGGCAGCGTGCTGGCCATTGGCAAAAGCAACCCGGAGTGGAATAATTCCGCGCCGCACGGCGCCGGCCGCCTCATGTCCAGAAGCGCGGCCAAGCAGACGCTCAGCATGGCGGAGTACCGGGAGACGATGAAGGGCATCTATACGACCTCGGTAAACGAGCATACGCTGGACGAGGCGCCGATGGCCTATAAGAGCCTCGCGGATATCATCGACGTCATCCGGGATTCTGTCGACGTGATCGACGTGATGAAACCGGTCTACAATTTCAAAGCCAGCGACTGACGTCGCGCGCCGGATCAGCCCGGTTTCTCCGGCGGTCGGGATTCCCTTGTTCCGCGTGACGTCAGCGTCCGGCGGAACAGGAGGAAAGCATGTTACAAGGAATGCCGGCGGTCGACTTAAGGGCTACCGGCCAGAATATCATCCGTTTCCGTAAGCAGGCCGGTTTCTCGGTACGCGAGCTGCAGACTGTTTTCGGTTTCGGGACGCCGCAGGCCATCTACAAGTGGCAGCGCGGCGAGACGCTGCCGACCGTAGATAATCTTGTCGTACTGGCGCAGGTCTTCCGGGTCAGCATCGACGAGCTCATCGCTGTGAAGAATTGACAAATAAGAAAACAGGGGGTCCTTCGGGACCCCCCCTTTTTAAACACTGTTTTGATGAACGAAGGCAGATCAGTAGATCCGGCGGCTGGTGCGGTGCCAGAGGCCCATCTTTTCGGCCTCTTCGACCAGCTGGTCCTGGAAGTCCGGATGGGCGATGCTGATCAGGAGCTCGGCGCGTTCCCAGGTGCTCTTGCCCTTCAGGTCGGCGGCGCCGTATTCGGTGACGATAAAGTGCGTGGCCTGCCGCGGCGTGGTGACGACCGAGCCGGGAGCGAGGGTCGGTACGATCAGGGATTCCGTAGTACCGTCGCTCTTGGTGAAGGTAGCCGGGGTGCAGAGGAAGCTTTGACCGCGCTTGCTGCCAAACGCGCCCATGACGAAATCGAGCTGGCCACCGTTGCCGCTGATCTGGCGGGTGCCAACGGTCTCTGAGCAGACCTGGCCGTAGAGATCGACCTGGATGCAGCCGTTGATGGAGACGAAATCTTCAATGCTGCTGATGACGTGCGTGTCGTTGACGTAATCGACCGGAGCCGAGCAGCAGATCGGGTTATCGTTAATGAAATCGTAGAGACGTTTCGTGCCGCCGGCAAAGGTGTAAACGGCTTTGCCGCGGTCGACTGATTTATTGCCGGTGAGTTTGCCGGCTTCAAAGAGATCCACGTAGGCGTCCACGAACATCTCGGTATGCGCGTTGATATTCCGCAGGTCCGATTCCGCGATCAGGCTGCCGATGCAGGAGGGCAGGCCGCCGATTCCGAGCTGCAGGGTGCTGTTGCTGCGGATGCGGTCGACCACGCGGGAGGCGATGCGGCGTTCGGTCGGCGTCGGCTCTTTCCGTTCGATGACCGGCAGCGGCGAATTGCTTCCTTCCACGACATAGTCAATGCCGTAAAGGTTCAGCTGGGTCTGATGGCCATGCGCGATCGGCATATTCTCATTCACTTCCACGACGATCTTCTTAGCGGCGCGGATGACGCCCCACATGTCGGATACCTGCGGACCGAGGTTGAAGTT
The DNA here is from genome assembly GCA_017437565.1 of Bacillota bacterium. Taxonomy (GTDB): domain Bacteria; phylum Bacillota; class Clostridia; order Peptostreptococcales; family Anaerovoracaceae; genus Eubacterium_B. The sequence continues at coordinate 2,250 of JAFRYQ010000074.1, forward strand.
ACCGAACGCGTCCATCGGCGCGACCTGGAAGAAGGCGATGTCCAGCTGGTTGTTATTGCTCGTCCAGTAAAAAGGAAGTTCCCGGAACATCATGGGCAGGTAGGCGCATCTGCCGGCGTCACTCATGTGACGGTCGGCCGGGCCGTAATGGGCGGAAACAAAGCGCACCTGACTGTTGGAGCTCGTGGCTTCATAGACCTTGAACGGTTTGTCGATCAGTGAGGCGGTACTGAAAATGGTGACGTTGCTCAGTTCGTCAGCGCGTTTGGCGAGGGCCGCGTCGATATCGACGACCTGGCCGCAGCCGAGGCCAAAGTGGACCCGGTCGCCGGGCCGGACCATGGCTGCCGCCTGATCGGCAGTGATCAGTTTCTCCTGGTAATGGCGCTCCAGGGAAGTGGTTTTATACATGTGTGAAACTCCTTTTCCTTCATCATTCCTTCTCATTTTAAAACCTCAGCCAATTGCTTCCGGCTTAGGAGCGTCGTACCTGGCATAGCGCTCCGCTTTGTTTACAATTTAACAATAGTGAGTCTATTTTACTACGAGCACAAACCCGATGCAAGTAGTATAATCAAAGCAGCCGTTATTGATAGGGAACCGGAGAACGGACCGAAGGAAGACGATGGACCTGATTACTAAGAAAAAGCGCGTTATAGCGAATTACCTGCCGGATAAAGCTGGGGTCGATCATATTTCCGCGGAGCTCCATGACCTGCACCCGTATCGTCATCAGCCAGATGGAGCTGGTATTGGAAGCCAGACACTGGGGAACCCTGGATTATGAAAAACTGCGTGCCTGAGCATTGACAGGAAGAAGGAGAGCTTTCTATGGCTAAGCTGGATGAAGACCTGATTTATGAAGTGCTTTCCTGCGTGGAAGAAATACCGGCGGGTTCCGTAGCCTCTTATGGTCAGATCGCGCGCCTGATCGGTCGCGAAAGGAATTCCCGCCTGGTGGGGAAAGTGCTCAGCCGGGCGGAATACTATGGGAAATACCCATGCCACCGCGTTGTCAATCACGCCGGACGCCTGGTACCGGGCTGGGCGGAGCAGGCTTGGCTCCTGGCGCGTGAAGGCGTATTATTGAAGCCGGACGGCAAGGTGGATATGAAAAAATACCAATGGGAAGACAGCGGGGAGTGAGAGGAGAATGGCAATGGAGAAACTGATCTATGACGCTTATGTGGAGATCCTGAACCAGGAACTGATCCCGGCGATGGGCTGTACCGAGCCGATCGCTGTCGCTTATGCCGGAGCGCTGGCTGCCCGGACCCTGAGGCAGCAACCGGAGGAAGTCGAGCTGATCGTCAGCGGCAATATCATCAAGAACGTAAAAAGCGTAATCGTGCCTAATACCGGAGGGCGTAAAGGTCTGCGCACCGCCGTGGCAGCCGGAATCGTCTGCGGGGACGCGTCCAAAGAACTGGAAGTCCTCTCGCAGGTTACGGAAGAGCAACTCACGGAGCTGGACGGCTATCTGTCCCGGGTGCAGATCCATATCGAGCGTTCCCCGCTCATCTGTCCCTTTGATATCCAAGTACGGGTCCGGTCCGGTGCCGGCGACAAAGCCGATGAAGCCTATGTCCACATCTTCAGCAAGCATACGAACGTGGTCGAGATCTCCCGGAATGGGGAAGCTTTACTGAAGAAAGAATATGAAGACGTCTCCGTACCGGTTCCCGAGAACCGGAAACTGCTCACGGTGGAACGGATCGTGGAATTCGCGGACACCGTAGATCTGGCGGATGTGCGTCCAGTGCTGGAACGCCAGATCACTTGCAATATGGCGATTGCGGAAGCGGGCCTCCGGGGCGGCTACGGCGCGGAGATCGGCCGCATCCTGCTCGATTCGTACGGGGACAGCGTGCAGAACCGGGCCAAAGCCTATGCGGCGGCGGGATCGGACGCGCGGATGAACGGTTGCGAACTGCCGGTCGTGATCAATTCCGGCAGCGGTAACCAGGGTCTGACTTCTTCCATCCCGGTCATCATCTACGCCCGGGAAATGGGGACTTCGGAGGAAGAGCTCCTGCGGGCGCTGACCGTTTCCAATCTGGTCAGCATCCATCTGAAGACCGGGATCGGCAGCCTGTCCGCCTATTGTGGGGCGACATCGGCCGGAGCCGGGGCTGGGGCGGGCATCTGTTATCTCCATGGCGGCCGCTTTAGCGAGATCGCGCATACGGTCGTCAATACCCTGGCTATCAATTCCGGCATGATCTGCGACGGCGCCAAATCAAGCTGCGCCGCCAAGATCGCTTCCGCAGTGGAGGCAGGCCTGCTCGGCATGCAGATGAATATCCACGACAGTGAATTCGTAGGCGGTGACGGTATCGTTGTAAAGGGTGTGGAGAACACCATCCGCGCTGTCGGGCTCCTGGCCCGCGAAGGGATGAGCGGGACCGACCGTCAGATCATCAGCATGATGATGGAAAACTGAAGATATTTGAAGAAAGCTTCACGATATATTCACGATTGCTTAATCGTTTATATGTTTAGCGGGGCCCCTGCCGGGATATATTGCAGGTGAGAGGCAAATGGGAGCTCCGGCCAGGCCGGAGAAGGAGAAAGGGGAACTGCCATGAAGTACAGAGTCTGTGATTCCTGCATCGGCTGCGGCGTCTGCGAGGCGACCTGCCCGGAGATCTTCCGCATCAATGAAAGCGGCGTCGCGGAAGCGCTCGACGAAGAAGTCGAAGAAGAATTCGCGGAAGCGGCGGCGGAAGCCTGTGACGGCTGTCCGGTAGGCGCCATCGAGCAGGCATAAGCCAAAAGAGGCGGGGGAACACGGTGCCCGCACGGTAATTTCATAAGTCCGATCTGACAACAATGCGGCCCCGGGATCTGAATGATGCCGGGGCCGCGTTTTTTCTAATGGTTGGGAAGGGCGATGGCGAGAAATTCCGCCAGGAGCTCTTCCACGTGCTCCCGGCTGATCCCCGGGTAGGGCCAGGGTCCGGTGTCGCCGAGGCGGACCAGTTTATTGCGGCCGTGATAATCGCTGCCGCAGGTGACGAGGAATCCGTAGCGCTCGGCGAGTTCCACCTGCTCCAGCATGATCTTCGGGGAAAAGCCGGAGTAGAAGGCTTCCATGCCGCGTAATCCGTATTCCCGCAGGTGCATCAGAACGGATTCCATCTCTTCGCCGAGGATGAGCTGGTCCCCGTCGCCGAAAGCCGGATGGGCGAGGACCGGAATGCCGCCGCTGTTTAGGATGGCGCTGATGGCTTCTTCCGGCTGGAAATAGGGGCTGTAGCCCTTCCGTTTGTTGATAAAGGACTTGATCGCCGTATCCTTATCCGGAGCATAGCCGTACTGGACCATGAGATTGGCCAGATGCGGTTTGCCGGGGTTGTCGAGGGCCAGGAACGCTTCCTGATCCTCGCGCGAGAAACGGAAGCCAAAAGACTGGTCGAGGAAATCGAGCCGGCGCAAGGCTTTTTCGATGCGGAAACGGTGCCCTTTATTAACCAGCGCGTTGATGGCCGGCGCTGCCGGGTCGTAGCCGTAACCGAGAATGTGATATTTCCCGTAGGCGTCTTTGCAGGAAAACTCCGAGCCGGGCAGGAAGCGCAGCGGCGGCAGGTCCGGCGTCGCGGAGGCTGTGCCGTCCCCGGGATCAGCCAGCAGCCCGGCTACCAACACCGCGCCTTTGATGGCATCGTGGTCGGTCACGGAAAAGATGCTGATCCCAGCCTCGCGGACACGCGCGACCAGTTCTTCCGGACGGTCGGTCCCATCGGAAACGGTGGTATGCATGTGCAGGTCAATCTTCATATTTTAACCTCACTGGTTCCTGTTAGCAAAGCTTTGGTGGCAGCTAGCCTGCGCTTACGAAGCCTGTTGCTTCTCTTTCCGGCGACGGGCGATCTCCCAGGGCAGGAAGAGGACGATCCAGACCAGGACCATCAGGACGAGCGCCGCGGCGACGTAACCGTTCCCGAACAGCCCGTAGAGCGGCATGAGCGGGGAGCCCGGCGACGGCGTACTGATAAACATGAAATTAGTGCCCAGCGCCTCGTTCACGAAATGCATGGGGATGGCCAGGGCGATCATGATGAGGGTCAGCTTGGGGATCTGGCGGATATCCGGTTTTAGCCGGCCGGAGCAGAGCGCCATTAGCCCGAAGATGATCAGCCAGGCGTGGATGGTGAAGGAATTGATCGCCGAAAAATGATAGACCGGGAACTCCGTCCAGTTCGGAAAGAGCAAGGCGCAGAGCGCCCCGGTGATGGACATGCCGTAGACGTAAGCCCCGTTCAGTTTCCCGGGCCGGAACGCGTACCAAAGCGTAAAGAAGATGGAGATCCCGCAGATGTGCAGCGGCATGTGTTCCCATTCTAACGTTCCGGCTACGTAATGCAGGATGTCCTTTACGATCTCCTGACAGACGATCAGCACCGCGAAGACCTTCAGGATGCGGGTCTGCCGGTCGTGATCACAGTGGCAGAACCAGCGCACGAGCAGGATGCCGACCAGGGCCAGGGCCGCGAGCCAGGCAAAATGATGAATATCGTAAGCCTGCCAGAGTTCTTCCGGCGGGATGTTTTCCGGTTTTTCCATGAAATATTGCAACATATGGTCTTCTCCTTCTTGTCCAATACCATATTATAGAGGAAAAAGGAATACTTTAACAGCTTTTTCACGGGAAAGTCACGTATCTCTATGGTAAAATATAGGCGTCCGATCGTGTGTGATAATTAGGATGGAGAATATGGAAGAGAAAAAGGGCCTGCTGGC
>JAFRYQ010000075.1 GCA_017437565.1 Bacillota bacterium
GACGACGATGATGACGACGACCACGACCATGAGCATCATCATGACCACGATCACGACGAGGAACACGAACATCACCATCACGACCATGACGATGACGATGATGACGACGATGACGAGCACGAGCATCACCATCACGACCATGACGATGACGATGATGACGACGATGACGAGCACGAACATCACCATCACGACCATGACGACGATGACGATGACGAGCACGAACATGAGCATCATCATGAACACCATCACGATCACGATCACGATCACGATCATCATCATCACCATGGGCATGACCATCACCATCATCATGCCGATGAAGTATTCCAGAGCGTGGGATTTGAGACCAGCCACAAATTCACGGAAGAAGCGATCCGCGAAGCGCTCGGCAAGCTCAGCGACTTCACCCAGTACGGACAGGTCCTGCGGGCGAAAGGCATCGTTGAGGGCGAAGATGGTAAGTGGATCCACTTCGATTACGTGCCGGGCGAGATCGATATCCGTAACGGCAGCGCCGGTACGACCGGCATGCTGTGCGTGATCGGCGCCGGCCTCGAAGAGGACGCCGTCCGCGAACTGTTCGCGCTTTGATCGGAGCGGGGGATAAGATGGAAGTACCAGTCTATCTGTTTACCGGTTTTCTGGAAAGCGGTAAGACCAAATTCATCCAGGAAGCGTTGGAAGGCAGCGATTTCAACGCCGGCGAGCGGACGCTCCTCTTGCTTTGCGAAGAAGGGGAAGAGGAATATGAACCGGCCCGCTTCTTTGGAAAGAACGTCTTTATCGAACCGGTTGGGGAAGAAGAGCTGAATCCGGATCATCTGGAGAAACTGCAGCGCCTCACCCGGGCGGAGCGGGTCATCGTGGAATATAACGGCATGTGGCTGCTGGAAAAGCTTTTTCAGGCTATGCCGGGGAACTGGGTGATCTATCAGGAGATGGCGCTTTTCGACGCGACCACCTTCCTGACCTATAACCAGAATATGCGCCAGCTCGTCTTCGATAAGATGAAAACGGCCGAAATGGTCGTCTTCAACCGTTGTGACCACAGTGTGCTGACGGAAGAGAAGAAGCTGGAGCTGCACAAGATCGTGCGGGTCGCCAACCGCAAGTCGCAGATCATCTACGAATTCGGACCGGACGACGCCGAGCCCGATAATTTCGTGGATCCGCTGCCCTATGATCTCTCCGCGCCGGAAATCACGGTGACCGATGACATTTACGCGGAATGGTACCGCGATATCAACGAGGAGCAGGATAAATACGAAGGCAAGATCCTGAAAGTAAAGGGACGCTGCGCGCTGGGCGGCGGCCTCCCGGAAAACGCTTTCGTCTTTGGCCGGCACGTCATGACCTGCTGCGTGGAAGATATCCAGTTCGCCGGTCTGCTCTGCAAGTGGAACCGCGCGAAGAAACTGAAACACGGCGGCTGGGTGGAGATCAAAGCCCGCGTGCAGAACGAATATGCCGAAGTGTACGGCGAGGTCGGACCGGTGCTCTATTGCCAGGAAGTGAAAGCGAGCCTGCCGGCGGACCCGGAAGTCGCCACCTTCTAAGCGATCGATGAAGCCGCAGAAATCATAACAAAACAACAAAACGGAGCGGGGATGACCCGCTCCTGTTTTTATATACCGCCAGGCCGGATGCAGGAAAGGACCGATCCGGCTTACTGTAAACCCTGCCTTATGCGGCATCCTGTTGTAGGATCCGCGTCAATGCAATAGGATCAATTCCAGAATTAAAACCGTCACGCAGCAGGAAGCCGCGACCCGGAAAAGGTCAGCGCCTTTCCAAGCGGTGATGATGCCGATAACGAGCGCCGCGGCGCCGGCCAGCGGCGTCTGGGTGGCCTGCACGATGGCCGGGAACGTCATGACAGCCAGGGTGACGTAAGGAACGTAATAGAGGAACGACCGGATGAACTGGTTCTTGATCGGTTTCTGGATCAGGGTGATCGGCAGCACCCGAATCAGATAGGTGACCAGGGCGACCAGACCGATATAAAGCCAATTACTGGACATGGGAGGCCTCCTTTCCGCTTTGATCACCGGCAGCTGGTTGCGCGGTATCCGGATCGCTTTCCTCAGGCTGGTCTTCCTCGTGATGCGGGAAAAGGACCGATACGATCGCCGAAATGACGACCGTCAGGATAATCGTGCGGGTGCCGCCTGACAGCGTGCTGATGTACGGAAGGAAAGTAAAGGCCAGGCTGGCCGCGAAGCTGACCGCGATCACGCCGAGGACGACGCGGTCCTTTTTCGCCGGCGGGACGATGACCGCCAGGAACATACCATAGAGCGCGACGGAAAGCGCGCTGACCAGCCGGGCGGGCATGATATTGCCGGCGAAGATGCCGAGCGCGGTGCCGGCAGCCCACATCGGGGCGGCGACCAGAAGTGCCGCGTAAGGGAAGTAGGGTTCCACATAACCGGGGCGGGCGATCGTGACCGCGAAGATCTCGTCGGTCACGCAATTGGCGATCAGCAAACGGTGCCGCATACCGAGACGCGGTGAAAGCCGCACGGTAAACGCGCAACTCATCAATAAATAGCGGCAACTCGCGATGAAACTCACCGCGATGACTTCCAGGACGGAAGCGCCGGCAGCAATCAAAGTCAGCTCCGCGTATTCCCCAGCGGAAGCATGGACGAGCAGGCTGGAGAGAAATCCCTGCAGAGGAGTTAAGCCAATGCTTCCCGCTAAAACGCCCAAGGAAAAAGCAACCGCAAAATAACCGGCCCCGATTGGGAGACCGGCTTTTACGCCTTCTTGAAACGCCTGCCTGTGGGAGGCGCTTGTTTTCATTTTGTCTTCTGTTTCTGTCATCATACCTTTATTATAGGGGGCGCGCCGGTGGAATGCAAGCCGATTCAGGTGCCGGATGGATCCGCGGTGCGGCTTTCGGAAAACGCCCGGACGAGGCGCGCTTTCTCCAAATGGGTCATTTTCTTCAAAGCAGCTTCACGGCGCAAGGCAGCAGATTTGTCAGGAAGCTCTTCCCAGTAAACGAGTTCGACCGGAAGGCGCGAACGCGTGTATTTGGCGCCATGGCCGCTGTTATGGACTTTTACGCGCTTTACCGGATCGGCAGCATAACCGCTGTAATAACTGCCATCCCGGCATCTTACCATATAGACGTAAGCCAATCCGTTTGCCTCCCACATTTGTTTGATTCCATCTGCGTTGTTCTTATTCTATCCGAGAAGAAGCGCCTTCCGCAAGCAGATTCGCCAGGCCCCGGACCGTGTCGGGGACGAAAGGGGAGATAAGCCTGCGAAGCGGTCCGTGACACGGAAACGTAACGAATTACAGACTTTGGGGCCTGGCCAAAAGAGAGCCACAAGATATTGTGTTTGGAGGGAAAATGCTTTTTTGCAGAGGGGCGCAGGACAGGGAATTCAGAAGAAAATGAGAGAAAAAAATCAAATTTTGGGGGCATTTTTATTGAATTTGGGGACGATGTGGGATATAATGGGCGTGCATTGAAAATAGCCGTGCTGTCGTTTGGCGTCTCGCATATTCGGAAGGGAACCGGGTACGAAACATGTTCATGGGAACCGATTACAACTCAATAGATGAACGGAACCGCATGATCATTCCGGCCAAACACCGCGAGGAGATCGGTGAGCAATGCGTCCTGACGAAAGGCTTTGATCCCTGTCTCTACATCTACACGATGGAGGAATGGGAAAGGCTGGTCGAGAAGCTGAAAGAGCTGAAGGGAAGCAAGAAACAGGTCCGCAATATCATCCGGCATTTCTCCGCCAACGCTGAGCGATGCGACGTTGATAAGAAAGGCCGCATCCTGCTCACACCGGAACTGAAGAAATATGCCGGGATCACGAAGGACCTGGCGATCGTCGGCGCGGTGGATAAGATCGAGATCTGGGCGAAGGACGCTTACGAGAAACAGGCGGAAGCAGACGATTTGGACGAGGACGCCTGGGAAGAGATCGACTTCTGATTCCGGACAGGCAAGCGGTATAGAAGATGGAATTCGAACACACACCGGTACTGCTCGAGGAGTGCATAGAAAACCTGAAGATCGTACCGGACGGCATCTACGTCGATGGGACTTTAGGCGGCGGCGGACACAGTGAAGCGATCTGCCAAAGGCTCTCGAAAGAGGGCATGCTGATCGGCATCGACCGCGACCGGGACGCCTTGGCCGCGGCGGAGAAGCGGTTGGCGCCTTATGAATGCCGAAAAGCCTTCGTCCACAGCAATTACGCGGAGATCAAGAACGTTCTGGCCGAGCTGGGGATCGAAAAGATCAACGGGGCGCTGCTCGATATCGGAGTTTCCTCCTATCAGCTGGATGATCCGGAACGGGGCTTCTCTTATATGAACGACGCGCCGCTCGACATGCGGATGGATCAAAGCGAAGAATTCACCGCTTACGACGTGGTCAACGGCTATTCAAGAAATGACCTGAAGAAGATCATTCAGGATTACGGGGAGGAACGATGGGCCTCCCGGATCGCCGCCTTTATCGAGAAAGAGCGGCAGAAAGAACCGATCACGACGACTGCGGAGCTGGTCCGGGTGATCAAACAGGCGGTGCCGGCAGGCGCCAGGCGCGAAGGCCACCATCCGGCTAAACGGACGTTCCAGGCCATTCGCATCGAAGTAAATGACGAACTCGGGGGGCTGAAAAAAGCCGTTACCGAATTCATAGATGTCCTGCTTCCAGGGGGGAGGCTGGCCATCATCTCGTTCCATTCGCTGGAGGACCGGATCGTAAAGGACATATTCGCAGAGCAGGAAAACCCTTGCGTTTGTCCGAAAAACATCCCGGTCTGCGTCTGCGGCAGAAAGCCGCGGGTCAGGCGGATCACGAGAAAACCCATCTGCCCGTTGGGGAGCGAGCAGACGGATAACCCGCGTTCGCGCAGCGCGAAACTGCGCGTATGCGAGAAGCTTGACACGTAAGCCGATCAGTTTTGTTCAAAGGGGATTAAGGGGAATGTTTAACAGTATTCAGAGAAAAGCTTTATTAATGATCATTCTGGTCGGGATGATCTGCGTGTCGATCGTTTTGCTTTCGGCTTATGCGGCTGAGCTGAAAGTGGGAAATAATCAGTTGGCGATGGCGAATGAGACGCTGCAAGGGGAAATTGCGTCTCTGGACGTGAAGATCACTTCGGCTAACAGCATCGATCAGATCGAAGCGATCGCCACCACCCAGCTGGGTATGGTTTATGCCGCGGAGAACGAGTGCATCTATATTTCGCAGGATGACGCTCCCACTGGAAGCCTGGCCATGTTGATCAGGTCGAATAACTATCACTGATTGAAACAGAGCTACTATCCTATAACTTTCAGGCCGACAACTGAACATGCACAGTTCGCCGGTCTTTTTTGAACTGTAAGGAGTTCGAACGCATGTACGGAAAACGGAATGAGGTTGGAGTCAAGAGTCGGAAGAGAGCCCTGCTGGTGTTTGGGCTTCTTTCTGTTATTATGATCGGCCTGCTTTTCCGTACGGCCTGGATCCAGATCGTACATGGCGATGAATACACGGAAATGGCGAAAGGCCAACAAAAGACCGACATGTCGATCCAGGCAAAACGCGGTTCCATCTATGCCCGGAACGGCGAACAGCTGGCAACGAGCGTGACCTGTTACACCCTGTGGCTCAGGCCGGCGCAGATGCGCGAGGATTTTAGCGAGGATGAACGGGCGGAGATAGCCCTGAAACTCGCGGCGATCCTGGGCCAGGACGTCGAATCGATCAAAACGAAATTCCGCTCGGAAGACGCTTTGATGAAACTGGCCAAGAATATCGATAAAGAAATGGCAGACCAGGTGGCGGCGCTGGATATTCCGGCGATTGACGTGGTGGAAGGAACCAGGCGCCGCTATCCGCAGGGTACGCTGGCGGCGACGGTGTTGGGCAGCGTAAGCGACGATGGCATCGGCCGGTCCGGCATCGAATATATGTATAACGAATATCTTTCCGGCGTGGCGGGCCGTTCCGTGCGGAACACCGACGTTACCGGGAATTCCCTGGCTTTCGGGGAGAATAAATACTATGCAGCCCAGGACGGCCTCAACGTCGAATTGACCATCGATCCGATGCTGCAGCAGTATCTGGACGCCTCGGTGCGTAAAGGCGCTTACGACTATAAAGCGGAGCGGGTAGAGGGTATCGTCATGAACCCCAATACCGGCGAAGTGCTGGCTATGTCCATTTATCCGACCTTTGACCCGAACGACCCGCTGGAGCCGACCGATCTTCCTGAAGAGCAGATGGCTGCCTATGAAGAGATGGACGACGATGAAAAGACGGCATTTGTGTTCGGCCTGTGGCGGAACCAGCTGATCAACGACGTCTATGAACCGGGTTCGACGCTGAAACTGGTGACGGCTTCCGCCTCGATCGAGGAAGGCTTCTCTACGCCGGACCGTATGCTGAACTGCCAGGGTTCGACCTGGATCGAAGACGTGGAGATCTACGACGCGGAGGAAGCCATCCACGGCGACCTGACGCTGACACAGGCTGTCGGTATGTCCTGCAACCAGGTACATATGTTCCTGGCGCGGGAAATGGGCCTGGACAATTATTATAAATACGTCGACCTGTACGGGCTGAATGAAATAACCGGTATCGACTACCCGGCCGAATCCGGCTCCATCATCTACGAAAAAGAGGACGTCGGACCGGTAGAGCTGGCCTCCATGGGCTTTGGACAGAGTATCGCCATCACCCCGATCCAGCTGATCACCGCGGTCAGCGCCATCGCCAACGAGGGCGTGCTGATGAAACCGCATCTGGTCAACCGGCTGACGGATGAGAAGGGTGAGACCGTCGTCGATTTTAAACCGCAGGAAGTACGGAAAGTCATCTCCGAGCAGACGGCGCGCGAAATGCTCTCCATCATGGAACAGCAGGTCGAGCTCTACGGCGGCAATGGCGCCTATATCCCGGGTTACCGCATCGGCGGCAAAACGGGGACCGCGGACCAGACTGAGAACGGTGTCTACACCGGGAACCGCGATATGTCCTTTATCAGCGTCGTGCCGGTGAACAACCCGCAGATCGTGACGCTGATCATCTGCCATTCGCCGAAGAAAGGCGAGTACGGCTCCGAGACCGCGATCCCGATCACCCGCGAGTTCTACCTGCAGGCACTGCCTTATCTGCAGGCCGGCACGCAGGGACACGTGGTCAACGACAGCACCCAGGTCGGGGAAAAGGTCTACGTGCCGGATATCACCGGTTATACCTTCCAGGAAGCCAAGCAGGTCCTGGAGGATTACGGCCTGCAATATGAAGTGCGGCCGGAACTCAGCTTGCAGGAACTGAAAGATGCCGATTTCGTCGTTGTCGACCAATATCCGAAGGGCGGTAAAACGATGGAAAAGGATGAGAAAGTGTATATTTATCGAGAATAGAAGAGGGGCGGTGCGAAAAGATGGATAGAAAAGTATTAAAGGAAATGATCGAACCCATGCACGGGAAATTGCTGAAAGGCGCCATGAACCAGACGGCAACCGGCATTTCGATCGATTCGCGTACCGCGAAGGAAGGTGACGTCTTCTTTGCCCTGAAAGGAAGCACTGTCGATGCCCACCGTTTCCTGCCCGGCGCTTATGAAAGAGGCTGCCGCATCATGGTCGTTTCCGACCCGCAGGCGGCTCAGCTGGTCCCGGATGACGCGGCGGTCGTGCTGGTCGCGGATACCCGTAACGCCATGCAGGATCTGGCCCGTTGGTATATGGAATCACTGGATATCCGTAAAGTGGCGGTGACCGGCAGCGTCGGCAAGACGACGACCCGGGATATGATCTACTCCGCGGTCTCTCTGAAATATACGGCGGGAACCTGCCGGAATAATTACAACAATCTCATCGGGCTGCCCTTCGCGATCCTGGAATTGACCGGGTCCATGCAGGTGGCCGTCCTGGAGATGGGACTGGAGACGACGATCGACGAGGCCCACCAGATCCATAAACTGGCCGGGCTGGTGAATCCGGACGTCGCGGTGATCACCAATATCGGCGTTTCCCATATCGAGCACTTCGGCAGCCGTGAGAACCTGCTGAAGGAGAAGATGGCCATCACCGATTTCTTCGGACCGGAGAACGTCCTGGTCATCAACGCCGACGACGACATGTTGGCCACGATCGACCCGCTGAAAGTACCTTTCCGGATCGTCCGGGCGGGGCAGTCGGAAGACGCGGATTTTCGCGCCAGCGATATCCAGGATCTCGGCACCAAGGGGGTGCGCTTCAATCTCTCCTGCAACCAGGGCTCGTTCCCGATCCGCTTGTCGGTACCGGGAGCGCATAATGCCGTGAATGCCGCGATCGCGGCGGCGGCGGCCACCGTCATGGGCGTCTCGATGGAAGACATCATCGCCGGACTCTCCCAGCTGGAGATCACCGGCAACCGCCTGCGCCTCATGACCATCGGTGATATCCTGGTGATCAACGATTCTTATAACGCGGCGCCTTCCTCCATGGAATCGGCGCTGACGACACTCGCTAAATCGGAAGGAAAGCGGAAAGTCGCGATCCTGGGCGGCATGAACGAGCTGGGCGCTAACAGCGACGAGGCGCACCGCAACGTCGGCTGCATCGCCGCGGATTCCGGCGTCGGCCTCCTGATCACGATCGGGGAGAAGGGCCGCCTGATCGCCGAAGGCGCGGCTTCCGTCGGCGCGCCGGGTCTGGAGATCCTGCAGGTCGAGCGGAAGGAGGATCTGTATCCGCGCCTGAAAGAGTTATTCCGTGCCGGTGATACGGTACTGATCAAAGCCTCGCGAACCATCGGGCTCGAAGACGTGGCGGAAGAAATGGAAAGGGTTCTTGGCTGATGGATATTCTACATCTGCTGCTGATCGTCCTGCTGGGACTGGTAGCGTCAGCAGTGCTGACTTCGCTGGAAATCCCGATTTTAAAGGCGAAGCAGTTTAAACAATACATCCGGGAAGAGGGTCCGGAATCGCATAAGAAGAAATCCGGTACGCCGACCATGGGCGGGGTCGCCATCATCCTGGCCTTGCTGCTGGTGACGATCCTCGGTGGCTATTTCACGGCGGAATCCGTCGTCATGCTGCTCATGACTTTGCTCTTCGGCGCCATCGGGTTTTTGGACGACTTCATTAAGGTCACGGCCAAACACAATTTGGGATTGACGGCCAAACAGAAACTCGCCCTGCAGGTCCTGTTCGCGGTCGGTCTCGCGATCTATATCGCGCGCTTCTCCGGTTACGGGACCAGCGTCTACATTCCTTTCTGGGGGATCTATCTCGACTTTGGCTGGTTCTACGTGCCCTTCGTGGCTTTCGTCGTGGTGGCGATGGCCAACAGCGTCAACCTGACCGATGGCTTGGACGGCCTCTGCGCCGGGATCACGGCGATCGTCTCCTTCTTCTTCGCCCTGATCGGCATGAAGCTGGGGCAGGGGTCGCCGACGATCTTCAGCGCGGCCTTGGCAGGAACCTGCTTGGGTTTCCTGGTCTTTAACCGGTACCCGGCCCGCCTCTTCATGGGCGATACCGGCTCGATGGCTTTAGGCGGCGCTGTGGCCGCGGCAGCCATCATGATGAAAATGGAATTCCTGCTGGTGATCGCCGGCTTCGTATACGTCATGGAATCGCTCTCGGTGATCATCCAGGTCGTATATTTCAAGAAGACCGGCGGAAAGCGCATCTTCCGCATGTCGCCGATCCATCATCATTTCGAACTGGGCGGCATGAAGGAGCAGAACGTCGTGCTGATGTTCTGGGCGGTAACGCTGGTCTGTTGCGCGCTGGCGTATTTTGTCTTTATGATTGGGAGGTGATCTTATGCAGACGAATTTGGATAACATGAGAGGAAAGAAAGTCCTGATCGTAGGACTGGGCCGCTCCGGGACGGCAGCGATCCAGGCTTTGATCGATCTGGGCGCGGAGGTCTCCGTGCAGGACCGGCGCCCGGCCAGCGATTTTGACGTCAATTTCCTGTCGTTCCTGAAGGGACGGAACGTCGCGTTCTATTTCAACCGGTTGCCGGAGGACATGGGCGCTTTCGATATGATCATCTTAAGCCCCGGCGCTTCCCCGGAGCTTCCTTTCGTTCAGGAAGGAAAAGAAAAAGGCGCGGAGATCACGGGCGAACTGGAGATCGCCTTCCGCATCAGCAAGGGAAATTTCGTAGCCATCACCGGCACCAATGGGAAGACGACGACCACGACGCTGGTCGGTGAGATCTTCAAGGCCTCGCACCGGGCGACCGACGTAGTCGGCAATATCGGGACGGCGGCGATCTCAGCGGCCGCTCACGCGGACGAGAACGAATGGCTGATCACGGAGACCAGCAGCTTCCAGTTGGAGACGACCAAATATTTCAAACCGGTGATCTCGGCGATCCTGAATCTCACCCCGGACCATTTGGACCGGCATCATACCATGGAAGCTTACGGGGCGGCGAAAGCCAAGATCTTCGCGAACCAGACCGAACCGGGCTGCCTGATCATCAATAAGGACGACGCGCTTTGTTACAGCCTGGCCGCGCCTTGCAAATGCAGGGTCGTGCCCTTCAGCCGGAAGGAGGAGCTGGACTTCGGCGCCTTCGTGAAGGACGGGGAGATCGTCATCGCCGACGGGGAAAAGATCGTGCCGATCTGCCGTACGGAAGACCTGAAGATCATCGGCGACCACAACGTGGAAAACGCGCTGGCAGCAGCGGCAATCGCCTATTTCGCGGGAATCGACCCGGAAGTGATCGGCCAGACCATTACCGCGTTCCGCGGGGTCGAGCACCGCATCGAATACTGTGGAACCATCGACGGTGTCCGTTATTATAACGATTCCAAATGTACCAATACCGACGCGACCATTATCGCCCTGAAGGCGATCCGTCAGAACGTCATCCTGATCGCCGGCGGCGACGCCAAAGGTCAGAATTTCGACAGCCTGGCCGTGCATTTCCCGGGCGTCGTGAAGAAACTGCTCCTGCTCGGCCGTGATCGCGGTTTTATCCGCGAAGCGGCGGAAAAAGCCGGCTTTACGGAGATCGAGGAATGCCGGGACATCCCGGCCTGTGTAAAGAGGGCGCATGAGATCGCCGAACCGGGCGATTCCGTCCTGCTTTCGCCGGCCTGCGCGAGCTGGGATATGTATGATAATTTCGAGCAGCGCGGCGAGCATTTCAAGGACTGTGTGCAGGCACTCGACCGTTAACGTGAGGAGATACCCTTGGGCAAAAAAGAGAAACTGAAAAAGAAGCGGCTGATGGGCGAGCTGGACTTCATCCTGGTTCTCGTGGTCACCATGCTGATCGTCTTCGGTGTGGTGATGGTTTTCAGTGCCAGTTATTATAACGCGATCAATGAAGACGGCACGCCGTATTCCTATCTCTGGCGGCAGGTGTTTTATGCTGTTTCCGGCTTTGCTCTCATGGTGTTCTTCGCGCTCATCGATTACCATACCTGGCGCGGTTGGGCGATCCCGCTGGCTTTCGGCGGTATCGTCATGTTGCTCCTGCTCTTCACACCGCTCGGTGTGTCGACCAACGGCGCGACGCGCTGGTTGTGGCTGGGCGTCGCCAGCATCATGCCCGGTGAATTCGCCAAGCCGATCATGGTCCTCTTTTGCGCGGCTTATTTCGCCAAGGATATCCGGCGGGCAGCGACCTTATCCGGTCTGCTCCCGGCGATGATCTACACCGCGATCGTCTGTTTCCTGATCTATAAACAACCAAACCTGTCCACCGCGATGACCGTCGCGGCGGTCGCGGTGGGCATTGCCTTCCTGGCCGGTATGAAGTGGCATATCGTCGCGGCGATGATAGCTGCTTTAGGCGCCGGGATCTACTATATCGCTTTTATCGACGACGGCTATCAGCATCAGCGCGTCATGACCTTCCTGGATCCGTTTAAGGAATCCCTGGACAGCGGTTATCAGGTCGTGCAGTCGCTTTTGGCGCTGGGGACCGGCGGCCTGACCGGCGTCGGCCTGGGCCGCAGCGTGCAGAAAAACCTGTATCTGCCGGAGGCGCAGAACGACTTTATCCTCTCCATCATCGGTGAGGAACTCGGCTTTTTGGGCATCGCGATCCTGCTGGGCGTCTTCGTCGTCCTGATCTGGAGGCTGTTCATGATCAGCGTGAAAGCTCCGGATAACTATGGCATGCTGATCGCCGGCGGCACGGGTATCCTGATCGGGGTACAGGTGCTGTTCAACGTCGCGGTCGTGACCTCTTCCATGCCGCCGACCGGGGTCGCGTTGCCCTTCATCAGTTACGGCGGTAACGCCATGTGGGTCCTGATGTCTTTGATCGGCGTCTGCCTGAACGTCTCACGGCAGATACCGGAGTCGGTAGAAAAGCTGAAACAGGAGAAGAGTCAAAGCGCCAAGGCCAAAGCGAGAGAGAAGGTGGCCGCATGAAAGTGCTGTTGACCGGTGGCGGGACCGGAGGGCATATCTATCCGGCCCTGGCGGTCGCGGAAAAGATCCGGCAGCGAGAGCCGGAAGCGGAATTGCTTTTTGTGGGCACGGAAAGCGGGATCGAGATGAGACTGGTGCCGGAGCACGGTTACCGGATCGAAACGGTTCCGGCACGGGCCATCGAAGTAGACGGAGGTATCGCGGGACGTGTTAAAGGCGGCATGAAAGCGGCCTTGGGCATGAGAAGTGGCATCAAGGCCGCGCGCCGCATCCTGAAAGCCTTCCGCCCGGACGCCGTCGTCGGGACCGGCGGTTACGTGAGTTTTCCGGTGATGATGGCGGCCAAATCGTTGAAGATCCCCTGCCTGATCCACGAACAGAACGCGTATCCGGGCCGGAGCAACCTGATCCTTTCCCGTTTCGCGAACCGGATCATGCTGGGCTTCCGGGAAGCAGGTCCGATCTTCCATGCGGAAGAAAAGACTGTTTTCACCGGCAACCCGATCCGGGCGATGTTCCTTGGCGTCAGCCGGGAAGAAGCGCGCGAGGCCCTGAAGATCGGGATGGATGATTACGTCGTCTTCAGCTTTGGCGGCAGCATGGGATCTGAGGAGATCAACAGCGTGGCTTCCGCCTATATGAAGCGGATCGCCGGGCAGGAAGGAAAAGTCCTTCTTTTCGGGGCCGGCAGCGAATATGTGGAGGAGATCAAAGCGCAAGCCCGGGCAGCCGGGATCGCGGAAGACGGCAATATCCGCATCCTGCCCTATATCCTCGATATGCAGTATTATATCGCCGCTTCCGACCTTGTCGTCTGCCGGGCGGGAGCGCTGTCCATTGCTGAAACCTGTGTCCTGGGCAAGCCGGCTATCTATATCCCGCTCTCCTGGTCCGTGAATGACCACCAGCGGCTGAACGCGGAATCGGTGGCGGAGCGCGGCGGGGCCATGGTCGTGGACGAACGGGGAATGGATCCGGAAGAAGTAGCGGATGCGATCGAAGTTCTCGGTTGGGACCGGGAGCGCCTGGAACAGATGAGCACGGCCAGTCTGGCCTGCAGCGTCCCGGACGCCGCGGACCGGATCTATGAGGTGATTAAGGACATCCATGAACGAAGAGCAGTATGATGACATGGAACTGAAACAGGTCGACCGGCAGCGGAAAGTGCATAAACGGAAAAACTACCTGTTGCGCTTTCTGATCTTTGCCGCGATCTGCGCGGGAATCTGGTTCTTCCTGAACTCAGACTATTTTGCCGTGAAAGAATATACGGTGGAAGGGAATTCCTACTATACGGGTGACGAGATCCTTTCGATGGCGAAAGCCCGGCCGGGCAACAATATCATCTTTCATTCCGGTATCCCGGAGATCCGGGAACGGCTGGAGGCGGATCCCTATTTCCGTGAAGTCAGCGTAAAACGGAAATTACCGGATAAGATCGCGATCTCCGTCGTGGAGCGGCCGCAGGTCGCGGGCGTCATCTACGGCGAAAACTACGTCATCATCGACGATGAAGGCGTGGTCCTAAGGCGTACGGACGTGGATCCGGAGCTTACGCTTCTGACCGGTCTCACGATCAGCAAGATGAACCTCGGCGAGAAGATCGAATGTGAAGAGGCGGATACGCTTTCCATGACGCTGCGGATGCTCGCTTCCATGCGGGAAGGCGATATCTTCTTCAAGCAGATCGACGTCTCCGACGTCCTCATCCACGCCTATATCTACGACAGCCTGATCGTGAAGGGGACGCCGGGCGAGATGATGAAATCCATCGACGGCGGCGAGCTGCAGAAGGTGGTAAACCGGCTGTTTGAAGAAGGAATTTCGCGCGGCACGATCAAAATGGGCGGGGAGGATTATATGTCCTTTACCCCGGAGATCGAAACCGACTAAAACTGCAAAAAAATAGTGCAAAACACAGGAAGCTGTGATAAAATAACCCTATCTATGTATTAAGGAGGCACATAATGCTGCAATTTGAAACCGGGAAGGAAACGAATGCCGCCATTATTAAGGTCGTTGGCGTTGGCGGCGGCGGTTGCAACGCGATTAACCGCATGATCGACGCGGGGTTGAAAGGCGCTGAATTTATCGCCATTAATACCGACCGGCAGTCGCTGAACAAATGCGCGGCAGAAAATAAAATCCAAATCGGTGAGAAGCTGACCCGCGGCCTGGGTGCCGGCGGGAATCCGGAAGTTGGTCAGAGATCGGCGGAGGAAACGATCGATGGGATCCAGGAAGCGCTGGAAGGCGCCGACATGGTCTTCCTGACCGCCGGTATGGGCGGCGGTACCGGCACCGGAGCGGCGCCGATCATTGCCAAAGTATCGAAGGATCTGGGTATCCTGACCGTGGCGGTCGTAACCAAGCCGTTCACCTTTGAGGGCCGCAAGAGAATGAAACAAGCGGAACTCGGTCTCTCATTCCTGAAGAAATACGTCGATTCGCTGGTCATCGTACCGAACGACAAGCTGCTGGAAACGAGCGATAAGAATACGACCATGATCGAAGCGTTTCGTATGGCGGACGATGTCCTGCGTCAGGGCGTACAGGGCATCGCGGACCTGATCACCGGTTCCGCGCTGATCAACGTCGACTTCGCGGACGTGAAGTCGGTCATGACCGAACGCGGTATCGCGCACATGGGTGTTGGCCACGGCAGCGGCGCCAACCGTGCACAGGACGCGGTCCGGGCGGCTACCGAGAGCCCGCTCCTGGAGACCACCATCGCCGGAGCCAAGGCGATCCTCCTCTATGTGTCCGGTGGTTACGATATGGGCATGCTGGAGATCAACGACGTTGCTTCGATGGTCGAGGAGAAGGCGGACGAAGACGCCATCCTCATCTTTGGCGCGGCTGTCAGCGAAGACATGAAGGACGAGATGGATATCACGGTGATCGCTACGGGCTTCGAGGACGAAACCGAAGAACGGGCCATCGAGTACCACCAGCCGCCTAAAGTTCGCAAACAAGCTCCACAGATCGTGACCGAAGAAGGCTTTACGGCCAGAGAGGTCACGCTGGGCGACCTCTTTGACGACGTAGAGATAGAACAGATGTCGGCGAATGATGATCAGGATCCGGTCTTCGGAATCCCGAACTTCCTGAAATAGAGAATGAACGTCAAAAGCCGGCTTAAAGCCGGCTTTTTTCGCAATTCGGGAGGGACGACATGTATCAGGTGATTGCCTCAGCCGGCAACCGGACCTTTAAACTCTGGAAAAGCCTGCTCCTGCGGAAATACCGGGAGAAAGAGAAGGCTTATCTGATCGAGGGCGGCAACCTGCTCCGGGACGCTTACCGGAGCGGAACGGAGGTCCGGGCGCTCATCTTTTGCGGAGACCTGACGCCGGAGGAGCGGGACGATCTGCTCGGCCCGGAACTGGCGGCCTGCGTGCGGGAGTGCCGTACGCCGCTATACGGGCTCGCGGAAGATCTGTTCGGGGAGTTGACCCAGACGGAAAACGGCCGGGCCTTCCTGGCTTGCGTCAGTATGCCGGAACGGAGCCTTGCCGATCTCGGGGAAAAACGCGATCCGGCCCGCCGGGCTTCCGTCCTGGTGCTGGACCGGGTACAGGACCCGGGGAATCTGGGCACTTTGATCCGTACCGCCGACGCGGCCGGTTTCGCCGGGGTGATCCTGCTTAATGGAACCGCGGATCCTTTCGCGCCAAAGGTCGTGCGCGCGGCCGCGGGATCCTTGCTCCGCCTGCCCCTGGTAACGGTCGCGGGACCGCAAGAACTGCTGGCGGCAGCCCGTTCGCTCAAGCTGACGACCGTAGCGACCGGGCTGGCGAAAGCTGTGCCTTATACGAAAGCGGAACTCGGACAGGGAATCGCTTTGATCGTCGGCAACGAAGGGCGCGGGGTAGCGGAGGAACTGCTGCGCGAGGCGGACCTCACCGTGACCATCCCCATGACGGGCGGGATCGATTCCCTCAACGTCAGCATCGCGGCTGCCGTGCTCATGTTCGAGAGCCTGCGGCAGGAAGAACAGAATAAACGTAATTAAAGAAAAAGTTTTTATATGAAAGAGGTTTTATTAAGATGCAGGAAAGATTGACCAAAATGCTCGAAGAAGCCCGCCGTCTGATCGCGGAAGCGATGACGGAAAAGGATACCGAGGACGTCCGGATCCGGTTCCTCGGCAAGAAGGGCGAAATGACGGAAGTACTGCGGTCCATGGGCAAACTCTCCGCGGAAGAGCGGAAAGAACTCGGAAAAGCGGCGAACGAAGCCAAAGAGCAGATCGCCAAAGCTTTAGCCGCCAAGGCCGCCGACCTGAAGAGCAAGGCGAAAGAAGCCAGATTAAAGGCAGAAACGATCGACGTGACCGAGCCGGGTGTCCGCATCCGGATCGGGACCAAGCACCCGGTGACGCAGGTCATCGAGGAGATCACGGAGATCTTCCGTTCCATGGGTTATTCGGTTTATGAAGGCCCGGACGTCGATACCGTCTTTAACACCTTTGACGGGCTGAACGCGCCGCCGACCCATCCTGCGCGCGATATGACCGATACTTTCTATATCAATGAGGACGTGGTCCTGCGCCCGCATACGTCGTCGGCCGAGATCCGCGCCGAACTGGAACTGCCGGTCCCGTACAAGATCGTCATCCCCGGCCGCTGCTACCGCTGTGATACGCCGGACGCGACCCATTCCCATACCTTCCATCAGATCGAGATGATGGTCGTCGGTGAAAACGTCACCATGGGCGACCTGAAGGGTACGCTGGACCTGATGGCGAAAAAACTCTTCGGACCGGAAACGCGCACGAAATTCCGTCCGCACCATTTCCCCTTCACGGAACCCTCGGCGGAAATGGACGTTTCCTGCTTCAAGTGCGGCGGCAAGGGCTGCAACGTCTGCAAGGGCAGCGGCTGGATCGAGATCCTCGGCTGCGGCATGACCCATCCGCACGTACACCAGGCCGGCGGCATCGATACCGATAAATACACGGGCTTCGCGGTCGGCATGGGCGTGGAGCGTATCGCGATGCTGAAATACGGAATCGACGACATCCGCCTTCTCTATGAAGACGACGTCCGGTTCATCGAGCAGTTCAAGTAGGACGGGAGGGGATTATTATGCTGGTATCCGTAAAATGGCTCCACGATTACGTGGAAGTAGAAGAAATGAAGGAAGCCTCCGCCCGGACCTTTGCGGACCGGATGATCATGAGCGGTTCCAATATCGAAACGGTAGAAGAGCTCGGCATGGGCATTAAAGGCGTCCTGATCGGTCGCGTAGAGAAGATCGAGCGTCATCCCAATGCGGATAAGCTCGTCGTCTGCCAGGTGAATCTGGGCGCTTCCGGTACCCTGCAGATCGTGACCGGTGCCGATAACCTCTATGAGGGCGCGCTTGTTCCGGTCGCGGTCGACGGCAGCACCGTCCCGGGACCGCTGCACGGACAACCGAAGGTCGAAGGCGGCGTTACCATTCACGCCGGCTCCCTGCGCGGCGTTGAATCCGCCGGTATGATGTGCGGCCCGCAGGAACTCGGCGTTGCCGATAAGGTCGCGCCGCTGATTTCCAAGGACGGCATCTGGTTGCTGCCGGAAGAGATGGAAGCCCATCTCGGCGAGGAAGTCGATAAAGCGCTGGATCTCTACGACGTCGTCATCGATTTCGAGATCACGCCGAACCGGCCGGACTGCCTGGCCATGCTCGGTATGGCCCGCGAAGCCGCGGCGACCTTCAATACGAAGATGATCTATCCCGACCTGACCTGCCAGACCGTTCCGGAACGCGCGGCGGATTACGTGCAGGTAGAAGTGGAATCGCCCCTCTGCAAGCGCTATACGGCGCGGGTGATCCGTAACGTGAAGATCGCCCAGTCGCCCTGGTGGCTGCAGAAACGCCTAATGGCGGCCGGTATGCGTCCGATCAATAACATCGTCGACATCACGAACTTCGTCATGATGGAATACGGCCAGCCGCTGCATGCCTTTGATATCCGTTCGATCGCCGGTGCCAAGATCGTCGTCGGCCTGGCGAAGGAAGGGGACGTCTTCACGACCCTGGACGGGACGGAACGCAAGCTGGACGACACCATGCTGATGATCAAAGACGCCGAGAAACCGGTCGCGGTAGCCGGCGTCATGGGCGGACTGAATTCCGAGATTCTGCCCGATACCAATACGGTTATTCTGGAATCCGCCAATTTCGAGGGTTCCTCGGTGCGCCAGACCTCTAAAAAGCTGGGCCTCAGAACCGAGGCTTCCAGCCGCTATGAAAAGGGCATCGATCCGAACCTCTGCGAAGCGGCGGCGGACCGTGTCTGCAAGCTGGTGGAAATGCTCGGCTGCGGCGAAGTGCTGACCGGTTCCGTGGACGTCTATCCGGTGCCGGAAAAGGCCCCGACTGTGACGGCCCGCGTCTCCCGCATCAATAAGGTGCTGGGAACGGCTCTGTCCCGGGAAGAGATGGTGGAGATCCTCGAGCGCCTGGAGATCCGCGTGGAAGGGGAAGGCGACCAGCTCGTCTGCACGCCGCCTTCGGTGCGCCAGGACCTCTTGGAGGAAGTCGATTACGTCGAAGAAGTGGCCCGTATCTACGGATACGACAATTTGCCGATGACGCTGCCGACGCTCTCCACGAAAGCGGAAAACTCCGTGAGTTGGGAACTGCGCAGACTCACCCGTGACGTGCTTTGCGGCATGGGCGCGGACGAGATCGAGACCTTCTCCTTCATCAGCGATAAGAATTTCGACGCCTGCCGCATCGCGGAAGACGCCGTCGAGCGCGATACGGTGAAGATCATCAATCCGATGGGCGAGGATACGGCGGCGCTCCGCACGATCCTGCTGCCCGGCATGATCGAAGTCCTGGCGCGGAACTACGCCAGAAGCACCCCGGGCGCCCGCCTCTTTGAGATCGGGACCGTATTCCAGCCGAATTTCATGGAAGAGAAGGGACTCCCTTATGAGAGCCTGGATCTCACCATCGGCGCTTACGGGGCCGGCGAAAGCTTCTTTACCCTGAAAGGCATGATCGAGAGCCTGCTGGAGAAGCTGGGCATCGACGGCATCAGCTACGTCCGCGAGAGCGAGATCGCGACCTATCATCCGGGCCGCTGCGCGCGGATCGTGAAGACCCTGGCCAATGGGGAAGAAGTCGAGCTCGGCATCATGGGCGAACTGCATCCCGACGTCTGCGAGAATTGCGGCGTTGAGACCAGAGCCTATGCTGCGGAACTCTATTTCGACACCCTGGTGGAATTCGCCGATCGTGAAGTGCACTATACCAAGCCGCCGAAATATCCGTCGACCTCGCGCGATATCGCCATGGTCGTGGAAGAAGGAACGGCTGTCGCGGAGATCGAGCGCGTGATCCAGAACGCTGCCGGCGAACTGCTGCGCGACATCCAGCTCTTTGACGTTTACCGGGGCGAGCAGATCGGCGCCGGTAAGAAGAGCGTCGCCTTCAGCCTGACTTACCGGGCTGACGACCGCACGCTGACCGATGAAGAGACGGAAGCCGAACACGCTCTCGTCACGGAAGCGCTCCGCAACGAGATCGGCGCCGTGATCAGGGATAATTAGGGAAACCGCTCCCGGGAGGTACTCATGAACAAAGTCACAGTCACGATCTATGGCAGGGAATACACGCTCCTCGGTGAAAACAGCGAAAAGGAGATCAAACGCATCGCTGCCTACGTGGATGGAAAAATGCGGGACATCGCGAAGATGTCGGGCGAGAACGGCCCGACCGGGCTCGCGGTGCTGACCGCTTTGAACTTAAGCGAAGACCTGTTCTCAGCCCGCGCTGCCCAGAAGAAGGCGGAAGACGCTGAGAAAAAGGCTAAAAATGAGATTGTCCGGCTGAATACGCTCCTGGAGCAAACGGAAAAGAGGGCAGAAGAAAAGAAAGCCGGGGAGAAGGCAACGCCAGTTAAGGACGCGGCCGGACCCACTCCGGAAGACGCGGAAGAGATCCGCGCCCTGAAGGAACGGTTAAACGAGTATGAGAGCAACTTTTTCGACCTGCAGATGGAGAATATGAAGCTGAAAAGCGATATGGAAAAACTGAAGGCCAGAAAATGAACGCAAAAACCCTTGCCGTACTCGAATATGACAAGATAAAAGAAATGCTGATGGCTGAGGCAGGGTGCGAGGCTTCCCGGAAGATGGCTTCCGAACTCGCACCGCTGACCGAGGTCCGGGATATCCAATATGAATTAAGGTCGACGTCGGAAGCTGTCGACCTTATCGTGCGTAAAGGACCCCTGCCGACGGGAGGCCTTTATGAGATCGACCGGCAGCTCCATATGACTCGTAAGGGCGGCTCATTGACTATGGGCGAGCTGTTGCAGGTCCATTACGATCTCCGTATCACCGGCCAGGTGGTCACCTTCATGAAGAGTGAAGAACTGCCGGCGCTGCCGCTGATCCGTTCCATGACGGAGCTTCTGGTGCCGCTGCCGGAGCTGGCGGCGGAGATCGACCGCTGCATCTTGAGCGAAGACGAGATGGCGGATAACGCTTCGCCGGCTTTGCGCGATATCCGGCGCAGCATCGCCCGGCAGAACGAGGCGGTGCGCAACCGCCTGAGCAAGATCATCTCCTCGGCGGAGAACCGGCCTTACCTGCAGGACGCCCTGGTGACCCAGCGTAACGGCCGTTACGTGATCCCGGTCAAGCAAGAACACCGTTCCCGCGTGCCGGGGCTGATCCACGACCAGTCCAAGGGCGGGCAGACCCTGTTCATCGAACCGCAGGCGGTCGTGGAACTGAATAACGAACTCCGGGAGCTGGAGCTGAAGGAACAGCAGGAGATCGCCCGCATCCTGGCCGAACTGTCCGACCGGGTCGCGGAGCGATTCCATGAGATCCGCAGCAACCTCCGGCTTCTGAAACGACTGGACTTCCTGATGGCGAAAGGCAAGCTCTCCCACCGCATGCACGCGGAGGAGCCACATCTGGAAGCCGGAGAACCGGGACAAGGGGAGGCGGTCCTGCATCTCATCGCCGCCCGGCATCCGCTCCTGGACCCGCATAAAGCGGTGCCCATCGACGTGCGCCTGGGCGGAAGCTACCATTCCCTGATCATCACCGGGCCGAACACCGGCGGCAAGACGGTCAGCCTGAAAACGACCGGGCTGCTGGCGCTCATGGCGCAGAGCGGCTTGCATATCCCGGCTTCCTCTGAGAGCACGCTTCCGATCTTCCGCGAAGTCTACGCGGATATCGGGGACGAGCAAAGCATCGAGCAAAGCCTGTCCACCTTCTCTTCGCACATGAAGAACCTGGTGGGGATCATCGCGGCGGCGGACGAGAAAAGCCTGGTCCTGCTGGATGAGCTCGGCGCCGGTACCGATCCGACCGAAGGCGCGGCCCTGGCCATCGCCATCCTGGAGAAGTTATCCGCGGCCGGCGCCATGATCATGGCGACGACCCACTATAACGAACTGAAGAAATACGCGCTGTCCTCACCGGACGTGGAGAACGCGGCCATGGAATTCGACGTGGAGACCCTGTCACCGACCTATCATCTGCTGACCGGGATCCCCGGAAAATCCAACGCCTTTGAGATCTCCCGCAAGCTGGGTCTGGATCACACGGTGATCGACCGGGCTTCGGACCTGATCGAAGGCCGGGATCTGGAATTCGAGAACGTCATCGCGGCGATCGAGGACGATAAGAAGGCGGCGGAAGCCGAGCGGCTGGAAGCGGCCCGCATGACCGAGGAAATCCGCAAGAAGCTGGAAGCGGTCGAAACGCGGGAGCGCGAACTGGCGGAAAAACGCGAGAAGGAACTGGAAAAAGCCCGCGAAGAAGCGCGGGAGATCCTCCGCGAAGCCCGCGAGACCGCCCGGGACGTACAGAAGGAACTGAAGGAGCTGGCCAAGGGCGGCATCGACCCCGACCGCAACCGGCGTCTGGAAAAGAACCGCGAGCGCTTGCGGGAACTGGAGAAGAAGAACGCTTCCCGCACGGTCCGCCAGGTCAGCAGCGAACCGGTGGCGGCCGAAGACCTGGCCATCGGCGACCGTGTGAAAGTGATGCATATCGGCCAGAACGGCGAGGTCATCAGCCTGCCGGATGAAAAAGGCAATCTGCAGGTGGCCATCGGCGCCATGCGCGTGAACGTGAAGCTCGCCGACCTGATGCTGATCAACGAGGGCAAAGACCGTAAACCGCCGGCGAAAGCGACCGCGCACGTCGGTTCGCTCGGTATGAGCAAAGCCCGCACCGTTTCCCCGGAGATCAACGTGCAGGGCGAGAACCTCGAAGACGCGCTGATGGACGTGGAGAAATATCTGGATGACGTCTATATCGCCGGTCTGGAGCGGGTGACCGTGATCCACGGCCGGGGGGAAGGCATCCTGAAAAACGGTATCCGGCGCATGCTGAAGAGCAATAAATACGTGAAGTCCTTCGCGGCCGGACGTTATGACGAAGGCGGCGAGGGCGTCACGATCGTGAC
>JAFRYQ010000076.1 GCA_017437565.1 Bacillota bacterium
GAAGTATTTTTGATAACAACGAACCGAAACTGGAGTTCGGGCCTGACGTTCCATCCGCTCCGGAGTTTTCGACGGATACGTGGGGACAGGCGGAAAAAGCGGCCGAAGTAGCGGTCGCCGAAGCAACGGCCCAGGCGGCAGCTTTTGAAGCACAGGCCGCGGAAGCGATCACCGAGGTGCAGCAGGAAGCGCATGAAGCTTTCACCGGTGCCTTCTCCAATGCAGATACACAAGCGCAGGAACAGGTACCGCCGGAGACGGCCAGTCAATTCGGGCAGCAGGCCAGCCCCTTCAGCCAGCACGCCTATGGCTATAACGCGACGGAAGCCTGGCAGGCCGAACACCAGCGTGAGCAGGCCCGGATGCAGGCGGAAATGGAAGCCTTACGCGCGCGTCAGGAAGCCGAAGCCGCAAGGCTGCAGGCTGAACAGCAACAAGCGACCCAATTTGACCAGCAGGCGCAGGCGGCAGCGCAGAGCTTTAACGCCACCGAAGCCTGGCAGGCCGAGCACCGGCGCGAGCAGGAGCAGGAGCAGCAGTTCCAGCAGCAAAGCTACGGACAGCAATCAAACTTCGGACAGCCACAGGATGGCGCCGGGGCCGGGGCCGGTTACGGGTGGAGCCCCAACGGCGGCGCGCAGCCGGGTCCGCAGTATCAATATCAATATGATAATCAGCAACCGGTCCCGCCAAAAGCGGTCGCACCGGAACACAATAAGGCGCTGGCCTCTCTGATCCTGGGCATCGTATCCCTCGCGCTCTGTTTCTTCGGCGTGTCCTCGATCCTTTCCCTGATCTGCGGCGGCGTTGGCCTTTATCTGGGGTCGCAGGCGAAAGCGGCAGGAAATGAAGAAGA
This sequence comes from Bacillota bacterium, assembly GCA_017437565.1. Classification (GTDB taxonomy): domain Bacteria; phylum Bacillota; class Clostridia; order Peptostreptococcales; family Anaerovoracaceae; genus Eubacterium_B. Next base: position 857 of record JAFRYQ010000076.1, read on the forward strand.
TATCCGCAAGATCGGTTATGTCCTCTGCCTGATCGGCGTGATCCTGGGGGCGGTCGTCCTGGTTGCCTGTGTGGCCTGCACAGGGCTGGCCGGGTGCCTGTCCGTGTTCGGCGGCTGATCATTCTGACGTCAATACAGGGCGCGGCTTCGGCCGCGCCTTCTTTTCGATTATATTCCTTGGATGGAGGGTTAGACGTTTTGCATCCGCTATTCGTATTCTTTGGCAGAGAAATACCGGCTTACGGGGTGATGGCCGTCCTGGGCTTTCTGGCGGGACTGGCGCTCACCGCGATACTGGCCCGGCGTTACGGGTTCCGGGTGGAAGACGGGGTCTATCTCTTCACGATGGGGGCGCTCGGCGCGGTGATCGGCGCCAAGCTCCTGTATTTCCTGACCGTCCTGCCGGCACTGGTGACGGATCTGCCGCTTCTCTTTTCAGCGCCGGAAACCTTTGGCGCCAGGTATCTGGCCGGGGGCATGGTCTTCTATGGAGGCCTCCTCGGGTTCTTGCTGGTTGCCTATCGCACGGCCAGATCATACAAGGACGATTCGGGGGAGGCGGCGCTCGTGCTTTTACCCGGGGCGGCGCTGTTGGCGGCCTGCGGCCGTGTCGGCTGTTTTCTGGTCGGTTGTTGTTACGGCAGGCCGACCGGACTTCCCATCGGTGTCGTCTTTTCGGTTTCTCCCTTCGCGCCGGCAGGAGTCCCGCTCTTTCCGACCCAGCTTGCGGAAGCAGGTTGCGAGCTGCTTTTAGGGGGTATCATTCTGGTTCTTGGCCTGCGGACCGCACCGGCTAAACGTGCCCAAACCGGCCGACAGGCACTTTCTGTTTATTTGGCCGTATACGCGCTTTTCCGTTTCATTCTGGAATTCTTCCGCGATGATGCCGCGCGGGGACTGCTGGCTGGCCTTTCCACATCGCAATGGATCAGCCTGCTTCTGCTGGCCGGGCTTCTAATCAGCAGTGTTCTGCGGAGAAAGGGGCCTGCTGATCAGCTTTGATGGCGAAGGCTATTGAGGGATGAGGCAACCTGATAAAGGAAAAATTTTTTAAATTTGTTAGCACTCATCTGTTTAGAGTGCTAACAACGTGGTATAATACAGGTGACAGGGAAAAGAACCTATCAGAGAAAAATGATGATTGATATAAAAGGAGGTCTTTACAATGTTGTTCCCGAGTGTTTTCAGAAATAATTTCTTCGATGATTTCAACGATTTCATGGATTTCCCGACCGTCAGCAAGACGAGTACCAGCGCGCTCATGAAGAGCGATGTCCGGGACGCGGGCGATCATTTCGATCTGTTCATGGATCTGCCGGGCTTTAAGAAAGAAGACGTCAAGCTGCAGCTGAAGGACGGCGTCCTGAAAGTAGAAGCGACGACCAATTCCGAAAAGGATGAGAAGGATGATGCCGGTGCATACATCCGCCGCGAGCGTTTCCAGGGCACCTGCACCAGAAGCTTCTATGTCGGCGAGTATGTGACCGAAGAGGATATTAAAGCAAAATTCGCGAATGGTGTTCTGGAAGTTACGGTTCCGAAGAAAGAAGCGAAACCGCAGATCGAAGAAAACCGCTACATCGCGATCGAAGGCTGAGGCGAGGAAGGTTAAGGGAAGCCGAAGCCGCAGGGAATCGCGGAGTTGCTTACCCAAAGGGGCTGCCATCAGGCAGCCCCTTTGCGTTGCTCTATCTACGCAGCTTGCGGATGGCGTCGATGAAGGTCTCCAGATCATCGGGGCGGCTGAAGATCGCGCGGGCGAATTGTTTTCCGCCACCGCCCTTACCGTTGAAAACCGCGACGTTATCCTTCACCAGGCGGCCGCAGTCGGCGCTATCAGAGAAGAGGAGGGCGGTAAGACTGGGCTCATGCACCAGGAAGAGCAGCCCGGGATTGTGTCCGGTCAGGCTCCGGCCCAGTTCCATTAAATCATCGAGGCTCAGGATCTCATAGGAGAAGCGGTCTTCCCCGGTCGCCGCGGCGGCGAGGATCCGCGCAGATTCGGAAGCTAATACCGTTTTGGTCAGTTTATAGAGCCGGTCGCGCACTTCATGGTTCTTTTCCTTACGGGCCAGGTATTTCTTCATCAGGTCGCCGGTCCCGGCCGAGAGATCCTTTTCCAGGGCGGTCATGGTGTCGAAGGACTGCTGATACTGGCGGAAAGCGCGCTCCCCGGCTTCAAAAAAGATGCGGAACATGCCCTTATTCGGTTCCACCTTATAGAGCTTCACCAGGCCGACCTGGCCGGCAGTGGCCGGATGGGTCCCGCAGCAGGCGACGGAATCAGCCGGTTTCGACGGGTCGCCGATGGTGACGATGGTGATGTCCCGCTCGATGGCCAGTTTCTTGCGCAGCGGCATCTTTTCCGCTTCCTCCCGGGTATCGAAATGGAAGGTCGTGACCGGCAGGTTTTGCCAGATCACCCGGTTCGTCTCCAACTCGGCTTTCTCCGCCATTTCCCAGGTGACCTCCGTGAAGGCCGGGTCATCTTCCAGGCTGATGTCGATGGTCATATAGTCATCGCCCATGTGGAAACCGCGGTTGACGCCGCCGTAGAGCCCGTAGAAGATGCCGGAGAGGATATGCTCGCCGCAGTGGCGCTGCATATTATCAAAGCGCCGCGCCCAGTCGATGGCGATATGGACCCGGTCGCCGGCCTGCAGGGGCGACGCGGATGCGGAAGCATCAGCAGCAGCTGTATCCGGCAGCTGCACGACGTGCACGATCTCCTCCGCGTCCTCAAAGACGTCGATCACCGGGAGCCCGGCGAGGGTGCCCAGGTCACAACTCTGCCCGCCGCCAGTCGGGAAAAAGACCGTACGGTCCAGCGTCACGAGCAGACAGCCGGCGCGTTTCGGCGAAAGCGCGACGGAAGTGACCACAGCGTCCAGCTCTTTTAAATATACGTCGTCGCGGAAGGATTTATGCGTCATTTTTACTCCTTTCAGATATTCCCTATCGAACAAAGCCGTTCTTATCAAGCTGCAAAAATCTGTTGATAAATCTCTCTTGACAGCGGCTGGTAACCTTGCACAGCCTTGCAATTACTTGCTTCCGTGGTTTTCAGTTATCAACAGAAAGGTGATCAATAAATCGTATACGATTTTGAAAACCTTTGTGGAAAAGTGCGCTTTTGCTTGAAAAGTGACGATTCCCCATTGTTGAGAATCCCCCTCCGGAAAAAAGAACAGAAGTTGACATAAATCAAAATTCAATTCTTTTTTTCAAGTTTTTATTCGAAACTGTCCTGTATATAGGCCATGAATTCCCGGAAGGACGGCGCGCCGCTGTCGAGAAAGAGCCCCAGCATCGGATGCGGGAAACGGATGCTGGTGATCGTCTTCATCTTCCCGAAACCGGATACGTCAGCGGCGGTGATCAGGGCGTCGGCAACGTTGCCAACCACGTTGGGGTGGGAACCGGCTACGACGACTTCACCGCTGTCGAGAACGTAAATGGAAGCCAGCGTATCGTTATCCAGGCGGTAATGCGCGTCCCTGACGTGGGAGTTGTCCGGCGCGAAGATCATATAGAGGGAACCCAAGTCATGACGGCTGGCCGTCATGGTCGGGAAGATCACCGCGATGATATGGGCGAGCTTGTCGGTGGGAACGGTATTCTGGAGATCGATCAGGAATTCTTCCCGCCGCAGGATGTTGGAGGCTTCCCAATCGCTGATCGGCATAATGGAGACCAGCTCCGCGCCGATAACCTTCTTTCCGCGGGTCTCGACGATCGACACGGCGAAACTGTAGGCATCGTCGTATTCGATCAGGGATTCGGCCCGGTAACGGTTCCGGAAGCCGGGGACCAGGGAGACTTCATTCTTACAGAGTGAAGCCGGCTCCGGCGCGTCGATCACGTCGGTCAAGCCGTCCGGCGTGCAAAGATAACGCAGCGCGGGATAATCTTTTCCGCAGCAGCGCATCAGATAATAGTTCACCAGCTCGGTGTTGTTCTGGATCCGTACGCAGATCTTGTCCATCAGGGCTGTAAAAGCCGGCGGTTCCAGATCTTCCCCCGCGTTCAGGAGCCATTCATATTCCCCGGGATCGCCGGGAAGCGGAATGTCTTCTTCGGCATTGATCTGGAAATGGCTGCGCAGCAGGAAGAGGGCCTCTTCCCGTGTGATCTCTTTCCACTTGCCGCCCAGGCCGCCGAACATGGAGATCTTTTGCGCGGTGACCGCGTCCGGGTCGTTCCCGGCCATGCCCTCATATTCCTCCAGGCCGAATTCTTCCGCGTCGAGCAGGAAAAACTGATGCACGTCGTCCTCATCAAAGCGATGGTGCAGATGAAGCCCGGTCACGCCCATGAGACGAGTATCGGTAGCCTCAGCCAGCACGAACTGGGCGCCGCCTCCGGAAGACGTGCTTTCCGGGGCAGTATCCTCTGAAGCATTAGTGGAAAGATCCGCGCGGACGTGCGCCGGATCGGGTACCAGATGAAGTCCGGTTTTCTGTTTGTTTTCAAATTTCTTATCCATACCATATATTTTACAACAGACTGCCGGTTTTTGATAGGGGCGGATCGGGATAAACTTGACAAGACGCCGGGCAAAGGAGAATAATTGACCATAAGTGTGTGCTATGAGTATTTAGAAGAGACAATTGGAGAAGCAATATGGGTAAAACGGACAGAATGTATCCGGATCTTTTCCGACCGCTGGTGATCCGGAATAAAAGACTGAAAAGCAGAGTCGTCTCATCTCCGCACGGAGACCCCAGAATGCTCCGGGCAGACCGGGAAGGCTATTCCATATTCAGCGAAGACGCGGCTACTTACTATGGAAGGATCGCCAGGGGTGGCGCGGCGATCGTGAATACCGGACACCTCGGTGTGGATCCCCGGTTTTACCTGGGAGCCCACCGGGAGTATTTCGATTTTAAAAATCCCCGGGTGAACGCCTATCTTCTGCCGGCCATGCACCGGATCGTGGAAAACGTCCATGCCTACGGGTCGCTGGCCAGCATCGAATTGAATCATGGCGGACAATGGTGCACGCCGGTGGAAGGAAACCGGCTCCTGGGCCCCAGCTATATGGAGAAGGAAGACGGCCTGATCGTCGAGCCTATGGATCAGGCGGAGATGGAATATGTTGCGGATTGCTTTGCCGAGGCCGCCTATATCGGCAAGCGCGCGGGGTTTGACGTGATCAACGTTCACGCCGCGCACAACTGGCTTTTAGGCGAGTTCTTCTCACCAATCGAGAATAAACGGACAGATGAGTACGGCGGCTCCGTAGAAAACAGGGCGCGTTTTCCCAAGATGGTAATGGAACGGATCCGCGAGCGGGTCGGGGATGAAATGATCCTCGCCATGCGGATCAGCGCGACCGAGGTGGAAGCCGGCGGTATCACCTTGGAAGAGGTGAGCAGGATCGTCGCTATCATGTCGGATACGGTCGATATCGTTCAGTGCTCGGCAGGAAAGATCCACGACTCCTTTACCGAGAGCTTTACCTTCCCCTCCCAGTATATGCCGGAAGGGACCAACAGCCATCTGGCGCGAGCGGTCAAAGCCTCTGCCCCCGGTTGCCTGATCGAGACCATAGGCGGGATCGATGATCCGGCGTTTGCCAATGAAGTGATCCGGTCCGGAGGCGCGGACCTGGTCGGTATGGCCAGAGGTTTCATTGCCGATCCGGACTGGGTGGAAAAGGTGCGGCAGAACCATCCGGAAGACGTAAGGCCCTGTATCCGTTGCCTGCACTGCCTGGATTTCTGCGAACCTCTGGAGTCTTCAGGCAGCATGAGTTATTGCAGTGTGAACCCCAGAAGGGCTTTCATTCACGAACCCGCCCCGATCATAAGCTACGGTGGAAAAAAGAACGTCGCGGTAATCGGCGGCGGCCCTGCCGGTATGCTGGCGGCGATCGAAATCGCGGACAGAGGGCATCAGGTGATCCTGGTCGAGAAAGAGGCAAAACTGGGAGGAAGGCTGGAATTCGCGGATTTTATCACCTTTAAGCGAGGCGTTAAGAACTACCGGGAATACCTGAAACGGCAGGTTGCGAAAAGAGAAAACATTCAGGTCCTGCTCAATACAGAAGCCAATAGGGAATTGCTGGAGGCAATGGCGCCGGACGCGATCATCGTCGCGACCGGGGCCACCAAGTTTACCCCTGCTATCAAAGGAATTGGCAATAAGAAGGTGATCCATGCCGCGGAACTGTTCAAAAGAACGGATGAGATCGGAGAAAAAGTAGTCGTGATCGGGGGCGGGGACGTCGGTTGCGAGATCACGATCCAACTGCAGACCATGGGCAAGACCGTCGACCTGATCGAAACCGAAGACCGGCTGATGAAGTACTCCAAGGATTTCTGGGAGAATAAGGTCTTTACCGAGTTCTTCCTTAAGCATGAATATAAACCGGAGCTCAAGAGCTTCGATGACTTGCGGGACCTTGATTCTGTCCATATCCATCTCCGCACGAGCTGTACGGAAATAAGGGATGAAGGGGTATTGATCAGGGAGAAGGACGGTGAAACGGCATTCCTGGAAGCGGATACGGTGATCCTTGCGACCGGGTTGAGAAACGCAGATGACGCGCCTTGCTTTGATGAGCTGGCGTCTACCGTCCTGTATATCGGCGACCGGGCGGAAGTAGGGAATATCGAGAACGCCAGCAGAACGGCTTATGCGTGTTCGCTGCAGATCTAGTCCGGACAGGTTGAAAAAAAGACATGAACAGCATTTGTGGATTTTAAATATTGACAAAGCTAGCCGGTATAGTATAATCTTTTAGAGCCTTATCAAGAGCGGCGGAGGGAATAGGCCCTGCGATGCCCGGCAACCTCTGAATCGGAACCGCGCTGGCGGATCCGGTCAAAAGGTGCTACATCCTACAGAAAGCGATTTCTGAAAGATGAGGAGTGAGAAACAAGTATGTTCACCCCTTCTTCAGATGCTGAAAAAGGGGTTTTCCTTTTGATAGAGGCGAAAGAACCAAAGGAGGAGAAAATAAATGAGAAAACTGTTTACGTCTGAATCCGTTACCGAAGGACATCCTGATAAACTGTGCGATCAGATCTCGGATGCCATCCTTGATGCCATCAGGGAGCAGGATCCATATGGCCGCGTCGCCTGCGAGACGACGGCTACGACCGGTTACGCCATGGTGATGGGCGAGATCAGCACGACGGCCCACATCGACATCCCGAAGATCGCCCGCCGGGTCATCAACGAGATCGGCTTTGATAAGGATGAATACGGATTTAACGGCAATACCTGCGCCATCCTGTCCGCGCTGGACGAGCAGTCCGGCGACATCGCCATGGGTGTCAACAAAGCCCTGGAGTATAAGGAAGGTACGCTGAACGACGCCATCGAGCAGGTCGGCGCTGGCGACCAGGGCATGATGTTCGGCTATGCCACCAACGAGACGCCGGAATACATGCCGATGGCGATCGAGACCGCCCATAAGCTGGCTTATCAGCTGACCCAGGTCCGCAAGAGCGGCCTGCTGCCTTATCTCCGGCCGGATGGCAAGAGCCAGGTGACGGTCGAATACGAAGACGGGAAAGTCAAACGCATCGACACCGTCGTCATCTCCACGCAGCACGATCCCGACGTCACCCAGGAACAGATCCGCAAGGACGTGATCGAACACGTCATCAAAGCGGTCATTCCGGCGGAGCTGCTCGATGAGAAGACTAAATACTATGTTAACCCGACCGGGCGTTTCGTCATCGGCGGGCCGCACGGGGATTCCGGCCTGACCGGCCGTAAGCTCATCGTTGATACTTACGGCGGTTCCGCGCCGCACGGCGGTGGCTGCTTCTCCGGTAAGGACCCCACCAAGGTTGACCGTTCGGCGAGCTACGCGGCGCGTTACGCGGCGAAAAACGTCGTCGCGGCCGGACTGGCGGACCGTTGTGAGATCCAGCTCGCTTACGCGATCGGCGTAGCCAGACCGGTCTCCATCATGGTCGATACCTTCGGCACCGGCAAATTCGACGACGAGAAGATGGCGGCCATCATCGAGAAGCATTTCGACTTCCGTCCGGCGGCGATCATCCGCGATCTCGACCTGAGAAGACCGATCTACAAGCAGACGGCGGCTTACGGTCACTTCGGACGTACCGACATCGACGTTCCCTGGGAGCATCTCGATAAGGTGGAAGAACTGAAGGCGGAACTGCAGTAATAGGCGTCCGTAGGAGACAGCCGGATCCCGTTGGAAACCCAATTTGAAGGAAAGAGGGGGGCTTTACAGCGCCTCTCTTTTTATTGTAAAATAAAGGATAATCATGCTACTAACTTGAAAGAAGGAACAGAAAAGAAAGATGGGTGTAAAAGTATTAAAATTCGGCGGCTCGTCGGTGGCGGACCGCATCCAGCTGAACAAGACGAAAGAGATCATCCTCTCCGACCCCACTCGGCGCTACGTGGTGGTATCGGCCCCAGGGAAGCGGTTCGAAACCGATAACAAGATTACGGACGTGCTCTATCTCTGCCATACGCATCGGGAGCATAATCTGCCATATGACCAGCTCCTGCAGGTCGTGGAAGACCGGTTCCTGGCTGTCGCGGCGACCATCGGTTCCAAGGTCGACGTGATCGCCGAAATGGAAGTCATCCAGGAAAAGATGAAGCAGGGTTGCTCGGCTGACTATATTGCCAGCCGCGGCGAATACCTGTCGGCGCTGCTCGTAGCTGATTTCATGGGCTTCGATTTCGTCGATACGGCCGGGCTGATCGTCTTCGATGAAGGCGGCCGCCTGCTGGAAGAAGAAACGAACCGGAAACTGGCGGAGGAGCTGGCTAAGCATGAGTATGCCGTCCTGCCCGGCTTCTACGGGACCTATGAGGGAACGGACGAGATCAAGACCTTCAGCCGCGGCGGTTCCGATATCACCGGCGCGGTCGTAGCGCGGGCGGTGCAGGCGGACGTCTATGAGAACTGGACGGACGTTTCCGGATTTTTGATGGCGGATCCGCGTATCGTCGAGAATCCTAAGCCGATCCATATCATCGCCTATAAAGAACTACGCGAGCTCTCCTATATGGGCGCTTCCGTACTGCATGAAGACGCAATCTATCCGGCGCGCGTGGCGGGTATTCCTATCAATATCCGCAATACCAATAAGCCGGAAGACCCCGGTACGCTGATCCAGGAAGATCACGAGGCCGGGCCGGGTACCAATATCGTGACCGGGATCGCGGGTAAAAAGGACTTCCTGGTCATCTCGCTCTATAAAAACCGCATGAAAGCGGAACGCGGTTTCATCCGGCGCATCCTGGCGATCCTGGAGGACTTCAACTGCAGCTTTGAGCACATCCCGGCCGGGATCGACAACGTTTCGGTCGTGATCGCTAAGAGCGACATCGGCGGGCGGCTGAAGGAACTGATGCGGGCTTTCGAGAAACAGTTGGAACCGGACAGCATGGAATGCTTCACGGATATGGCGCTCATCGCCACGGTGGGCATCGGCATGAATCGCCGGCAGGGCGTTTCGGCACGGCTTTTCAGCGCCTTGGCCGACGCCGGCGTGAACATCCGCATGATGGAGCAGGGGTCGAGCGAGATCAATATCATCGTCGGTGTGGAAAATAAAGATTTTGAAGCCGCGATTCGGGCGATCTACGGCGCGTTTGCCGAGAATATCTGAACCCGGTATGTAAGAACAGGAAACGGGGAAAACCATGGAAATTGCGATCATCGGTGTCGGAAAACTGGGCGTCAAGCTTTGTGAAGCGCTGCTCGGCGGCGATTATTCCATTACGCTGGTCGATACGAATACGGAACTGCTGGACCGGCTGGCCCAACAGTTTGACGTGATGACCGTGAACGAAGACGCGCGGGATATCAACGTGCTGCGTTCACTGGACATCGGCCGTTACGAATACGTGCTGGTCTCGACGGGAAGCGATGAATCCAATCTCGTTATCAGCCAGTTCGCGAAGCAGCTCGGCTGTCATTACGTCATCGCCCGGGTGCGGGATCCGGAATACATGAAGCATTTCGAATTCATCCGCAAAGGCCTGGAGGTCGATTTCCTGGTCAATCCGGACTACGCGATCACCCAGGAGATCTATAAATACCTGGCGGAGAAATATACGCTGGCCAATGGCGTGTTCGTGACCGGCGGCATCGCTTTGATCGAATTCCCGGCTTCGCGGAAACGGGAACTCATCGGTTGCAGCATGCCGGAAGTGCGCCGGCTCATGCCGGATATGCTGGTAGCGGCTATCTCCCGGAACGGTAAGGTCATCATCCCGCACGGACATGACGACATCCGGGAAGGGGACGAGCTTTACGTCATCGGTGAAAAGGAACCGATCCTGGCGCTGAATAAGAAGGTGCACGTCAAGGGCAAATATACCAATCTCCAAAAGGTCATGATCATCGGCGGCGGGAAGACCGGCTATTACCTGGCGGAACGGCTTTCTGATTTCGGCGCGAAGGTGAAACTGGTCGAACAGGATAAGGAACGCTGTCACTATTTATCGGCCCGGGTACCGAACGTGATGGTCCTGCATGGCGACGGGACCGATCTGGAGATGCTGGAAGAAGAAAACCTGGACGAGATGGACGCCTTTGTAACGGCGACCGGATTCGATGAACAGAATCTGCTCCTGGCCATGGCGGCTAAGGAGAGAGGGATCGAGGACGTCATCTCCAAGGTCAGCCGCGAGACCTATCTCGCCATGCTGCACAATATCGATGCCGGCATGGTGCTGAACCCGCTGGACATTACAGCCGGAAATATCTTCAGCATCATCCAAGGTGAGAACCGGGTCATCTCCTCCATGCTGGTACAGGGGCAGGCGGAGATCGTGGAAGTGGTCGCGACGACGGGCATGATGATGCTCGGCGGGACGCTCGCGGATCTGGAACTGCCGCCGGGACTCCTGATCGCCGCGATCTACCGGCAGGGGCGGGTCATCATCCCGGATGGCAAAACGCGCATCCAGGAAGATGACCGCGTGATCATCTTCACGTTGCTCTCCGATATTTCCGATTTGGAAAAACTGTTAAAGGTGAAATAAGGATTAGCATGAAAACGGCTACCCCGCTGCATTACCATTCCGTAATCCGGATGCTCGGCGTGCTGCTTCTGGTCATTGGTTTCGCGATGATCCCGGCGGCGCTGGTCGGGCTGTTCTACGGAGAGATGAGAGAAGCCGGCATTTTTACGGCGACGATCATCCCCTGCCTCCTGGCAGGGCTTTTGGTCGTGAAGCTGTTCAATCCGGCAGGTTTGCGGACCCGGCAGCGGGAAGGCTATCTGATCGTCACGCTGTTCTGGGTAGTGGCTCCGCTGATCAGCGCCATCCCCTTCCTGATCGCGGGCATGATCACCAATCCGATCGACGCGTTTTTTGAGCTTTGCTCGGGCTATTCCACGACGGGAGCCACGATCTTAAGCAATCTGGAGCACTATCCGAAGAGCCTTATGTTCTGGCGGTCACTCACCCACTGGCTGGGAGGTATGGGAATCGTCGTTTTGGCGACGGCGCTGCTGCCGTCCATCGGCATCGGCGGCCAGACGATCGCCAATGCCGAAACACCGGGGCCGACAATGAGCAAACTGACGGCGCGTTTTTCCGATACCTCGCGCCGGCTATACATATTGTACGCGATCTTTACCGTCGCGGAAGCGGTGCTGCTGATGGCCGGCGGCCTGAGCCTCTACGACGCGCTGATCCATACCTTCGGGACGGTGGGAACCGGCGGCTTTTCCAATTACAGCGACAGTGTAGGGCACTTTACCAGCCCTTATGTCCGCTGGGTGATCACGGCATTCATGATCCTTTGCGGCATCAATTTCAACCTCTATTTTCTGTTGTTCCAAAAACGGTTTAAGGAGTTTTTCTCAGACGAGGAAAAACGCCTTTATCTCGGGATGATCGGCGGTTTTATACTGTTGATCACGCTGGATCTGCTTGGGCAGGGCGGTTATACCAGTTTCGTCAACGCCTTCTCAGATGCCAGTTTCCACGTCGCCTCCATCGTTACGACCACGGGTTTCGCGACGACGGATTATGACGTCTGGCCGGCTTTCTGTAAGACGCTCATCGTTATCCTCACGATCACCGGCGCCTGTGCCTCATCCACCGGCGGCGGCGTTAAGATGATCCGGATCCTGACGGCGATCAAATACGTGCGCCGCGGCTTTTTCCTGAAGCTGCATCCGAACCGGGTCATCAATCTGACGGTGAACGGAAAAGCGGTCGGAGCTTCCACGGTTACCAATATCGTCAATTTCATCTTCTTTTTCGTCGCGGTGCTCTTCGCGGGAACGCTTCTGGTATCCGTCGACGGATTTGATATCGTGACGAATTTCTCAGCGGCGCTGACCTGCCTCTCCAACGTCGGCCCGGGTCTCAACCTGGTCGGGCCGTCCATGAACTTTGCCGCTTACTCCAATTTCCCCACGCTGGTCCTGTCGATTCTGATGATCGCCGGCCGCCTGGAGCTGTTTACCGTTTTCATGATGCTGTCCCGCAATTACTGGAACAGCGATCGCGCTTAGGAGGTTGGGTTTATGGGTGCTGATAAAAAACTCATTTTCCGAACCATTTCCGCGATCCTGCTCTACGAAGGCATCTCCATGCTCCCATCCTATCTGTTGGCGCTCTATGACCATGATCTGGGACCGGCGCTGGGCATCGGGATCACCATGCTTTTGATTTTCGTGTGCGGGCTCACCGGCGTCCGGCTAACGAGACGCTATAAAGCCAAGATCAAAGTCCGGGACAGCTATTTCCTGGTCCTGATCTGCTGGTTGACCGTGATCGGGACGGGGATGCTGCCGTATTTGCTTTCACGGATCGGGATCCATCCGGTCGACGCGCTCTTTGAATCGGTGGCGGCGTGGACGACGAGTTCCGCCTGGGTGTTAAACGTGAACAACCTGCCGCGCGCTTTGATCCTCTGGCGGGCAACGGCGAGCTGGCTGGGCGGTATGGGGGTCATCCTCATCGCGATCCTGATTTTATCCACGCTTGGCGTGAACGGACAAAAACTGGTCAACGCGGAGCTGCCGGGACCCAGCGTCATGAAGACTTCCGCGCGCATGAAGGATACGATCAAAGAGCTGTACTTCATCTACTTTATGCTGTCGGCGATCGAGCTGGTCCTGCTTTTGGCGGGGCGGATCCCTCGTTTCGAGGCGCTGGTCAATACCATGACCACGATGAGCACAGCCGGACTGATCGACTATCACCGGGCGATCGGGACGCATTTTACGCCGTACGTAAAAGTCGTCCTGGCTGTTTTCTCTTTGCTTTCTTCCATCAACTTCGCTATCTATATCAATCTCCGGCGCCGGCGTTTCCGGCTGGTTAAGGAGGACGTTGAACTGCGCCTCTATCTGGCCATCATCGCTGCGGCGACGGTCTTCATCGCGGTAGTGCTGCGGATCACGGGCGTACGCGGGGACATCTTCCAATCCGCCGTTGACGGATTCGCGGGCGTGGTTTCCTTTGCCAGTACCAGCGGCTTTCCGCTGGCCCGCGTCAACGGCTGGCCGACCATCTGTAAAGTGCTGCTCCTCATCCTCATGCTGATCGGCGGCAGTGCCGGATCGACGGCCGGCGGCATTAAAGTGATCCGGTTCGCGGTCTTTTTCCAGATCATCCGGCGCGGCGTCTATAAGCGCATCCATCCCAACGCGGTAAAACCGATCCGCATCGGGAAGCGGCAGATGGCTTCTGAAAGCGTTTCCTCGATCGCGACTTTCATCCTGTTGTTCCTGGCAGTCTACCTGCTTTCGGCCGTAGTTCTCTCGCTGCAGAATCTCGACATGGAGACGACCTTAAGCGCCCCGGTGGCTTTGTTCACCAATACCGGGGTCGGGTTCGGGCTGGTGCGTGACGCGAGCTACGAATGCTTCTCCCATCTCGGCCGGGTCTACTGCTGCCTGCTGATGATGGCCGGCCGTTTGGAGCTCTATGCCATCCTCATCCTCTTCTCCCGCTCGTTCTGGAATCCCGAGCGCGCAAAGTAAAAGAAACATCAAGCTTAGTCCGGAGGGATCTGAGGGGAGCTATTGGCTGCGGTATTTTTAATGCATGGAAGAGCAAAACCTGGTATTTCAGGTCGGGAAATAGGGATCGAGTACCGCGCCGGCCGGAGGTACCCGGGGGTTGCGGTATTTTTAATACTTGGAAGAGTAAAACCTGGTATTTTAGGTCGGGAAATGGGGAGCGAGTACCGCACTGGCCGGAGGGACCCGGGGGCTGCGGTATTATTAATGCTTGGATGAGTAAAACCTGGTATTTTAGGTCGGGAAATGGGGAGCGAGTACCGCAC
>JAFRYQ010000077.1 GCA_017437565.1 Bacillota bacterium
CCGCCCGTTTCTGGGCGGCGTTTTTCTGTGGCGCCGGGAAATGCCGTTTGGCTCAAAATTCCGGGGTTGCCAGCCTGAAGTGGCGACAAGCCCCAAGAGAACCGAGGAATTTGTGCGGAATTATGCTTGACGGGAGGGAAGGCAGCCGGTACAATAAGGGCGAAATCTCGTGAACGAAGATTCACGAAGGCGACTGTCCACGAAGGCGACTGTCCACGAACAGAAACTGACCGGGCACAGCGACTGTCAGGAAACGGTAGCTGCCCGAGAACGGAGACTGCCCGGGAACGGCAATTGCCTGCGAGCCTGCGTAAGCGCAGGGAAAGAAGACCATGATAGCTGTTGGAGAAGAGGAGGATGCAATGGCTTATAACGGATACGCAATTGATAGCGACAATTATCTGGATGCGGAGGAGATCACCAGGCGGTTGGATGCTTTGATCCGGAAGCCGGTCTATTCGATCAGGCCGGAAGCACTGGAGCGGTATCAGAAGGAATACTTTGACGCGAAGTGCCAGGGGTCAAAGACGATGACCGACGCGGCGAAAAAGGTGATCACCGGAGGCGTGGAGCACAACTTGGCCTTTAACTATCCGTTCCCGATCGCCATTACCAGCGCGATCGGCAACCGCATGACCGACGTGGACGGCAACGTCTATTACGATCTGCTACAGGCTGGCGGCCCGACGGTGCTGGGCAGCAATCCGCCGGAAGTGCGGGAAGCCGTGATCGACCTTTTGAATACCTGTGGCCCGTCGACCGGCCTTTTCCATGAATATGAGTATAAACTCGCCAAGAAGATCTCCGAACTCGTGCCTTCGGTAGAGATGATCCGTTTCCTGGGGTCCGGGACGGAGGCCTGCATGGTAGCTGCCCGTATCGCGCGGCTGAAGACGGGGCATAAGAATATCCTGAAGATGGGCGGAGGCTACCACGGCTGGTCGGATCAGCTGGCTTACGGCATCCGCGTGCCGGGAACCAAGGGCATGCTTTCTCATGGCGTGCCGGGTTTCATCTTCAAACACACCGATGAGTTCTTCCCGGGCGACCTGGAGGACCTGGAAAAGAAACTGAAAAAGCATAAGCTGGACGGCGGCACGGCGGCGATCTTCGTGGAACCGGTGGGTCCGGAATCGGGGACCCGCCCGGTGACCCGGGAATTCGTCAAAGGATGTGAACGTCTGGCCCATAAATACGGCGCGCTGCTCGTCTTCGATGAAGTCGTGACCGGATTCCGCATCGGCGTGCACGGGGCGCAGGGCTTCTTTAACGTCGATCCGGATCTGACCGTCTTTGGCAAGGTCGTGGCCGGCGGCTATCCGGGCGCCGGCGCGGTCGGCGGCCATCGGGACTGCATGCAGTACCTCGGCGCCGGACTGGACGGTCAGGGCAAGAAACTGCATAAAGCCCTCTGCGGCGGTACGCTGTCGGCGACGCCGCTCTCCACCTGCGCGGGCTACCATATGATCTGCGAGATCGAGAAGCAGAATGCCTGTGAGAAGGCCGGCCGCATGGGAGACCGCCTGACGAAAGGGCTGCAGGAATCCATTCGCAAATATAATCTGCCCTTTGTCGCCTTCAACCAAGGTTCGATCTGCCATCTGGACAGCGTCGGCACCATGCATTTCGCCATCGACTGGAGCAAGCTCTGGGAGGTGCCGAAGATCCTGAAAGAGACTTCGGTGCGGCAGGCGGAGATGGAACATATGGGCGCCGCCTATATGGCGGAAGGCCTGATCACGCTGGCCGGTTCCCGCCTCTATACCAGCGCGGCCTATACGGAAGAAGAGATCGACGACGTGATCGCCCGCTTTGACCGGGTATTCAGCCAGTGCGGACGGATCCGGACCGAGCTGGATAAGCCGGAGAAACCGGCGAAAGCGCCGCGGACCGCGAAGGCGCGTAAAGCCCCGCAGGCGGTCAAAGCGCAGGCAGAGGGAGTCCTGGAAACCTCGCACGAGCAGCTGGTGCAGGAAGTTCAGGAAGTCTCGCAGGCCGAGATCGCGCAGGAAGGAAAAGAAGCATGAGCGAGAAGGAACAGGCCGCGCGGGAAGCGGTCATCGCGGCTGGGAAAAAGCTGCTCGCAAGCGGGCTGATCGCCCGCACCTGGGGCAACGTCAGCGCCCGGCTTTCGGAAGAAGAATTCCTCATCACGCCGAGCGGAAGGGCTTATGAGGATCTGCAACCGGAAGACCTGGTGGTCTGCCGCGTCGCGGACGGGCAGGTGGCAGATTCCGGGAGCCCGTCCGTAAACGGGAAAGTCGCTGACGCAGGGAATCCGCCCGCAACCGGGAAGCGGGCTACAGCCGGGAAACCTTCCAGCGAGAAAGGCGTCCATGCCGCCGTTTACCGCCAGCATCCGGAAGCAGCCTTTGTGATCCACACCCACCAGGATTACGCGACGAGCCTGTCCACGCTGGGCCGGGGCTTTGTTCCGGACTGGGAGGACGGTGACGCGGCGGCGATCCTCGGACCGCAGGTCGCGACCGCGGCATACGGGCTTTCCGGGACGAAGAAGCTGACGAAGAACGTGGAAAGCTGCCTGGCAGCGAACCCCGGCAGCCGCTGTCTGCTCATGCAGGGACATGGGGCGGTCTGCTTCGGGCAGGATGCGGAAGAAGCCTTCCGTGTCGCGGAAACACTGGAACAAGTTGCCGCGCACCAATACCGCCGGCTGACCGGGCGGCTGTTCCCGGTGGAGGCGGAGGCGACCGTCGGGACTGCTGGCGCGATTGCTGCAGGCACCAGCCCGAACGCAACCGCCGAAATCGGTTCAGCCGGCACCTGGCACCGCATCCTGCGCCGGGAGATCCATGAGGAATACGACCGGCATTATCTCCTGTTCGAGAAGGGGAAGATCGGCGGCATCGTCGAATCCGCCCATCCCTTTATCCGGAAGATGAGCGAGACCGGCCGGCCGCTTACCGTCTATGTGGATGATCTCGCCCAGATCGCTGGCCTGCATATACCTTGCCTGCCGGCGGACGTTGCGGAGAAGAAACTGGTCGCGGCTCTGAAGAACGGCGGCGCGGTCCTGATCCGCGGGAAGGGCGCCGTCTGCGCGAGCGGAACACTTGACGATGCCCTGGCTCTGGAGCAGGTCCTGGTTAAGGGCTGCATGGCCGCGCTCCTTGCCCGGGCCGGACAGAAACCCATACCCGTCAAGGCCGTCAGCGGCAATCTGGAGCATCTGGTCTATCAAAAAAAGTATTCCAAACTGAAAGCGGGGAGCCATGCTGAAAAAACTGACGCCTGAGCAGCAGGAGCTGCTCCTGCGGAGCGCCATCGAAGAATTCGGGGA
This sequence comes from Bacillota bacterium, assembly GCA_017437565.1. Classification (GTDB taxonomy): domain Bacteria; phylum Bacillota; class Clostridia; order Peptostreptococcales; family Anaerovoracaceae; genus Eubacterium_B. Next base: position 3,302 of record JAFRYQ010000077.1, read on the forward strand.
AAAAGGGCTGGAACGGGCAGCGGTCAGCACGATCGCCAAACGGTCGGGCCTTTCGGTCGGCGTCATCTATAAATATTACGCGAATAAAGAGGCTTTGTTCGAAGCGTGCCTGGCACACTCCGTCGCCATGCTGCGCGAGGTAGCGGAGAAGGCCGTGGCGGGCGAAACGTCTCTGCTCAGCGCCTGTGAAAAACTGATCCGCGCCTGTCAAAGCTTTGCCCGCGAGCATGCGGCTTACGTGCGGATGTATCACTTCATCACGACCCGGAACGACGCGGACGTCGCGCGCTATGCCCAGACGATCGAAGGCATCACGGCCGGGCTCTATCGCCGCCTTTTCGCCAAGGCGCGGGAAGAAGGAAACGTGCGGCCGGACCTCGATCCGACGCTCTTTGCCCTGTTCTTTGACGACCTGCTCATGATGCTGCATTTCTCTTATGGCTGCCGCTATTACGAGGAGCGGATGCGGATCTATCTGGGCGAAGCGGAAGCCACTGGCGCGGACGCGACCGACGTCGCCGCGCGAGCTGATCAGGACGAACGGATCGTCCGCCAGCTCCTGCTTTTCTTAAGCGGAGCCCTGGGGATCCGGGAAGGAGCGAATCGATGAGCACCTATGTACTTTCTTACGATATCGGCACGACCGGCGTGAAGACCTGCCTGTTCGCGGTAGACGAGACCATCCGCGAGATCGACGCCGCCTCCTGCGGTTATCCGTTGTACATCCTGCCGGACGGCGGGGCGGAGCAGGATCAGGAAGACTGGTGGCAGGCCATGTGCCGCACCACGCGCGAAGTATTCGCCCGCGCGACGATCAAACCGGAGCAGGTGGCCGGCATTTCTTTCTGTTCGCAGATGCAGGGCTTCATTCTCGTAGACGCGGACGGCGTACCCGTCCACCGGCCGATGAGCTATATGGATCAAAGGGCGGAAGCGGAGATCCGGGAAGGGATCGCTTACGGCCTGCAGATCGCCGGCGCCAATATCCGCAAACTCCTGCCTTCGCTTAAGATCACCGGCGCGGTCTCCAGTTCCGTGAAGGATCCGCTCTGGAAATACAAATGGTTGGAAGCGCATGAACCGGAGAACTTCGCGCGGGGTTATAAGTGGCTGGACGTCAAGGAATACCTGATCAGCCGCTGTACGGGGAATTATATCATGACGCAGGACTCGGCCTATTCCACCTTCCTCTACGATACGAGGAAGGGGCACGAAGGCTGGAGCAGCGAGCTCTGCCGGCTCTTTAACGTCAAGATGGAATTGCTGCCGGAGATCATCAAAGCTACCGACCGCGCCGGGGAGCTCACGCCGCAGGCGGCGGCGGAGCTCGGACTGGCTGCCGGCACACCGGTCTTCGGTGGTGGCGGCGACGCGACCCTGATCGGGATCGGTTCCGGTTGCGTCAAGCCCGGGGATACGCATATCTACTCCGGCACCTCCGGCTGGGTCTCCACCATCGTGGAGAAGCAGCTGGTCGATACCAAATACATGATCGCGGCGATCGTCGGGGCGCAGCCCGGGAAATTCAATTATTTCGCCGAGATGGAAACCGCCGGCAAATGCCTGGAATGGGTAAAGGATCATCTGGCCCTGGATGAGATTGGCATCTATCTGGAGAAGCACGATGTATGTGAGCAGCGGCCGGCGGCTGCGGTAGCTGCTGCCGGTGGAGTAGCGGCTGGTGCCGATCCGGCGGACCAGGAGCGGATCTATACCAGTGTTTATGACTATCTGACCGCGACGGTGGCCAAGGTGCCGCCCGGCGCCGGTGGCGTTATCTTCTGCCCCTGGCTGCACGGCAACCGCTGTCCTTTCGAAGACTCCGACGCGGCCGGCCTCTTCTTCAATATCAAGCTGGAAACGGGTAAGACGGAGATGATCCGCGCCGTGCTGGAAGGCGTCTGCTATCATCTGCGCTGGATGCTGGAATGCCAGGACCGCAAGATCAAGACGTCGGATCCGATCCGTTTTTCCGGTGGCGGCGCGCTGTCGGACGTGACCAGCCAGATGCTTTCCGATATCACCGGACGGGAGATCGAAGTCGTGGACCGGCCGCAGAACGTCGGCTCCGTCGGCGCGGCGGCGGTGACCTGTGTGGGGCTCGGTTTGCTGAAGGATCTGGAAGAGGTGGCGCCCTTCATTCCGGCGGTCAAGCGTTTTACGCCGGATCCGGAGGTGAAGGCGGCCTACGACAAGAATTTCGCGGTCTTTAAAGAGCTGCACGCCTGCAATAAGAAGCTGTTCAAGATCATGAATAATTAGAGGAGCGGAGAAATGGCAGATACGAATAAAGATCCCAATAAAAACAAAGAACTGATGCGGGCCGTGAAATTCACGCTGTTTTCGATCTCCGCCGGACTGATCGAGATCATCGTCTACTCGCTGCTCGACCTGTTGACCAAATGGCCTTACTGGCCCTGCTACCTGATCGCTTTGATCGCCTCCGTGGTCTGGAATTTCACCCTGAACCGGCAGTTCACCTTCCAGTCGGCGAACAACGTGCCGGTGGCGATGCTGAAGGTGGCGGCTTTCTACGCCGTTTTCACGCCGGTCTCGACTATCCTCGGCAATTACCTCGCGGAAACCCGCGGCTGGCCGGGTATCCTGGTGACCGGTCTCAATATGGCCTGCAATTTCGTGCTGGAGTACCTCTACGACCGCTATTTCGTCTTTGGCAAGAGCCTCGATACCAACGAGCGGGCCCAGCGGCAGAGATAGTTCCGGGACAAGAAAGAGCCACATAACCAAAAGCGTTCCGTTTTTTTCATTTTTCGGGTTTTGTTACCGCATTTCCGATGGAAACAGGTAACAAAGTGCCGTTTTTCGAAAAACTGGAACGCTTTTCTTTTTTTGTTAGGAATGATCAGTAGCCGACGGCCAGGCCGAAAAGCAGAAGCGCGCTCGTCAGGAGCAGGTTCGCCAGCTGGAAGCGGACGGACCAGCGGACCCAGCGGGTGTAGCTGAGATCGGCGAGGCCGAGCGCGATCAGGAGGGCGGCGTTGGTCGGATAAAAGACGTTGGAGAAGCCGTCCCCGAAAGCGAAGGCTACGATGCAGAGCTGCGGCGAAATGCCGAAGAGTTGCGCCAGCGGTACGATGAGCGGGATCAGCATGAAAGCCTTAGCCGAGCCCGAACCGATGAAGAAATTCATCCCCAGTACGATCAGGTAGATGAAGAGGATGACGCTCCAGGACGGCAGCGTCGCGGCGACCTGTACCGCCCCGTGCAAGATGGTATCCAGGATCTTGGCCTCTTCCAGGGTATAGCGGATGGAAGAAGCCATCAGGATCAGGAGCACTGCCGGCAGGATGCTGGTGACGCCGTGGAAGAAAGCTCCAACCTGGGCTTTGCCGGTGAGGCCGGCGATGCGCGGCGTGACAAGCCCAGCGATCAGGAACATGAGGGCGATGGCGATCATCGTATAATCCTGGAGGACCGGCAGGAAGACCGAAGCCAGGATGAAGAGGATGCCGAGACCCAGGATGATGACAAAAGCGCGGACAGCACGGTCCAGACGGGCGTCCGGCGTAAAAGCAGACGTGAGGGCGGTTTCCGCGACCGGCTTCTCGACTTTCCGGGCGTGGCGGCGGATAAAGAAGAGCAGCAGGGGGAAGATCAGCAGGAAAGACAGCACGCGCAGCCAGAGACCGGAGAACATCGGTAATCCGGCCAGGCTTTGGGCGACGCCGACCGTGAAGGGATTCAGGACGCCGGAGGCGAAGCCGCAGCCGACAGCGAGCAGGCTCATGGCCATGCCGGTCAGGGTATCCCAACCCAGCCGGATGGCTAACGCTACTACGATGGGAACCAGCGGGATCACTTCCTCAAAGGAGCCGACCAGCGCGCCGAGCAGCATGAAGAAGAGCGTGACGGCGGTCATCAGCCGGTAACGGGCCTGCGCGTAGCGGTGAACGATGCGCGCCAGGAGGTAGTTCAGGATGCCGCTTTGATCCAGGCAGGTAAAAGCGCCGCCGATGACAAAGAGAAAGATGATGACGGCGATCAGCGTCCCGTTTCCCGGCCCGGCGAGGACGAGGAGCGGCGAGAGCAGCCATTTCCAGAAGGGCAGATTCCCCTCCGCAGCGTGGTAGCCGGCCTGCGTATCGATAACGGTCTGGCCGGCTTCGTTTACGGTGCGCGCGTATTCGCCGGCCGGAATGAAAAAGGTCAGCGCGTACGACAGGATCATCAAAGCCAGGATCACGGCGATCGCGGTGATAAAGGAGCGGACGCTGATATTGAGATTGCCGCCGCCCTGCTTCGCGGAAGCGGGATCCGGACCTGCGGCTGGCGCGGGGTGCGTACTCATCGGAAACCTCCTTCCGGATCAGAAGCGGCGGATCACGTATTTGTAGAATTTCACCGCCAGCGGCAGGCTCGCGACATCCACGCATTCATCGAGGCCATGGATGGAGGCCAGTTGCTGGTCGGAGATATGGAAGGGAGCAAAGCGCAGGCAGGTGTCGGAAACGATGCTCATATAGCGGCTGTCGCTGCCGCCGGTCATGACATAAGGGGACGTGCGGACCCCCGGGAAGACTTCCCTCACCGCTTCTTCGATCAGGCGGAATTCCGGGCTGTTCCAATCCGATAAGGGGGATTCGACGCCGGGATCCAGGATCTCCATCTCCAGCCCGTAGCGCTTGGCGATGCGGGCGATGGCCTGGAAACTCTTTTCGCGGCCCTGGTGGTGGGAGAAACGCATATTGCCGACGACGTAAGCCTCATCGGGAATGACGTTATTGCCGTTGGAACCGGACGCGCGGGTAAAAGCGACCGTCGTCTTCAGCATGGCGGCTGCTGTCGGGGAGGAGGCGTTGAGGATCTTCGTTAAGGGGAGCCGATATTTTTCCGGAGCCGTGAGGAGTTTCGCCGTAAGGCCGCTCATGGTCGGTGCCAACCGCCGCAGCATCTCAATGATAGCTGGGGACAGCTTGACCTCAAAGGGTTCCGACCGGTCTACGGCGGCCATGAAGCGTCCTAAGCGCACGAGCGGTGTGTTTTTCGGCGGCGCCGAGGCATGGCCTCCACCGGAGCGGGCGGTGAATTTCAGATCCGCGCAGCCCTTTTCACCGACACCGATCATGGCATAATCCCCTTTCGCCCCTTTGATCGGTTCGGTCAGGATCATACCGCCTTCATCCAGGACGAGATCGAAGGTGAGGCCGCGTTTCTTCAGTTCCGCGGCAAAGTGTTCGGCGCCGGAGCCGGCGATCTCTTCCGTACAGGCAGATTCGAAATAGATGTCCCGGGCCGGGGTGAAGCCTTCCGCAGCCAGATCGTCGGCAGCCTTCAGCATGCCGAAGAGCGGGCCCTTATCATCGAGGGTACCGCGGCCCCAGACCTTTCCCTCCGCGATCTCGCCGGAGAAGGGCGGGAATTGCCAATTGCCGGAAGCGGCGACCACGTCGTGATGGTTCATGAGCAGCAGGCCCTGGCCCGGCTTGGCGCCCGGCCAGCGCAGCAGGAAACTGCCTTCGAATTCTTCAAAGTCACAGACCGCGAAGAGATGCGGGAACAGTTCCCGCAGGAGATCATGAAAGGCATAGAATTTGGTCAAGTCAGTCTGGCCGTGCGCCGATACCGTTTCCAGACGGATCATGCGGGCCAGCATTTCAGCTAATTGTTGTTCCATAAGTAGATCCTTTCTGAAGGCCGGCGGGACTCCGAAGCCTTCGAAAATCCCGCCGGCTTGCGACTCCGGTTTGCGCTTTGTTTATTTCGTATACTTCAGGAACCAGTCGGTGATCTCCTGCAGGCGGCGCAGGCGGTGCTGCGGTTTGCCGCTCCGCGAAAGCTCGTGGTTTTCGCCGTGGAAGATCACCAGCCGCGTCGGCACGCCCTGCAGGCGGAGCGACTGCATCATCTGCATTCCTTCCGGCAGCGGACAGCGGTAGTCTTCATCGCTGTGGATGAAGAGGGTCGGCGTCTTGGCTCCATATGAGTATTTCAGAGGCGAATGCTCCCACAGCGGTTCGAAATCAAAGGGACTGGCAGCGCCGTTCTGGTCGGGGTTGAAATAGGGCCCGATGTCGGAGATAAAGGATTTGGAGATCCAGTTGGCGATACTGCGTTGGCTGGCGGCGCAGCAGAAACGGTGTGTATGCCCGATGATCCAGTTGGTCATGAAGCCACCGTAGCTGCCACCGGTCACGCAGACCCGGTTTTTATCAATGTTCGGATATTTCGCCAGGACGCAGTCGGTGAAATCCATGAGGTTCTGGTAGTCGACGGTGCCGTATTTGCCGCGGATGTCGGCGAAGGCGTCGCCCCGTCCGTCGCTGCCGCGGATATTGGTGAAGAAGACGATAAAGCCGAGGCCGGCCCAGGCCTGCATCTCGTGCATGAACGTTTCCCCAAAAGCCCCGCGCGGCCCGCCGTGGATGTCGAGCACCGCCGGATACTGTTTCTTCGGGTCATAATTCTGGGGCAGCAGCACCCAACCTTTTAAGGATTCGCCGGTGCTCTTGAAGGGCAGCGGTTCCGGTTTGGCGATATAGCGGCCGGCCAGCGCCGCGCCGTTGAGATCGGTCACCTTGCGCAGCTTGCTGCCGTCCCGCTCCATCTCATAGACTTCGCAGACCTCATCCCAGCCCTGGCAACAAAGCGCGATCTTCTTGCTGGAAACCGCTAAACAGGCCGCCAGGCCGTCCCGGTCCCAAAGCTTTTGCGGGTCCTTGTCCCCATCATAGCTGTAGATCGCGTTGTGATCGGCGTTGGTGATCAGCGTCAGATACTGGCCGCCTTCGACCGCGCTCATCCGTCCGCCGCCCATGACGGTGTCGGTAACGAGTCCGCCGCCGCGCGCCAGGAAAGGACTATAGACCAGTTCCAACTGACCGTCCTTTAGTTCATATGCCTTGGAGGTCTCGTTCACGCCGTAAGTCTTCATATCGGAAGCGAAGACGTAGAGGTGGCCGTTCAGGACAAACAGTTCACTGAACGCATAGAGGGATTTTCCATAGAGTTTTTCCGTCTTTCCGGTGGCGGCGTGCCAGCAATAGATCTGGTCGTAAAGGGAGAATAAGCGCTCAAAACGATGGCCGGCATAATAGACGTCCTGCCCCTCGACCCAGAGCGCGCCGGTATCGAAGGTCGGCGCCGTCAGGCGTTTGATCTTCGGGGAAAGGGCGCCGGTGCCGGCCGCTTGGTCCTCTGCCGGTACATTGATGGCGAAGAGCGCCGTCCGCCTGCCGTTCGTGAAGCCGGAACCGTTAAACCAGTAGGGCACTTCGTCGACGACGGTATAATCCTTGTCCTTCTGCAGGGCTTCCACCTTCTGCTTCCGGACTTCCGCGGAGGCCTTATAGAGATCCGGTTCCTCCCGGTCGATCAGGCCGGTCGCGACGTAGGTAGTATCCGTCACCTTCCGGAATTCCAGCATGACAAAGGGCAGTTTCAGCCAGGGTTTGGCTTCACCGCCACGGATATCGAGTAAATAAAGCGTCGTCTCGGGAAGGGTGTTGCTGTTGCCGGCGCCGGCAGCGCCGTCCTGCGGCTGCCGGGCGAGGATGATCTCATTTTCATTCTTCCAGGCGACTAGCGACGCGTCCAGGGAGAACGTCACCTGCCGGGCCGGTTTACGGGAACCGCTGGGATAGAGCCAGATGTCGGAATGATAGCAGTTTTTCTCGACGTCGGAACGCTTGACGTGGAAGGCGAGATTCTTCCCGTCCGGGCTGTAGATGGGATTGCCCGGGAAGCGGTATTTCGTGATGTCGTTAAGGACGATGGGTTTCAATACTTCTTTTTTCATAAGCACACCTCCTGCAGAGCGATAACTTGCTCTCATTATATACCTTGCAGGCAGATATGCGGAATCACAGGACAAAAAAGCGTTCCACTTTTTTGATTTTTGCGATTTTGTTGCCGGTTCTCGTCAAAAAAGCGGTAACAAAAGAAGAATCTCGCCAAAAGTGGAACGGATTTGGAGCCGGGGGAGCGTGGATGAACAGCGGCGGTCAGATGCCGCTTTGTTTTTTCCGGAAGACGGGCAGGCGCTTATAGTGGATCAGAATGCCGATATCGCCGAGCAGCCAGGAGAGCGGATAGCCGGCGCAGATGACCGGCAGTGTCGGCGAGATACGGAAGGCCGTCAGCACCCAGAGAATGCGGAAGCCGCAGATGCAGACACCGGTGATGATCGTCGGGACGAGGGTGTCACCAAGTCCGCGCATGGCGCCGGAGAAATGGTCGATGATGATCCAGAGGACGTAGGTCGGCACAAAGAAAAGATGATATAGCGGGTGCAGTCGATGACCGCCGGGTCGGTTGTGAAGATACGCAGGATCGGCCGTGCCAGGAGCAGGATGATCACGATCATGGCCAGGGTCATGCCAAACAGGACGAAGAAACCCCGACGGACGGAGTCACGAACCCGGTCGAGTTTTCCGGCGCCGTAATTCTGTCCGACAAAGGTGCAGACAGCAGTCGCGAACGCGTTGGATACGACCCAGAAGAAGCCGTCGACTTTACCGCTCATGGACCAGGACGCGATGACCACCGTGCCGAGCAGATTGATGCCGACCTGCAGGATGACGTTGGAAATGCTGTACATGAGCGACTGGAGCCCGGCCGGCACGCCGATCTTCATCATGCGCAGCAGGACGTTGCCGGTCAGGCGGAGCTCCCGGAAGGAGAAACGGACCGCGGCGTCGCTGCGGAGCAGGGCACCCGTGACCAGCACCGCGCTGACGGCCTGGGAAAAGACGGTGGCCCAGGCCGCGCCGGTAACGCCGAGACGGAGGCCTGCCACGAAAACGATATCGAGCACCGAGTTCAGGACGCAACAAAGCGCCAGGCACAGGAAGGGGAAGCGGGAATTGCCCAGGGCCCGCAGGGCTGAAGCTCCCATATTATAGAGCAGGGTGAAGACCGCCCCGCCAAAAATGATGCGTAAATAGACCGCGGCGTCCGCGAAGGTATCTTCCGGCGTCTTCAGAAGCGTCAGGAGCGGTTTGGTAAGCACGAAGACGATGACCGTCAGCGACAGCCCGAGTAAAGCGCAAAAAAGGTAGGAAGTATGAATGGAACGGCGCACTTCCTCGTAGCGCCGCGCGCCGTAGAATTGCGCGATGACCACGGCGGCGCCGCTGGCGAGCGCCACACAGAAACCGATGAGCAGATCCACCACCCGGGCGGCGCTGCCGCCCACCGCGGCCAGGGCTGCGGTACCGACGAACCGGGATACGACAAGAGCGTCCACCGCGTTATAAAGTTGCTGGAAGACGGAGCCTGCCGCGATCGGCAGGAAAAACAGCAAAAGCTGGCGTATGATAGGGCCTTCGGTCAGATCAGTCGTATTCTTCATAGCAATATCCATCATACAAGAAAGCCGTCACTTTAGCAAGGGGAACCGCCGGCGCGGGATGGCAATACCGATGCCCAGCGGCAGCCCGCAGTCATGCGAACTAACCGCCGGTTCAAATTTAAATGTTTTTTGCGAAAAAAGAACCATTTTGGCTTAAAACAGCTAAAAAGTGAACCGCCTGCTTTGATGCGTTTCCCGATTAAGCCTGACGTGCAAGGACCTGCCCTGTGTGGTATGATAGATGCGGAATGTGTAAAGCAACAATTCGGGGAGGAGAGAAAAGATGCTGGATAAAGAACTGCGCGCGGCGCTGATTCAGAGAGGCCGGGATTTCGCGGCCGGAAACCGGGACTTGCAGAAATATGGCGAGATCGAAGAATCCGATCAGGAACGCAAGCTGCCGCAGCCGCCGCTCGTAAAGGCGGCCATGCGGGGTGAAGAGGCGCGGATCGCGCTCCCGAAGAATTTCGCGGATGGCGTGATCAAGGCCGATCTGCTGGCGGCGATCCGGGATCGCAAGAGCTCGCGGGTCTATACGCAGGAGGAAATGAGCCTGGTGCAGCTTTCCTTCCTGCTGTGGGCGACCCAGGGCGTAAAAGACCTGCGAGGGCGCTCTTACGCGACGCTGCGTACCGTGCCGAGCGGTGGCGCGCGCCATCCTTTTGAGACTTATCTGGTCGTGCGGAAGGTTACCGGACTGGTAGCGGGGGCTTATCATTACCTGCCGATGGAACACGAACTGGAATTCCTGGGTCCGGTGGAGGATTTGGAGGGGACCGTCAGTCAGTCGCTCTGTGAGCAGACCTTTGGGGCGAAAGCCAACGTGATCTTCTACTGGTCCATGGTTCCTTACCGGGCCGAATGGCGGTACGGGATCTACGCGCACCGGACCGCTTTGATCGACGCGGGGCACGTAGGACAGAATCTCTATCTGGCCTGTGCCGGCACCGGCCTCGGCTGCTGCGGGATCGCCGCGTTTGACGGGGAACTTTGCGCGCGGCTCTTCGGTCTGGACGGGAAAGAAGAATTCATCGCCTATACCGCAACGGTCGGCACGATCCGGGAAAAGGACCGCGCCGAGGAACAGGCTTTTTATAGTTTTGTCGAGGAAGAGGGGCTGTAGTGAAAGCGCTGCCGGAATATCACAATATGGTGGTGAAGGTGCGGTGCGTAGGTGACGTCGTTTTTACAGGTCCCTGCGAATACTATTCCGCGGAGTGGGGGGATTATGTCCTCGGTGAAGAGGAAGAAGGCCTGAAGGTCCGCAACACGATGATCCCGGCCTCCGCGATCCTGGATGTGGAGATCCTGCGGCATGAAGTCTGCATTCCCGTCCGCGACTGGTTCGAAGCACAGGAGGAGATCGCCCTTTGGTTTCACGAACGGTGGCACATCCCTCTGGAAGCTTACCGGGAGAGCATCCGGGACTGCATCGGCATGAAAGACCCGCACCCGGTTCCGCAGTGGTACGTCGTCGTACGCGGGTATGAGATCGTAGCCGGCTGCGGGGTGATCGCCAACGACTTCCACGAACGGACCGACCTCACGCCGAACGTCTGCGCCGTCTATGTGGACGAGGAATACCGCCGTCAGGGCATCGCCGGTTTTATGCTGCGATACGTCTGCGCGGATATGGCCAGGTTGGGCATCCGGACCCTGTATCTCCTGACCGACCATACCGGCTTCTACGAACAGTACGGATGGCAGTTCTATGACCTGGTCCGGGGACGCGACGGCTCCTTATCACGTATGTATGTTCATGAAGCGTCAGACCCGGAGCCTGACCTGGCCTGGATCATGGATCCGGAGTGATGGTCAGTTCAAAGGACGCCGAGGAGGCGCCGCCGCCGTACAGCGTCAGGGTACATGTCTCACCTTGGCGGACGTTTTCCGAGCGGATCGCGGTTTTGCTGTAGAACGAGTTTTGCGGGACCTCCAGATAAGGATTCGTATTCGGATCCGTGAAGGTATAGCTTAGGGAGGAATTGGACGGACTCTTGAGACTGAAGGTATAGCTTCCATCGGCCGGGAAGGTGTAGGTAAGCGTCTCCCACCAATGGTCTTTCGTCAACGTTCCGGTGACCGCATCATATGCGGAGATATCATGGCTCTCGCCGTCAGGCCCCGTGATCTGGAGGCTGTAATCCGGAAGATCAGCAAGCACGAGCAGATAGGGTTTCCCACCTTGCAGATTCAAAACCGCGGAAGCTTCCGTGCCTGTCCGTTGGATCTTGAGAGAAAGCCGTTTCCCATAGGAATAATCGTCCGGTGAGGCGGCATCGTACACCTGAAGCCGCAGGGGATTCCTTGAACTCCGCCTGGGCAGAAGCGGATCGGTAAGCAGCAGATTGTAAGTCCCGCTCTTCGGTGGGACAAACCGGTAGATGTTCTGCGCACGGCCTGTAACTGAATTCAGATCCCTTGTATTTAGGGGCAGGAGGGTCGAGGCAGGCTGGGCTGGACGGAGTTCCAGCTTGGCATAGGAGATGGACTTATACCTGTCAAAATCGATCTGCAAATTATCGTCCAGATTGTAATAGAAGAGAACAAAGTATTCTTTCCCCTGTATCAACCCGATCGTTTCCCGGGTCACTTCCCGTTGCAAAGCAAAGGACAACAGGGGTTTGCAAGCCGGCGTGGCCAGTTCATCCCAATAGCCGGGGTCAGAGGAATCGAGCGTTTGATAGAAAGCAGAAATCTCGTCATAAGCACTTCCGTCGTAGATCTGTACCAAAGGACCGTATAGGGTAGTACAGTTCCCGACCAGTTCATAGGTCCCGGTCGCGGTAACTGTGAATCGCTCCATGCTGACAGTCCGCTGCGCATTGCCGGCATATCCGTATATACAGTAGGTATGATCGGCGGTAGCGCTTCCCCGGAAGAGAAGTGCGTCCGAGGTGGCGTCAAGATGGGTTTCCGGAATCGTCGGAACCGGCAACTCATAGGATAAGAGATTGGTGTATTCCATTTGCGTCATGATTTTCTTAACCGTCGCGTCGCTGATCACGCCGGTGCCGCCCAACACGTAGCTTTGATCGGCAGCTTTGGATTTCCGGAAACTGCGGGCGTACTTCCAGGAAGAATTGTCGACCAGGAGAAGGGGGAGACCAAGCTTACGGGCAAACGGGCCGCCGGCGAGGCCATCCGGGAAATTACCGCCGTACGCCAGAACGATACCCGGGGCTTTCTTAAAGAATTGTTTGGCGACCTGGTAAGAAGTACTATAGCGGTTTTCGCCGCTGATCCGGGCGACCGGGGCAAAAAGTCTCAACTGTTCCGCTATTTTTTCCGGGACCGAGCCGGTACCGCCGATGATCCAGTATTTGGTCGCCCAAAAATCGCGGATCTGACGCAACTGGTCTCCGGAGAGCTCACTGGGAACCAGTAAGATCGGTTTATCGACTGCCGATGCCGAGAGACTGTCCGCGAATCCGTTTCCGGAACAGACGAGGACCTCTTGTCCCTGGATTCCGGTTTCGCGCAGGATCGCGAGATTTGTCTCGTAACGGTTCGCGCCACCCAAGCGCCGGACCGTGATGCCGGAGGCAATGAGCCTCTGTTCAAAGCGGGCGGAGACTGAACCGGTACCGCCCAGGATCCAAACCGTCCCTCCCGGCAGCAAACGCCGTTTGATATAGGTCTGGATCAGACTCTCGTGGCGGCTGTCGACCAGCAGGATCGGCGCGTTCTTTTCCGCCGCGAAATAACCGCCGGAAAGGGCATCGGGATAACTGTTGCCACTGGCGACTACGATGTTTGGAAAAACCGACCCATTACCGCCACCCTCAAGCTCCGCGAGGGCATCGGCAATAGCGATTGCCGTCTGATAACGATCTGGTCCAGCCAGCCGGACATTGTCTTTCCAGGTTTCCTCATAGGAACCCGCGGCAGCCGGTTTGGGAAAGGACAACGCGGCCGCGAGGAGTAGCGCGAACGTCATAAGGCGAACAGCCAGCCTGATCCGGGAATGTCTTGTCTTCATCGTTTCTCTTCCTCCCATTATTCCATGTGACCGAAAGCGGTCACTAAAGCCATTCTGAAATCCTGAGAATAAGATAGCACAGAAAAGTGAAAAGAGAATGAAATGGCCAAGCGTAGCCGAACAGCCTGGTTCTGTGTTAAAATGGACAGGCAAGAGAATCGCAATAGCAAGGCAATCGTATTAATACAAATTGGAAAATATCAGTAAATAGAGTAAGGAAAACAGGAAAAGCGGGGTGTGTGTATGTACGATGTGATCATTATCGGTGGCGGACCGGCAGGACTTTCGGCCGCCATCAATCTGAAGATCCGTAATAAGGAATTTATCTGGTTTGGGGCTGACGCAGGGAGCGTGAAGGTCGAGAAATCCGAGAAGATCGCCAATTATCCGGGGCTGGGCCTGATCCGCGGCGCGGACTTGAACGAGCGGTTCCGGCAGCACGCGACGGAACTCGGGATCGCGCCGACCGATAAGATGGTGACCAATATCAGCAAATTAAAAGATAAGTATATGGTCCTGGCGGACAATGAGATCTATGAAGCCAAGGCCATTCTGCTCGCTACCGGCGTGGTGACCGCGAAAGGCTTTGATCAGGAAGCGGATTACGTCGGCCGCGGCGTCAGCTACTGCGCGACCTGCGACGGCATGTTCTATAAAGGCAAGACCATCGCGGTCTTCTGCGGGGACAAGCGTTACGAGCATGAAGTGGAATATCTGGCCGGGATCGCGGAAAAAGTCTATCTGTATCCCGGGTACAAGGACTGCCAGGTCAGCCTGCCGAACGTGGAACGTCTGCTCTCTCCGATCAAAGCCGTCGCCGGCGGCCTGAAGATCGCGCAGGTCAGACTGGCCGACGGGAGCGAGATCGCAATCGACGGACTCTTTGTCCTGCGCGGCGCCATTGCGCCGACCACCTTATTGCCGGGGCTCGCGCTGGAAGGCCCGCATATCGTGGTGGATCGGGAACTGGCGACCAATCTGCCCGGCTGCTATGCGGCCGGCGATTGCACGGGGCGGCCTTATCAGATCGCGAAGGCGGTCGGAGAAGGAAATATCGCCGCGCACAGCATTTTGGATTATCTGGCGGAACAGGCCAAGGCCTCGTAGAATTAGGAGCGGGAAGGCTGGGAATCTGGCAGGAAAGTGAAGACCATTGCACGCCATAGAAACAACAGAGAGAAAACGCAGTATGAAATATAACGTCATCGAAGTAAAAGAGCGGGTCATCGCCGATAACGACCGGGTGGCCGCCGCGCAGCGGGCCCGGTTGCAGGGAAAGGGCATCTATTTTATCAATCTCATGGGTTCACCGGGAGCGGGGAAAACCTCCGTTTTGATCCGCACGATCGAAGCGCTCCGGGACCGTTTCCGGATCGCGGTGATGGAAGCGGACGTCGATTCCGCCGTCGACGCGGAAACCATCAGCCGCCTGGGCGTTCCCGTCATCCAGCTGCATACGGCCGGGCTTTGTCATATGGACGCCGATATGACCGCGCGTGGCATGGAAGCCCTCATGGAGCAGGAGCAGGGAGCGCCCTTTGACATCCTGATCCTGGAAAACATCGGGAACCTCGTCTGCCCGGCGGAATTTGACGTCGGCGCCGCCAAGCGGGTGATGATCCTCTCGGTACCGGAAGGGGACGACAAGCCTTTGAAATATCCGCTCATGTTCGAAGTGAGCGACGTCGTGCTGGTCAATAAGATCGATACGAAAGAGATCTTTGATTTTGACGAGGAACGCTTCCGGGAGAACGTGCGGATGCGTAACCCGCAAGCGGAGATCTTCCCGCTCAGCGCCCGTACCGGGGAAGGCATGGAGGCTTGGTTTGCCTGGCTGGCACAGGAGGCAGAAAGAGGAGTCAGAAAATGAAAGTCATCGAACTGCATAAATCCGTGACCGAATCGAATGACCGCGACGCGGAAAAACTGCGCCGGGAATTGCGGCAGCAAGGCGTCCTGCTGATCAACGTCATGTCGTCCGCGGGTTCGGGCAAGACCACCCTGCTCTCGCGGATCATCCGTGACCTGGGAAAGGAACTGCGCATCGCGGTGTTGGAAGCGGATATCGACGCCCAGGTCGACGCGGAACGGATCGCGGCTCTCGGCGCCCGCTCCATCCAGGTGCATACCGACGGCATGTGCCATATGGATGCCGGCATGACGCGGCGCGGACTGGAATAGATGGGGCTCGCGGAGACCGATCTCGCTTTTCTGGAGAATATCGGCAATCTCATCTGCCCGGCGGAATACGATACGGGCGCGGGGAAGAAGCTGATGATCCTTTCCGTACCGGAAGGCGACGATAAGCCTTTAAAATACCCGCTCATGTTTCGGGAGAGCGACGTGCTCGTCGTGACCAAGATCGACGCGCTGCCCTATTTCAATTTCGATCTGGAGAAGCTGGTGGAACGCGTGCATCATCTGAATCCGGCGATCCGCATCTATCCGGTTTCGGCCAAGACCGGGGAAGGCATGGAAGCTTTAGAAGCCTGGCTGTGGGAAGCGGTGCGGGAGTGGAAAGCGCCAGCGCAGCTGTAATCGGGCGGAGGCAGCGGTAAGGAGGCAGCGGTAAGGAGGCAGCGGTAACCGCCCGGGTAACTGTGAGTGACAACCAGGATCGCAATCAAGCGATAGAACAGATGGGAGAGAGCTTATGCATGAACTGTCGATCGTGACCCACGTCGCGGAAACGTTGGATGAGATCGCGGCCGAGAACGGTATCACTAGGATCGGCTCGGTCACCTTGGAGATCGGCGAGGTCTCCGGCATCATCACCGATTATTTCGTCGATTGCTGGGACTACTTCAAGGTCCGGCATCCGCTCCTGAGGGAAGCGGTGCTGAAGCTGGAAGAGATCAAAGCCGTCACTTTCTGTGAGGACTGCAAACGGGAGTACGAAACGGTGAAATACGCGAAGATCTGCCCCTACTGCGGCAGCGAGCACACCTTCCTGGTCACCGGTAACGAGTGCAATATTAAGGAAATCGAAGCCGAAACCGACTAAGATGGAAAACGCGAGCCCGGGCGATCCCCGCGGCATTTCGTACCTGTTCCATAAAAACCTCGATTTCCGGGGAACCTGTTCTATAAAATGAAAAAAAGAGATCCATGGAACAAAAGCGAGAGGCTTCTGTTCCATGGATCTTTATTTTTGATAAAAAACTGTTCTACAAACCCGGGATCCGGGATTTATGGAACAATGCTGCCCGGAACGCGGAACTTTATTTCGCCTTCTTGCCCTGGTTCAGCAGGATGCGGACGCCGCGGGCGGCGATATTGGGCAGGATCGCTTTCAGTTTGCCGTCTTCGGCGGTGTACATGCGGGAAGCCTTCGGCAGATCGCGGGAAAGCTTGATGGCGTCGAATTCGCAACGCGTGGTGCAGAGGCCGCAGCCGATGCAGCGGTTGGTATCGACGTAGGACGCGCCGCACTTCAGGCAGCGGGACGCTTCCTGCCGCACCTGTTCTTCGGTGAAAGCGAGACGCAGGTCTTCATAGGTCCTGGCCGCTTCACCCGGCTTCATGCCCGGTACCTGCCGCTTGGCGTTGTCATAGGATTCCACCTGGATATCGTCGCGGTCGAGTTCGATGAACTGGCGCAGGTCGCGGCCGATGGTCAGGCTTTGTCCATAGTGGACGAAGCGGTTCAGGGAGACCATGCCTTCCTTGCCGTCAGCGATGGCGTCGATGGCAAAGCGGGCACCATGCGCGATATCGCCGCCGACGAAGACGTCGGGTTCGCCGGTCTGCAGCGTTACCGGGTCGCAGACCGCCGTGCCGTTCGGCCGCAGCTCGACCTTGCTGCCCGCGAGCAGGTCGCCCCAGACGGCCGCCTGGCCGATGGAGAGCAGGACGTGGTCGCAGGGGACGGTCTTGGTCTCGGCTTCGTCATAGAGCGGATTGAACTTCCCGTCTTTATCAAAGACCTGGGTGCACTGTTTCAGCACGATGCCGGTGATCTTCCCATCCCGGACCAGGATCTCTTTCGGGCCCCAGCAGTTCTTGATGAGGATGCCTTCTTCGCGCGCTTCGGCGATCTCGTCCGCGGCCGCCGGCATCTCCGCCGGACCTTCCAGGCAGTACATCTCCACTTCAGTCGCGCCAGCCCGCAGCGCGGTGCGGGCGACGTCGATGGCCACGTTGCCGCCGCCGATGACGACGGTCTTGCCGGAGAGAAGCGGATTGGCGGAAGCCGGAGCCGCTTCTTTAGCCGCTTTGGTCAAAGCGTTGGCGCGGCGCAGGAAGTCGACGCCGGTCTCGGCGTATTCCTCGCCGGGAACGCCGGTCTTGCGGCCGCCCTGCATGCCGATGGCGACGTAGAAAGCCTTATACCCTTCAGCCCGCAGTTCATCCAGCGTGACGTCCTTGCCGACTTCCACGCCGCAGCGGATCTCGGCGCCCATCTGGCGGATCACGTCGATCTCCGCGTCGATGACTCGTTTCTCCAGACGGAAATTGGGAATGCCATAGGTCAGCATGCCGCCGGGAAGGGCTTCTTTTTCAAAGATCGTGACCGGATAGCCTTTCGTGCGCAGATAATAAGCGCAGGACAGGCCGGCCGGACCGGCGCCGATGACGGCGATCTTATAGTCGTCCCACTGTTCGCCAACGTCGTTGTAGCAGGTGGGGATATAGCGCTTGTCCGCTTCCAGTTCCTGCGCGGCGATGAATTTCTTGATCTCGTCGATAGCGACCGGCTGGTCGATGGTGCCGCGCGTGCAGCGCTCTTCGCAACGGCGGTTGCAGATGGCACCGCAGACGGCCGGCAGCGGGTTGTCCAGCTTGATAAGCTTCAGCGCGTCCAGATAACGGCCTTCCGAAGCCATATTGATGTAACCCTGGACGGCGAGGTGGGCGGGGCAGGCCGTCTTGCACGGCGCGGTCCCGCTTTCGTAGACGTTGATCTTGGCGTCTTCGCGATAGTTCTTATTCCATTTGTCCGGTCCCCACTTCTGCGCGTCGGGCAGCTCCGTCTTGGGATAGGTGAAGGCGGAACCGTCTTTATGGCAGAGCTTCTGGCCGAGCTTGGCGGCACCGACCGGGCAGACTTCCACGCACTTGCCGCAGGCTACGCATTTTTCCTTATCCACGTGGGCCCGGTAGGCCGAAGCGGACATATTCGGCGTATTGAAGAGCTGCGAGGTGCGGATGGCGTTGCAGGTACCCGCCGAGCAGTTGCAGATGCCGACGATCTTGTCCTTGCCGTCGAGGTTGGTGATCTGGTGGACGAAGCCTTTTTCCTCGGCGCGTTCCAGGATCTCCATCACTTCGTCATAGGTGATGTAATGGGCATCCTTATGCGTCTCGACCAGGTATTCCGCCATGTCGCCGACCGCCAGGCACATATCGCCTTCGATATCGCCGACACCCTCGCCGCGCATGGCCTGCTGGCGGCGGCAGGAGCAGACGTCCACGCAGTATTTATCGTATTTCTTCAGCCAGTGCGAGAGATGCTCCACGCTGACCGAACGGCTCTCGTGCTCGATCGCCTTCTCCACCGGGATGACGTGCATGCCCAGGCCGCCGCCGCCCTGGGGAACAAAGCGGGCGACCTTGCCGACCGGGACGCTGGAGGCGTAATTGAAGAAGGTAGCGACTTCCGGATGCTTGGCCAGGAGGCGGGAAGTCATCATCATGTATTCACCGGAACCGACGACCCATTTCGGCACGAAATACTGCCGCTGGCCGTCCTTGCGCTCGCGGTCGAATTCCATAACGCCGATCTCGCAGATCTCAAAGGCCATCTTCTCCGCTTCTTCCGGCGTCATCTTGTTCCGTTTGGCCAGTTCTTCCGGCGTCAGCTTAACGACCCGCTTCTTGCCGAAGGAAAGCATGAATTTGACCTGTTCCTTCGTCAGCAGGCGGTCGAGCAACCAGAAGTCCGGATGCTGCGGGGTGACGTCCTTCGGGCGGTGGATCTGGATGTCGTCGGTGATCATGCAGGCCAGCTCTTTCACCAGTTTTTCCTTTTCCGGATCCTCGCAGACGTAATCTTCATTAAAGAAGTCGTTCTCATTGAACATATAGTTCTTCAGGTTTTCGGGTATCATGCTTGCTCCCTTCCCGGATGCTTCGGCATCCCTTTGGTCTGATGACAGTCTCTGCTTGCATTTTAACAAAGATTAGACTTGAATACAATGAGAAAGCCAAGGGAGGATCGGGCGGAAAGAATTGGAATTGCCGCATGACAGACCGGTCACTATCGTTTATAATATTTTTAACCTTTATTAAATTTATACACACAACCACCGTGAAGAATAGGAGCAGAAAAATGAGAAGACTAAAGCGGCTGGGTTGTCTGTTCCTCGTGACAGCCCTGTTATTCACCCTGATCCCGCTACTGCCGTTCATCGAAGATTCCGACGTTTACGCTTTCGAGTACAGCTCGTTTATCAACGACAGCCGTTGGAAGAACGGCGTGTCCTGGGGCAGCGGCCAGCGGCCGAAGACGGCCCCCAGCGCGCAGTGGTGGGGCTGTGCCGCCTATGCTTATGACTTTGCCAAAGTCGTTTTCGGGAAATCCAATCCACGCGCCGGGACCCGTTTTACAAACGTGAGCCAGATCCGCGCCGGTGACGTCCTTACCGTCGGCAACCAGAGCGATGGGACGGGGCACTGGTTCTGCGTACTGAAGCGCGATGGCAATAAGCTGTATACCGCGGAAGGAAATTACAGCAGCCGGGTCCGGATCGGCTGGAATTACACCATCAGCGGCAGCAAATTTAAAGAGGACAAGCGCGCGTTTAACTGCGGCTATCACTTCGCCCCCGCCCAGACGACAAAATACTATCTGGACGTGAACGGCCGGGTGAGCGGCAGCGATGTCGGGAATCTGTCCGGCGTGGCCACCTTTGATATGTATATCAACGGGAAGGCGGTCGCGACGGGGGTCACGGATTACTATCAGCAGGTAGACGCCGGTTCGAAATACGAGATCAGGAATATCAAGCCGACGGCCGCCTACGCCTATGCCGGCGTCTCAGCCGGAGCCCTCTCCGGGACCGTGAACGCGGCCACTTCCGTGCGCCTTTCCTTTAATACCGCCCAGTATACGCTGTACGCGTATCCCAATTACAGCGGCAAGAACTATATTTCGCATACGGATTTCACCAGTTCTGCCTATTTAAGCAGCGACACGTCTGATACGTCCGCGGTAATCATCACCCGCGATACGGCAGTCTCGTTGGTGGCGGTCGATGCCGCGACGACCCATAATGGCCATAACTCCCTGAAGATCACCAATTACTCTGCCGGCGCTTCCGGCAAGGACCTGGCCATCCGTACCAATACCCAGGGGAGCAAGACCTACAACCTCTACGGCGGGGATGAACGGCCAATGATCTTAAGCTTCTACGCGAAGGCGTCGAACCCCGGCACGACCATGAACTTCCGTTGGGGTTATGAAGGCGTGGATGCTTACCGGCCGGTCACGCTGACCACCGATTGGGCTTATTATACGGTCAGGATGGATAAGATCGCCGACTGCGGCCAGTACTTCCATCCCTATATTGACCGGGCCGGCACCGTGTGGATCAGTGAACTGCAGCTGGAAGACGGATCATCCGCGTCCGCCTTCAAAGTGGAAACAGGCGAGGCGGAATTGGCGACCGCGTATTACGGCTCCGCCTATCCGTTCCCGGCCGCGCCGATCCGCGCCGGTTATCTCTTCGATGGCTGGTATACGCAGGCGGTTGGCGGGACGCAGGTCACGTCCCTGACGGCTTATCACCACGACGCGGTCTACGCGCACTGGAAGGTCAAGCCAGCCGAGAAGATCAGCCTGGCGAACGCCACGGTCGCCGGCTTAAAGGACAAGACCTATACCGGGAAAGCCATCACGCAGGCGGTCACCGTCACCCTGAACGGCAAGACGCTGCAGGCCGGTACCGACTATACGATCACCTATCAGAATAACGTGAAGGTAGGCACGGCCACCGTCATCATCACCGGCAAAGGCAAGTATATCGGTACCGTCAAGAAGACCTTCCAGATCAAGAAGGCAGCGACGCCCGCCAAGCCGTCTTACGTACGCATCTCCGGCGCCGACCGCTACGCGACAAGCCTGGAGATCGCCGCCGCGTATAAAAAGGCGCTCGGCGTGTCCCAGTTCAGCGCCGTCTGCGTGGCTGACGGAGTTAACTTCCCGGACGCTTTAGCCGGTGCCTATTTCGCCTCGGTCAACAAAGCGCCGATCATCGCCGTACGCCAGAACGCTCCGACCGGACAGCAGACGATGAACTCTATCAATTACATCAAGAAGAATCTGAAGAAGGGCGGTACCGTCTATATCCTCGGCGGACCGGGATCGGTTCCGGCCAGCGTTGCCAATACGTTGAAGAAAGCCGGTTTCAAGGTCCAGCGTCTCTGGGGCCAGAATCGCTATCTCTCCAATATCGAGATCCTGAAGGCCGCGAAAGTGAAAGCCGGCTCGGAATTCATCGTTACGACGGGAACGGCTTTCGCGGACGCGCTGTCCGCTTCCGCCACCGGTAAGCCCGTGCTGCTGGTGACCGGGAACGCTTTGACCAAGGAGCAGAAAGCCTATCTGGCCAAGGCACAGGCCAAGAAGTTCACGATCGTCGGTACGACCAAGGAAGTATCTGCGGGAATCGAAAAGCAACTCAAGAAATATGGTCCGGTCAGCCGTATCTCCGCGAAGACCGCTTACGAGCGCTCGGTCGCGGTGGCTAAGAAGTACTTCCCTGGTACGCGGACGCATATCAATATCGCTGACGGCCGTAAGTTCCCGGATGCCCTCTGCGCCGGCCCGCTGGCCATCAAGAAGGGCGGCCCGCTCCTCCTGACCAACGGTTCTTCCGCCGTCGATTACCCGATCCTCACCTACGCGAAGGCGGCCAAGACCATGAAGGCCACCGTCTATGGCGGTCCGGCTTCCGTCTCGGACGCTTCGGCCAGATATATCCTCGGCATCGACTAGACCCAGGAGCGGCTCCGGGAACGACCCCGGATGCGGCTAGAACGGATCAAACATAAGAAAACGTGTAAATCGCCTGCCGCCGGGCTTGACAAGCGGCAGGCGGTTTGTTATGATGGCATCCGGAAATTGAATCCGCGTAAGCGCGATGGTATTTTGGGCGATGAGAACCGAAGACCCGCGCGATCTGAATGCCGAACCTGAAAGGGTTTTGGCGTGCCTGAAAAGGAGGGATCGCAGAGGTAATCGGTTTTTTGTTTTCATCACAGGACCAAAAGGAGGTACCATCATGTCATTCAGACCTACCATATCCGTCTACGCGGGCGGACACATCGCGGATATCGGTTATTACCGGAACTGGGAAGAGAAAGCGCTGCTTTACGAAGCGGTCGCCATTCTCTCCCTCTACGGGGACTGCCGGACCCCGGAAGAATACCGGCAGAAAAAATACGGGCGCCAGGAGGTCTGGTTCAGCATCGCGCCGGAATATTGGCAAAACACCGAAGAGAACCTGAAAGAACTGGAGGGGTATTCGGAAATGCCGGTCCTGGTGGATCTCGACAGCGGCTCGATCTACACATCCTACGGGGCGCTGACAGCGGAACAACTGAAGAACAAGCCGACGGCGAAGGACTTCGCCGACGTCTGCCGGATCCACGCGAACAGTCCCTTCGACATCCTGCTGGATTACTGCCGGATCCCGGTCGCGCCGGAGATGCGGCCGGAGATCCTGAAGATTCTGGCGGCTTGGGAAGATACGCCCTGCTATCTTTCCACGGACACCTTGGCGGCGCTACGGGCGGCATATCCGCCCGCGGCCTGAAGGCACTTATAAACCGCGCCTTCAGGCTTGGAGCAAGGAGGTTCCCGACGTCAGGAGCCTCCGATTTTATTCCTTTTTTGATAGCAAATGGCTGAAAAAGGTGTAAAATTACAGAAAAAAGAACGATCCGGAGGCGG
>JAFRYQ010000078.1 GCA_017437565.1 Bacillota bacterium
AAGGACGGATCATAGGGATTGACGTGGCGCGGCGGTTCCGCTTCAAAAGACGGCTGCGTTGGTTCCGCTTCAAAAGACGGCTGCGACGCGGCGGCCTCCACCGGCCGCGGTTCCGCTGCCGGCATCCCCGGATCCGGGCTGGCGGCCTGATTGCGGTATTGATCTTCCACCTTACTTCCCCTCGCTTTCCTGTTTACCGTTTCGCCTTCCGACCGGCAAGCGCCTTCTGCGCGCGGCGCTTTTCATTCGCTTCCCGGTTCAGGCGTTTTTTGGTCTTTGGCTTCATCACCGAGTAGCCGAAACGGCCCATCTGGCGCTGCCGCAAGGTATAGTAGGCGCCGTTGGCGTAAGCGGTCAGGCCGGCTTTCTCCATGGCGATGCGGCCGTCCTCCTCGAACAGCTCCTCATCGACGTGGACGCCGACGATCTCGGCTACGAACATATCATGGCTCGGGTATTCATGGACTTCCACCACCCGGCATTCCAGATTGACCGGCGATTCCGCGACCAGCGGCGCGCTTACCACGTCCGCGGGAAGCGCCGTAAACCCGCATGCCGCGAATTTATCGACGTCGCGCCCCGAACGGACGCCGCAGAAATCCACCTGCCGCGTAATCGCTTCCGTATTGAGATTGATCACGAAACACCCGGATTTCTGAATCAGATCGTGGGAAAACCGCTTCTTCATGACCGAGATATAAGTCATGGGCGGATCCGAATTGACGATCCCGGTCCAGGCAATAGTGATCAGGTTCCGGACGCCTTCATATTCGCAGGAAACCAATACTGCCGGCACCGGCGCCAGCATCGCGCCCGGTTTGATCGATCGTTTTCCCATACACCCTCCTGTCCGGCTGCCTGGCAGCCTTTTACAACAGACTGAATCCCAAAACGCCTGCGGTCATCATGATGACGCCGGCCAGCAGGACGCCGAGCATGACCGAAAGAGTCGTGTTACGGAACCCGCCGTCCAGGATGCTCGCTGCCAGCGTCCCCGTCCAGGCTCCCGTACCCGGGATGGGAATGCCCACGAACAACATCAAAGCAAAGAACAAGCCGACCCGGCCGGCCCGGTCGCGCAGTTTGCTCCCGGTCCGTTCCCCTTTTTCCAGTAGGAAACGGCACAGGCCGCCGACCACCGGTTTTGTGGCGCCCACGTTTAACAGCTTCCGCGCGAACAGATAGATAAAAGGAACCGGCAGCATATTACCGAGCACGCAAATAAGATAGGACTGCACGATGGGCAGGTCCAGATATTGCGAATAGATCACGGCGCCGCGCAGTTCCACGACCGGTACCATTGACAGGAAAAAGATCTTCAAGTAGTCCATAGCACTTATTAGTATAACACGGTTCGCAAAATGAAAAAAGGCAGTCCGAAGCGGAAAAACTTCGGACTGCCGATTTTTATCTCAAAGTAAATGGATCCTATTCCACGGTCAGGATCTCATCAAAGCCCGTGACTTCAAAGACTTCCCGGACGGTTTCATTCGCGTTGCGGATGACCATTTCCCCCTGGTTATTCATTGTCTTCTGCGCGCTGAGCAGTACCCGGAGCCCGGCAGACGAAATGTACTCCAGATTGGCGAAGTCCAAGGTCAGTTTCTCGATTCCTTCCAAGGCGCTGTTCAGTTCCTTTTCCAGTTCCGGCGCCGTGAGCGTATCTAGCCGGCCTTCCAGCGCGATCAACAGGTTTTTTCCTTCCTTCGTTTGCTTCATTTCCATCTTCGTTCTCCCCTTAAAACGCTTTTTCTACGACCATTTCCACCACGTTGCCGTTGATGAAAATCTTCACTTCATCCGCGAGATTTGCTGTGATCGACTTTTCCAACTCGTCCCATTTCTCCGTCTCGTCTTCTTTCCGGTTCTCCAAAGCCGTCCGGTATTCATTCAGGGACCACCCGCCGACGATACCGCTGTACATGCGGCCGGCGGCGGAACCAAATCCGTCCGCGCCGAAATCGCAATACCCGTAGCCCAGCATCACCGTATTGGCGTCAACCGGTTCGCACATCTGCATAATGACGTCGCGGATCCGGCCCATAAAGCCTTTCGCCGCTTCGTTCTTGCCGGAAGTAGAAGTCTTCAGGAGTTCTTCCCGCAATTCCATATTCATCTTGGTCTTCATCGTCAAATGGAGCGCGAAAGCTTTCCCTTCCGCCTCTACCCAGTATGAAGCCGGTGCCTCCCCGACGATCGTCCGCAGCATGCCCATCATCTCTTCCGCCAAAAGTTGAAGCCGCAGTGTCTCTTTCCGGGAAAGGCCACGGTATACTGCTGCTTTCTCGGTTTGGGCCAGCGCTTCTTTAATGCCGCTCTCTAAAGCGGTGAATTCGATTACATCTGTTTTCATCCAAGTCCTCCGATTTTATGCGTTGGATTTTCCCAATCGATTAATCATCGATGTGCTCGGTGCCAATGCTCAGACGAATGGTGGATGGATAGATGTGGGCCTGCTCCAGTTCCTCGGGGCTCATC
>JAFRYQ010000079.1 GCA_017437565.1 Bacillota bacterium
GGCATTCAGCCATTTTACGGGGTTACAGGTGGACGGGGCGACCTTGGACGCCGCGCATTACACCGCGGAATCCGGTAGTGTGATCGTGAAGCTGGCGCCTGGGTATCTGGAAGGGCTCACGACCGGTGAACACAGCCTGACGGCGGGATTTGACGACGGCGACAGCGTTACGGTTTCCTTCTCCGTCGCCGCAGCGGAAACCGAACCGGAGGAAGGACAGGAAGAGGAGCCTGCTGACGGACCGGCGGATGATCCGGAAGAGGAGCCTGCTGACGAACCGACAGACGACCAGGAAGAGAAACCGTCTGACAAACCGGACGAAAAACCGGCTGACGAGGCGAAGGACAAGCCGGCGGACGGCTCCCAAACGCCGCCCACCGGGGATCCTGAAAACCCGGTCCTTTGGCTTGGCCTGCTGGCAACGGCTTTGACCGGGCTGGGCATTGCCGGCGGGAAGCGCTTTATCCGGCGGAGGTCCTAAAGGCAGGGAGTTCCGGATGGAGAGGAAAGGGGATACCCCATGATCAAAGCTTTGCGCGAAGACGCTAACCGCATTATTTCCGCATCCATTCAGGCCGTTCTCCCGGATGAAGCGGTGCGACGCGCTTTGGTAGGAAAGGTTTTCCCGGGCCGGATCTATCTGGTGGCAGCCGGAAAAGCTGCTTGGCAGATGGCCCGGACGGCGGCGGACGTGCTTCACGATTCCCTCTCGGGCGGTATCGTCATTACCAAATACGGGCATGTGAAAGGGCCGATCGCGGGCGTGACCTGCCGGGAGGCGGGACATCCCGTGCCGGATGAGAACAGTTTTACCGCAGCGGAAGCGGCCTTGGAACTGGTGCGGGATCTTGATTCGTCGGATACGGTTCTCTTCCTGCTTTCGGGAGGCGGCAGCGCGCTGTTCGAAAAACCGCTGATCCCGGGAAAGGAGCTCGCCGATATCACCCGGCAGCTGCTGGCATCGGGCGCGGATATCGTGGAAATGAATACCATCCGTAAACGCCTGTCGGCGGTGAAGGGCGGCCGGTTTGCTTTGGCTTGCGCGCCGGCGCAGGTTTTCAGCATTGTCTTAAGCGATATCGTCGGGGATCCCTTGGATATGATCGCCAGCGGCCCGGCCTATCCGGACCGGTCTACTTGTGAAGAGGCGGTCACCATCGCTGAGAAATACCAACTGAAGCTAAGCAGCGCTGCCCGGGAACTGTTGCGGCAGGAAACCCCGAAGGAATTGACGAACGTGACGACAGTCGTCACCGGCAGCGTCCGGGAGCTCTGCGCGGCGGCGGCCGCCGCCTGCCGGGAACTGGGGTATGAACCGGTCCTGCTGACGGACAGCCTAACCGGCGAAGCCCGCGAGGCGGGCCGCCTGCTCGCGGATATCGTGCAGAAGAATGCCAACGATCTGACCGGCGGGAGAAAAGCCTTCATCGCCGGCGGGGAAACGGTCGTCCATTTAACAGGAAAAGGTATGGGCGGCCGCAATCAGGAATTGGCTTTAGCGGCGGCGCCGGGAATTGCCGGGCTTCCGGCAGCGGTCTTTTCTGTCGGGAGCGATGGGACCGACGGACCGACGGACGCTGCCGGCGGCTACGTAGACGGGGAGACCGCCGCCGAACTTGCCCGGCAGGGAATCGACGTTTCCCGGGTCCTGGCGGAAAACGACTCCTATCACGCCTTGCAAGCCGTCGGTGGCTTGATCGTGACCGGGCCGACCGGAACCAACGTCAACGACGTCGCGGTCGCTTTGATCGGCTGACCCTTGCCGGGGGAAGAGTTGTTCCAGATTTTTTATTTTTCGAGTTTTGTTGCCGGGTTTTGGCTTGAAACCGGTAACAAAACTCGTTTTTTTCTAAAACTGGAACGCCGTGTTGACATTCACCGGAAAGAGGAGTATATTATAGCTATCAATTAAACGATTGTTTAATTGATGAATGGTCAGGGTATAAAAAGACCAGGTGAGAAAGCGAAGTGCAGATACGGAAGCCATATTACCAAGCCGCTTCCGGAAATTCCGAGGAGGAAGAAGATGAAGAAGACCTATAAGATCGACGTGGATTGCGCGAACTGTGCCAATAAGATGGAAGTAGCCGCCAACCAGACGCCCGGAGTAAAGGAAGCGGTCGTCAATTTCATGGCGCTGAAGATGAAGGTCGAATTTGAAGAAGGCGCGGATGAAAAGACGGTCATGCAGGAAGTCCTGAAGAACTGCAAGAAGGTCGAGGACGACTGCGAGATCTTCCTGTAACCTGATCGCGATCGACGTAGAGAAAAAGAGGCTCCGGGAACGGAGCCTTGCTTATCGCTATTATTATTGGGACCGCTAAGAATATGAACAAGAAACAGAAGAAAAACCTGATCCGCATCCTGGTGGCAGCGGCTTTGATGATCGCGTTGCATTTCGTGCCGGTCACGGGGCTGGCCCGCTTCGCCTGCTATATGGTCCCCTACCTCGTAGTCGGCTACGACATCCTGCTCAAAGCCGGCAAAGGGATCAAAAACCGGCAGCCTTTTGACGAATGCCTGCTCATGGTGATCGCGACGCTTGGCGCTATCGCCCTCGCCGTTTACCGGAGCGGCGATTATACCGAAGCGGTGGCGGTCATGCTCTTCTACCAGATCGGCGAATGGTTCCAGAGTTACGCGGTTGGCAAGAGCCGCCGCAATATCACGGAGCTCATGGACATCCGCCCGGACTACGCCAACGTCGAGGAAGACGGGGAGATCGTGCAGGTCGACCCGGATGACGTAGAGGTCGGGACGGTCATCATCTGCCGTCCGGGTGAGAAAGTGCCCATCGACGGCATCGTGGAAGAGGGGCATTCCAGCTTGGATACCAGTGCCCTGACCGGAGAAAGCGTGCCGCGCGGAGTGCGCGCGGGCGATGAGATCATCAGCGGCTGCATCAATTTAAGCGGGGTATTGCGGATCCGCACGACAAAGGAATTCGGGGAATCGACGGTTTCCACGATCTTGGACCTTGTCGAGAATGCCAGTTCCCGCAAGAGCCGTTCGGAAAATTTCATCTCGCGTTTCGCCCGGGTATATACGCCGGCGGTCGTCCTCTCGGCGATCGCGCTGGCGCTGTTGCCGCCGCTCATAAGGATGACGGCCTTGGGACTTCCGGCAGCCTGGGGCGACTGGCTCTACCGGGCGCTGACTTTCCTGATCATCAGCTGTCCCTGCGCGCTGGTCATCAGCATCCCGCTTTCTTTCTTCGCGGGGCTGGGTGGAGCCAGCCGGGAAGGCGTCCTCATCAAAGGCTCCAATTTTCTGGAACAGCTGTCGCAGGTGAAATGCCTGGTCTGTGACAAGACGGGAACGCTGACACACGGGAGCTTTGAAGTGGTCGGCATTCACCACAGTGACCGGGAAGAAAGGGAAGTGCTGCGTCTGGCGGCGCTTGCCGAAAGCGCTTCTTCCCATCCCATCGCTCGCAGCATCCGCTGGGCCTATCTGCAGGGTAAGGAACCGGCGGAGAACGATCAGCTGCCCGCGGCAGATCTGGCCTGCGTTTCCGAACTGGAAGAGATCAGCGGACAGGGCGTCCGGGCTTGCGTGGACGGCCATCAGGTGGCGGCCGGGAATGAAAAACTGATGCGGGCCGTCGGCGTAGAGCCGCAGGCCTGTCACGAGACGGGGACGGTCATTCATCTGGCCGTCGACGGCGCCTATGCCGGCCATATCCTGATCGCGGACCGGATCAAAGCAACCGCCGGACCGGCTATCCGGGAACTGAAAACTGCCGGGGTCCGTAAGATCGTCATGTTGACCGGGGACGAGGAACGGGTCGCACAAAGCGTCGCCGCGGACTTGGGCATCCCGGAATACCGAAGCGGTCTGATGCCGCAGGAAAAAGTCGCGGAAGTCGAGCGGTTGCTCGCGGGGAAGGCCGCGAAAGAGGCCCTGGCCTTCGTGGGGGACGGCATCAACGACGCGCCGGTGCTTTCCCGGGCTGACGTCGGCATCGCCATGGGCGCGTTGGGATCGGATGCGGCCATCGAAGCGGCTGACGTCGTCCTGATGGACGACGATCCCTTGAAGATCGCGAAAGCAGTGCGGATCGCGCGACGCACTATGCGCATCGTTTATGAAAACATCTGGTTTGCCATCGGTGTCAAGTTGATCTGTCTGCTCCTGGGAGCGCTTGGCATTGCCAATATGTGGCTGGCGATCTTCGCGGACGTCGGCGTCATGGTGATCGCGGTTTTGAACGCGGTCCGGGCCCTCTTTGTAAAACGGGTATAAACTGCTCATATAAGGACTATCGGGCCGTTGGCACCGCCGCGACCCGTTTTTTCTTGCGGAGGCGCTTATCCTGCTTGCGATTGCGGCTAAGTGTGGTATGATAGAGCTAATCTGCATTTTTGATAGAAGGTGGTGTATATATGCCAATTAAAGTCCCCAATGATCTCCCTGCTGTGGAGATCCTGACCAAAGAGAACGTTTTCGTCATGACCGATCGCCGGGCTATGACGCAGGATATCCGGCCGTTGCAGATCCTGATCCTGAACCTGATGCCGACCAAGATCGAGACGGAGACCCAGCTGACGAGGCTGCTGGGCAATACGCCGTTACAGGTAGAATTGGAGCTGCTGCAGACCAGTACGCATAAGGCGACCAATACTTCGCAAGAGCATATGATCGCCTTCTACAAGACCTTTGACCAGATCCGCCAGAAGTATTACGACGGCATGATCATCACCGGCGCGCCGGTCGAGCTCATGGAGTTTGAAGAGGTCGAGTACTGGGATGAACTGTGCGAGATCATGGAGTGGTCCAAAAGCCACGTGCACAGCACCTTCCACATCTGCTGGGGCGCGCAGGCGGCTCTCTACTATCATTATGGGATCCGGAAATACCGCATGCCGAAGAAACTGTCCGGCGTTTATGCGCATACGCTGGAATATAAGACCGGCATGCTGTTCCGCGGCTTTGATGACCTGTTCTACGTTCCGCATAGCCGGAACACCGAAGTGCGGAGGGAAGACGTGGAAGCCTGTCCGGAACTGAAGGTGATCTGCACCTCCGAGAAGGCCGGGCTGTTCGCGGTAAAATCCGTCGACGACCGTCAGATCTTTATCATGGGGCATTCGGAATATGACCCGGATACCCTGAAGAAAGAATACGAACGCGACGTGCGGGCCGGGATCGATCCCGAGATCCCCGAACACTATTTCCCGAATGATGATCCGAGCAAGCCGCCGCTCGTCACCTGGCGTTCCTGCGCGAACCTGCTCTATTCCAACTGGCTGAACTATTTCGTCTACCAGTCGACGCCTTATGACATCGAGCAGATCAGGGAAGAGGTAAAAGAGAAACTGGAAGTCGGGGAGACCGACGTGATCGCCGCGAAATTCGGCGGCAGTTCCCTGGCGGATGCGGATTGCTTCCGCAACGTGGACGCCATCCTGAAAGAGGACCCGCGCCGGCGTCACGCGGTCGTTTCCGCGCCGGGAAAGCGAGATAAGGACGACCGGAAGGTGACGGATCTGCTGCTGATGGCCGTGGAGACGGATGACCGGCAGGCGGCGGAAGCGGCATTGGGGGCTGTGGAGGCGCGTTTCGCGGAGATCGCCGCCGGCCTTGGCTCCGGCCTGGATATCGCCGCGGAATTCCGGGAGATCCGGGAAAAACTCTTCTACGAAGACAGCCGGGCTTATCGGGCCTGGATCCATGATTACGTCGCTAGCCGGGGCGAATACCTGACCGCCCGTTTAATGGCGGAAGTGACCGGCTGGGACTTCCTGGACGCGGCGGAGCTGATCCGCTTTGATGACCGGGGAAAATACGATGAAGCAGCCAGCATGCCGCTCCTGAAGACCGCGCTGGCCGCGCACGAACGGGCGGTCATCCCGGGCTTTTACGGCTGCCGACCGGGCGGCCAGATCGAGACTTTCTCCCGGGGCGGCTCCGACATCACCGGCGGTATCGTCGCCGCGGCGGCGCGCGCGGACCTCTATGAGAACTGGACCGACGTCTCCGGGCTGCTTTTAGCGGATCCGACCGTGGTGAAAAACCCGGCGCCGGTGCCCCTGCTGACCTATCGGGAACTGCGCGAGCTCGCCTATCTGGGCGCGCAGGTCATGCATCCGGACGCGGTCTTCCCGGTGGATAAGCTCCAGATCCCAATGCAGATCCGCAATACGCTGAGACCGCAGGATGCCGGGACGCTGGTCGTGACCAACGCCCGTTATTACAGCGGCAAACTGGATATTTCCGGCATTTCCGGCAAGACCGGCTATATTGCCGTCACCGTGGATAAAGCCGGCGTGAACGAGGACGCCTGGCTGCGCGGCCAGGTGCTCACCGCCTTCAACGAGGCCGGCGTGGCGGTCTCCAGCATTCTCGCTTCCATCGACTCGCTGACACTGATCGCGGCTCGGGACAGCTTCCGCGAGCGCTCCTACTTCGGCGGGGAGCGGAGCGCCATCGAGCCGGTCCTGGAGCGCATCGAACGGACCCTGGCCAGCCGCATCGGCGAAACCGCGGTGTATTCCAACGGGAATGTCGCCGTGATCGGCATTGTCGGCCGGGAACTGGGCAGTTCTCCGACCATCGCCATCAAAGTCCTTTCCGCTCTGTCCGAACGGCATATCGGCATTAAGCTGATCGACCATGGCACCGATAAGATGCATATGACGGTCGCCGTTGATGAAGAGGATTACGAAAACGCCGTGCGGGCGATCTACGACCGCTTAGCCTGAGCCTAATCGGAAAAGCCAAAAAGAATACCGGTCTGTTGTCACAACAGGCCGGTTTTTAAATGCCTTAATTCATAAAACGGCGCAGATGTGCGGTGAGCCGGGGCAGATAGCTGTTACGCATCCATTTGATCGTATGCCGGCGTCTCAACACGCTTCGCCAGATACAGGCTGTAAGCTCCACCGATCACAATGGTCAGGCCGATATAAAGCCAGCTGCCCCAGACGGTCTCCGCGGCGAC
>JAFRYQ010000080.1 GCA_017437565.1 Bacillota bacterium
ACGATTGGTTTTCATATCAATACATAGTTATTTTATCATATTTCCCGCTGATTGCAAATACCTCTTATGCATCGAGTACGATTGGCAGGATCATGGGACTGCGGCCGGTATGTTCATAGATATAATGGCGCAGACGGTCGCGCATGTGGTTCTTGATCTCCGTAAAATCGGTGATCCCGGCGGTCAGCCGCTCCTGGATCGCGCTGCCGGCCTGGTCCGCGAGTTCCAGAACCATATCTTCGTGTTCCTTCACATAGATAAAACCGCGCGTGACGATCTCCGGACCGGAGACCAGTTCGCCGGCTGCCCGGTCGATCACGGCCGCCGCGACGAGAAGCCCCGACGTGGAAAGAAGTTCCCGGTCGTGGAGAACGACGTTGCCGACGTCACCGACACCGAGTCCGTCGACCAGTACGTCTTCCGCGCTGACGACTTGTTCGAACTTCACCGCCTTTTCGTGATCGACGGAGAGCTGGTCGCCATTCCGCAGGATGAAAACGTTCTCTTTCGGCATACCCAGGGTGACAGCCAGTTTGCCATGTTCGACCAGATGTCGGGATTCCCCGTGCACGGGCATGAAGAAATGCGGGTGGATCAGGGAATGGACCAGTTTCAGTTCTTCCCGGCAGGCGTGTCCGGAAACGTGGATATCGGCGATCTCATTATGGATGACTTCTACGCCTTTATCATAGAGGCGGTTCACCACGTCCGATACGCTGCGCTCATTACCGGGCACCGGTGTCGAGGACAGGATGACCATATCCCCTTTCCGCAGCTTGACGCTGCGGTGCGCGTCATTGGCCATGCGGGCCAGCGCCGACATCGGTTCGCCCTGGCTGCCGGTCGTGATGATCACGATTTTGCTGTCAGGCAGGGAATGCATATCTTCCAGGCTCGCGTAGCAGCCGGCTGGGACCTTCAGATAGCCGAGTTCCTGGGCCAGCGCGACGACGTTCTCCATGCTGCGTCCGGAAACGGCGAAATGCCTTCCGTATTTATGCGTCAGGTCGATGATCTTTTGGACACGGTTGACGTTGGAAGAGAAAGTCGCGATGATGATACGCCCTTTCGCCTTCCCAAAGATGCCGTCGAGCGCTTCCGCAACGTGCTGCTCAGACTTGGTAAAGCCGGGACGCAAGGCGTTGGTGCTGTCCGCCAGCATGATATCCACGCCGCGGTCACCGATCTCCGCGAATTTCTTCAGATCGATCGGTTCGCCGTCGATCGGCGTATAGTCGATCTTAAAATCTCCGGTATGGAAAAGCGAGGCTGCCGGAGTGCTGATATAAAGACAGATGGCGTCGGCGACGGAATGCGTCGTACGGACGGTCTCCACTTTAAAACTGCCTAATTCGATCGTGTCACCGGCCTGGATGGGTTTCAGATCGGCGACGATCCCGTGTTCCCGCAATTTGTTTTCGATCAGGCCGAGCGTGATCCGCGTTCCGTAGACCGGGGCGTTGATACGCTTGAGAAGATAAGGAATCGCGCCGATGTGGTCTTCATGTCCGTGCGTGACGACAACCCCGAGGATCTTAGCGGCATTCTCCACCAGATAGGTGAAATCCGGAATGACGACGTCGATGCCATACATGCCGACGTTGGGGAAAGACATGCCGCAATCGATGATGAGGATCTCATCCATATACTGCAACGCGGTCAGGTTTTTGCCGATCTCGTTCAGGCCGCCGATCGGGAAAATCTTCAGATTCTGGGCGGCTTTCGCTTTTTTGCTGCGTGACGTCCCGGTGCGGGCCGGTGTTTTGCGAAGGCTTACGCCACTGTTATCCGGTTCCTTCTTAACGGCTTTTGCGGCTTGTTTGCGGACTCTTTTAACGGGAGCCGCAGTTTTTCCGGAAGCCGCGGCTCGTTTTCCGGCCGCGGTTTCCGTTTTTGTTTTTATCTCAGTTTTAATGGTTTCTTTTTTTCCTCTCATTTTACTACGATATTCAGTAATCTCCCCGGAACCGCGATGACTTTTACGATGGTCTTCCCTTCCGTAAGAGCGGTGATCTGGGGATCCGTATAGGCTAATTGCTGCATGGCGTCACGATCCAGGCTGCTGGAGATATTCGTACGGGTCTTCACTTTCCCGTTGATCTGGACCGCGATCTCCACAGCATCTAGAACCAGGGCTTTTTCGTCATAGGTCGGCCATGTTGAATAAGTCACGGTCTCCTCTCCAGTCAGGCTGGTATAGAGCTCTTCGCCCATATGCGGCGCGAAGCAGGATACCATCTGCGCTAGGCCGATCAACATCTGGCGATTGATCTTGCCGAGTTTATAACAATCGTTGACAAAGATCATCATCTGGCTGATAGCAGTATTGAAATTCAGCGTGTCGATGTCTTCCGTAACTTTCTTGACCGTATAGTTATAGCTATAAGCCAGTTCAGGTACTTCTTCATCCGTGACCATATTTTCATCCGCGGCCATGCGCCAGACGCGGTCCAGCCATTTTTTGGACCCGTTTACGCCTTCCGAAGACCAGGGCAGCGAGGCTTCGAGCGGTCCCATGAACATCTCATAGAGACGGAGGGCGTCGGCACCGTGGCTCTGCACGATCTCATCCGGATTGACAACGTTGCCGCGGGATTTTGACATCTTGACCCCGTCCGAACCGAGAATGATGCCCTGATGGAAGAGCTTCTGGAAAGGTTCGGGCGATGAAACGACACCGCAATCATAGAGCACCTTATGCCAGAAACGCGAATAAAGGAGGTGCAGGACCGCGTGTTCGGCGCCGCCAACGTACAGGTCGACCGGGAGCCAGTGATCCAGCAGTTCTTTGGCCGCCAGCGCCTGATCGTTATGCGGATCCAGATAACGCATATAATACCAGCAGGAACCGGCCCACTGCGGCATGGTGTTGGTCTCGCGTTTGCCCTTCATGCCGTCGATCTCGACGTTCAGCCAGTCCTCGCAGTGCGCCAGGGGGGATTCGCCGTCGCCGCTCGGCTTATAGTTGTCGGTAACCGGCAGTTCCAGCGGCAGGTCGCTTTCGTCGACCGTGCGCATGGTGCCGTCTTCCATGTGGATGATCGGAATCGGTTCACCCCAGTATCTCTGTCTGGAGAAGAGCCAGTCTCTCAGCTTGTACTGGATCTTGCGTCCGCCGCGTCCGTGGGCTTCGAGCCAGTCGGCCATCTTGTCGATCGCTTCCTGTTTATCGAGCCCGTTCAGCCATTCACTGTTGATGTGGACGCCGTCGCCGATATAGGCTTCTTCTTCGATATTGCCACCCTCCAGGACCGGGATGATCTCCAGATCGAATTTCTTCGCGAATTCATAGTCTCTCGTATCGTGCGCCGGAACAGCCATGATGGCGCCGGTCCCGTAGGAAGCGAGGACGTAGTCGGAGATCCAGATCGGTACCGCCTTCCCGTTGACCGGATTGATGGCGTAGGCACCGGTGAAGACACCGGTCTTATTTTTATTCAGATCGGTACGTTCCAGATCGGATTTGGTCGCGCATTCCTTCTGGTAAGCTTCGACGGCATCCTTATATTCAGGCGTCGTGATCTGGTTCACAAAGGGATGTTCCGGGCTCATGACGCAATAGGTAGCGCCAAAGAGCGTGTCGCAACGAGTGGTGAAGACGGTGAATTCCTTATCCGTACCCTGAATGCTGAAGACGACGTCGGCGCCGATGGATTTGCCGATCCAGTTGCGCTGCATCTCTTTCGTGGACTCCGGCCAGTCGAGGTCATCCAGACCTTCCAGGAGCCGTTCCGCGTATTCGGTGATCTTCAGTACCCATTGCCGCATGTTTTTGCGGATGACCGGGAAGCCGCCGACTTCGGATTTGCCGTCGATCACTTCTTCGTTGGCCAGCACGGCGCCCAGGCCCGGGCACCAGTTGACAGGCATTTCCGCGATATAGGCCAGGCCCCGTTTATAGAGCTGCAGGAAGATCCACTGTGTCCAACGGTAATATTCCGGATCGCAGGTCGATACTTCACGATCCCAGTCGTAAGAGAAACCGAGCGATTTGATCTGGTCGCGAAAATGATCAATGTTGGCGTAGGTAAATTCCGCGGGATGATGGCCGGTTTTCAGAGCATACTGCTCGGCAGGCAGGCCGAAGGCATCAAAGCCCATCGGATGCATAACGTTGAAGCCCTGCATTCTCTTCATGCGGGAGATCACGTCCGTCGCGGTATATCCTTCCGGATGCCCGACGTGCAGTCCCTGTCCCGAAGGATAAGGAAACATATCCAGCGCGTAGAACTTCGGCTTGCTGAAGTCGCCGGCATCGGTCCGGAAGGTCTTGTTCTCGTCCCAGTACTTCTGCCATTTCTTCTCGATCGCTTGGAAATCGTACTTCTGTTCCATCTTTACCTACTCCTCTTTCCCATAGCTTTCAGTCGGGCAATCGCCCCAGACCTTTTCAATATTATATCGTTCGCGTGTTTCACGCTCGAATACGTTAATGATGACGTCGCCAAAATCCAGGAGCACCCAGCCGGTTCCGTTTTTTCCGTCGACGCTACGCAGGTCGTATCCGTCGGCAGTCAGCGCGTCTTCGACGTCATCGGCCAGAGCCGCGACCTGACGGGAAGAACGCCCGGTGGCTACTACCATATAGTCAGCAAAAGAAGATTTTTCCGCGACGTTGATGATCACGATCTCCTCGCCTTTCTTGGCATCGAGCACTGCGGCAGCCCGATATGCAGCTTGTTTGCTATCCATTCTTTTCTCCTCTTTCATA
This sequence comes from Bacillota bacterium, assembly GCA_017437565.1. Classification (GTDB taxonomy): domain Bacteria; phylum Bacillota; class Clostridia; order Peptostreptococcales; family Anaerovoracaceae; genus Eubacterium_B. The sequence goes on from JAFRYQ010000080.1 coordinate 4,712, forward strand.
TCTATATCCGTGTGGGATCGGTTGAGATACCGGATCGCGGCCAGGGAATCCGGATCCAATTCCTGTCCGGCTTCCCGGACGTAAGCGACGGAATGTTCCAGCATGGCGCGTGTCGCTTCTTCCAGGTCCGTCTCCGCCAGCCGGCGGATCTCTTCGACACCGGGATAATCCCGGGACGGCTCGATGGCATCCGCCAAATAGATGATCATTTCCAACCGGCTCATCCCGGCGCGGCCTGTCGTATGATAGCATACGGCATTTAAGAGCTCCGGATCGTCGATCCCGAAATCCTTACGCATCACGGCTGCGGCCAGCTTGCTGTGCGCTAAAGCCGGGTTTCCTTTATAACGGGGCGCGATCCCATAAGCGTCGATCAGTTCGTTTAAACGGTCGATTTCGCGGATCCGCATCATATCGTGGCAGACCGCCGCCAGTTCTGCTTTATCCGGATCTTCCCCGTAGAGCTTGGCCAGGCGGATGGCCGTCTCCCGGACTCCTTCCGTATGGCGGCGGCGCCGCGCGGGCAGAAGCTCATAGGCTTCCTTCAGAATAGAGTCTCTGTTCATAGATGTAATTCTCCACCAGCGGGCTGACCAGACCGGATATCGGCTGTCCGGACCGGACCAGGTCGCGAATCATCGTGGAACTGACGGGAAGCATGAGCTCACGGATCAGGATGATCTCGGCACCATATTGGCGACGGATCGCCTCTGCTTTCTGTTCCACCTGCACGAGATCGTTGGTCGGGCGGGAACCCACCGCGAAACCGGTCAACCGGAGGAGCTGTTTAGCCCGGTACCAGGTCTCGATGGTCAACAGCGAATCGGAGCCCAGGATGAAATAGAACTGAACGTCCGGTTCGGCTTTGGTCAGGTGGTACAACGTATCATAGGTATAGGAGACGCAGCCCCGTTCGATCTCCCAAGTATCCACCGTGAGATTCGCCCGGCTCTCCATCGCAGCCAGCTTCAGCATAGCCAGCCGGTACTGTGCCGGGCTGACTTCCCGGTCCTGTTTAAAGGGCTGGACGAAAGCCGGCATGATACGGACTTCATCCAGAGCGAGTTCCCGGGCGGCTGCCTCCGCGATACCGGTATGGCCAAGATGCACGGGATCAAAGGTCCCGCCCATTATCCCGATACGTCTCATTCCGTAATACCGATCGCCAGTTCCGCAAGCTGGGAGGCGTCGACCGGTGCCGGCGCTCCGGAGAGCAGGCACTGCGCTTTCTGGTTCTTCGGGAAAGCGATGACGTCACGGATATCGAGTTCGCCGGTGATCAGCATGACCAGCCGGTCAAAGCCGAAGGCCAGGCCGCCGTGCGGCGGCGCCCCATAGCGGAAGGCGTCAAGCAGGAAGCCGAACTTCTGCTCGCATTCTTCCGGCGTCAGTTTTAGGATCTCGAAGATCTTCTTCTGCAGATCCGATTCATGGATACGGATGCTGCCGCCACCGGCTTCATAACCGTTGATGACGATGTCGTAAGCGTCTGCCCGTACCGCGCCCGGATCCGTATCCAGAAGCGGGATATCTTCGTTCTTCGGATGCGTGAACGGATGATGCATGGCTTTCAGTTCCCCTGTCTCCTCATCCACTTCGAACATGGGGAAATCCACGACCCATAGCATGGCGTAAGTATTATCGTCCAGGAGGCCCAGGCGGCCGGCCATATGGCGGCGCAGGAAGCCTAAGGTATCGAACACGACCTTTTTACGGTCGCTGACGATCAGGATCAGGTCGTTCTTCTTCGCTCCGAAAACGGCGGCGATCTCCGCCAGTTTTTCCTGGCTGAAGAATTTATTTACGGAAGAGCGGATCTCCCCTTCTTCCATGCGGATCCAGACCAGGCCTTTGGCGCCGAAATGCTTGGCATTCTCAGTGATCTTATCGATGTCTTTACGGCTGAATTTATCAGAAGCATCCTCGATGCAGATCCCGCGCACGTCGCCGCCGGCAGCCAGTGTATCCTGGAAGACTTTGAAATCGCTCCCCGCCACCACGTCGTTCAGTTTCTTCAGTTCAAATCCGAAGCGCAGATCCGGCTTATCGGAGCCGAAGCGTTCCATCGCTTCCTGATAGGTCATACGCGGCAGGGGCGTTTCGATATCGATGCCCTTCATCTCTTTAAAGAGACGCTTCAGGAATCCTTCCTGAATGGCCAGGACGTCATCTGTCTCCACGAAAGACATTTCCAGATCGATCTGGGTGAACTCCGGCTGACGGTCGGAACGGAGATCTTCATCGCGGAAGCACCGCGCTACCTGGAAATAACGGTCCAAGCCGCTGACCATCAGCAGCTGCTTGAAAAGCTGCGGCGATTGCGGCAGCGCGTAGAAGGATCCGTGGGAAAGACGGCTCGGTACCAGATAGTCGCGGGCGCCTTCCGGCGTCGCTTTGATCAGCGTCGGCGTCTCCACCTCGGTGAAGCCGACTTCCGAATAATAGCGGCGCGTCACCTGCAGCATCTCATGCCGGGTCTTCAGGATCTTCTGCATGCGCGGTTTGCGCAAGTCAAGATAACGGTATTTCAGACGCAGGTTGTCATCGACGTTATCGTCGTCCCGCACGTAGATCGGCGGCGTTTCCGAAGCCGCGTAGATCTTCAGGCTGTCGGCCAGGACTTCGATGCCACCGGTCACGAGGCCTGGATTTTTGGCGCTGCGTTCACGCACTTTACCGTGGATGCCGATGCAGAACTCACTGCGCAGGGTCTCCGCTTCCGCGAAAACTTCCGGGGCGGTGTTATCGTCAAAAACGATCTGGGTGATGCCGGTCTTATCGCGCAGATCACAGAAGATGATGCTGCCCAGGCTTCTCTGCTTGGCGACCCAGCCGTTCAGGCAGACTTCCGCGCCGATGTTTTCTTCCGTAAGAACGCCGCACATATGCGTTCTTTTCATGATCTCTCCCATAGCTCTCTCTCCTGTCAATTCATTTCTTTTCCGGCTAACAGCTCATATAAACGGTCAAAGGCCACCTGCGACTGGCTGGATGCCTGCATGTCTTTCACCTGGGCCTGGCCGGAAGCCAGCTCGTTCTCGCCGATGACGATGGCGTAGCGCGCACCCAGCCGGTCGGCGTATTTCATCTGCCCTTTGATGTTGCGGCCCATCACGTCCATTTCCACTTTCAGGCCCTTGTCGCGGAATTCTTTAAGCAGCTTCAGGCCGCAGGCTTTCGCTTCCTCCCCCATAACGACGATCAAAGCATCGCTGGCGGCCGGCTCCGGGAAGGTGACGCCGGAAGCTTCCATGAGCAGGAGCAGGCGTTCGATGCCGAGGCCGAACCCGACTCCCGGTACGTCCTGTCCGCCGATCTCGCGGATCAGCCCGTCGTAACGGCCGCCGCCGCAGACGGTCCCCTGCGCGCCGATCTGATTGGTCACAAATTCAAAAGCGGTCTTGGTATAATAGTCGAGTCCGCGCACGATGGTCGGATCGACCGTATAAGCGATCCCCAGCGCCTGCAGGTTCTTCTGCAGATCGGAAAACGCGTTCTCACAGTCCTCACAGAGATAATCCAGAATGCTCGGCGCGCCTACCGCGATGGCATGATCTTCCGGCGACTTGCAGTCGATGATGCGCATCGGATTCCGTTCAAAGCGATCCTTGCAGGTATCGCAGAGCTGATCGTAATAAGGACGGAAATAATCCTGAAGGGCTTCCCGGTAACGGGCCCGGCAGGACGGGCAGCCGACGCTGTTGATGCGCAGTTCGATGTCCTTTACGCCGCATTCGGTCAGAAAATCGTTGGCCAGGCTGATGACTTCGGCATCCGCCAGCATGTTACGGCTGCCGAAGGTCTCGATCCCGAACTGGTGGAATTCGCGCAGACGCCCGGATTGCGGTTTTTCATAGCGGTAACAGGCCGTTTCGTAATAATATTTGGTCGGTTGCGTTTCCGCGAAGATCTTATGCTCGACAAAAGCGCGCGCCGCGGAAGCGGTCCCTTCCGGTTTCAGCGTGATATTACGTCCGCCGTGGTCGTTGAAAGAATACATTTCTTTCTGAACGATGTCGGTGGTATCCCCGACTCCGCGCTGGAAGAGCTCCGTATGCTCGAACACCGGGGTGCGGATCTCACGGAAGCCGTACCTTTCACAGATCCGGACGAATTTTTTCTCCACAAAATGCCATTTGTGGATCTGCTGCGGCAGAACGTCTTTTGTGCCGCGCGGCGCATTAGTCAACATGGAATATTCCCTTTCTCTTACGCTCGATCATTTCCTCGAGCCGGTCAATATATTGTCGGTAATTGGTTACGTTCGCGACCCGTTCCAGCCGGTTCTCTTCCGGGTAATAGACCTTGGAGATCCCGCCGGCGCCGAGCGCGATGATGGTCTGATGCTCGTCCATAATGCGGACGTTATAAACGCCTTCCTGCCCGGGACGGGCATAGCCGACGTTTTCGCAGGAGCCAGCCATATGTTTCTGCCGGTACAGATAGTACGGGAAGAAGCCTTGAGCCGGTAATTCCTCCGCGGCGTGATCGATCATCGCCTTCACGTTGGCTGCCTGCTTATAATGGAAGACCGGGTCGATCTCCCGCAGACGCGAGGCGCGTTTTACAGCCAGCGCGTGGACCGTGATATTATCCGCGCCGAGGTTCTCCGCCCAGCTCAGGCTGTCCCGGAAGTCAGCCGGCGTCTCTTCCGGAAGCCCCGCGATCAGGTCGCAGTTGATACTGGAGAAACCGACGGCAAGAGCATCCTGAAAAGCGCGTTCGATCTCTTCCGGACTGTGTTTCCGGCCGATCCGCTCCAGTGTCGCGGCATGGCGGGTCTGCGGATTGATGCTGATCCGGCCGACGCCGGCGTCCCGGATCACATGCAGTTTTTCGCGGTCGATGGTGTCGGGACGTCCCGCTTCGACACAATACTCGGCCAGCCCGGAGAGATCAAAGCTTTCCGCCGCCTGCCCCAGCAGACGGGCAAGTTGGCCGGCGGTCAGCGTGGTCGGGGTACCGCCGCCGATATAGAGGCTTTCCGGCCGCAATCCGGATGCCCGCATCAGGGCTCCAGTCTCCCGGATCTCCACTAACAGGGCCTGCAGGTAATCCGCGATCTCCGCGGGCGGCACCTGGTTGGAAGCGAAGGAGCAGTAGAGACAACGGGTCGGACAAAAAGGAATGCCGATATAGAGCGCGACACTATCCGCCGCCGGTGCTCCCAGGCTGGCCGTCTGCCTCTCGTAGATCTCCGTAAGCAGACGCGCTTTTTTATCCGCGAGCAGATAGGAATCTTTTAAATATTCCTGCGCGGCAGCTGCTGAGCCAAGCCGGTGGATCAATTCGCCGGCCAGTTTGACCGGACGCACCCCGGTCAGGACGCCCCACTCCGGATAGACGCCGGTTTCCGGCGCCAGAGTCCGGTAGATCTCCCGGCCGATCGTGTATTTGTCGGCGGTGCCGGCCTGATTGAAACAGAAGACCTTCTCGTAGCGGCCGCTGGATGTTGCTTCTCCCCAGTCTGTCTCTTCCGGCAGGACCTCGTACTGATCCGGCCGGAAGAATTCATTGACCAGCTCCAGAAGCTGGTCTTGTTTGGCAAAAGCCTCTATCTTAACCCCGTACAAACGGATTATACCTCTTTTCAAATCCGATATTGGTCTCACCCATATGGCCGGGATAGACGCGCGTATCATCCGGCAGCGTATAGAGCTTGGTGGCAATGGAATGCATCAGCTGTTCCATATCGCCGCCGTAGAAATCGGTCCGGCCCACCGATCCCTGGAATAAGGTGTCACCGGAAAAGCATACGCCATTGGTGACAATACACATCCCGCCGCGGGAATGGCCGGGCGTAGCCAGGAACCGGTAGCAGGTATTCCCCACCGTCAGGGTCTCCCCATCCTGCACGTACAGATCAGCGGGGACGGAAAGCGGACGGCCGAGAAGCTCCCGGGAAGCGTTCTGGTAAGGATCTTCCAGCAGTTCCCGTTCCGCAGCCATGGCGATCACCAAGGCGCCCGGGAGTTGCCTTTTGAATTCAGCTACGCCTCCGATGTGGTCACAATGCCCGTGGGTAAGCAGGATATAGGGAACCTGCAATTCGTTGCGGGCCACGCTATCCATGATGCGCCGGTCAAAGCCACCGGGATAGACGAGCACGGCGAGGCCGGTCTCATCCCAGGCTAGGTAAGTATTCACGGCCAAAGGGCCTGTGTGATATGTTTCGATCCTCATATACTCTTTCTCCGCTCAGGAATCAGGAACGCTGGCGGTAGACGTCTTTCACGCCTTCGACGTTGCGCAGCGTCCGCAGGACCTTCTGCATCTGCTGGGTACTGGCGATGGAGAGCGTCAGGATGATATGCACGGCGCCGTCTTTGCCGCTCTTGGCATTGACGCCGGATATATGCACGTCCATATCTTCGCAGGCTTTGGAGATATCCGAGAACATGCGCTTGCGGTCGGCGGTCACGATGCAGATATCCGCGTTATAGGACTTATCCGCTTTCAGGTCTTCCCATTCGACGTCAATGAAACGGGCTCGTTCTTCTTCCGGCAGCGACAGGATATTGGAACAGTCGGCCCGATGGACCGAGATCCCGCGCCCTTTGGTGATGAAACCGACGATCTGGTCACCAGGTACCGGGTTACAGCAACGGGCGATACGGATCATCAGGTTATCCGCACCTTTGACGATGATGCCCGGATTGTCACGGCGGCTGCGGTCTTCGCGCTCTTTCTTCTCACCGCTGGCGAGAAGCGCTTTTGCCCGCTCCTCTTCCTTGCGGCTGGCCAGGAGCTGTTCCTCGTCGTAATATTTGAAGAGCTGGGCAGCGTATTTGCTGAGCAAAGCGCTGTTCTTGCCGATCTGGACATAGAGCTCATCCATGCCGTTGGCGATACCGAGTTCCTTCATGGCCCGGTTCATATTCGCGGCGCGTTCCACCAGCTGCGGGTCGTAGCCCTTTTTCTTGACGTATTTATCCAGCAGGTCTTTTCCGCGGTCTACGTCGTCCGAGCGGTTGGCCTTCCGCAGGAACTGACGGATCTTGGTCTTGGCCGTAGAGCTCTTGACGATCTTCAGCCAGTCATTGGAAGGCCCGCTGGCATTGGCGGAGGTGACGATCTCTACGATATCGCCGTTATTCAGCTTGTGGTCGATGGTGACCATCTTGCCGTTTACCTTGGCGCCGACACATTTACAGCCGACGTCGGTATGGATCTTAAAGGCGAAGTCCAGCGGCGTGGAACCGGCCGGCAGGTCGATGACTTCCCCGCGCGGCGTGAAGACGAAGAC
>JAFRYQ010000081.1 GCA_017437565.1 Bacillota bacterium
CGGGAGCCGACACCGTAGGATCCGCCGGACCAGCCGGTGTTAACCAGATATACTTTGGTGCCGTATTTATCCAGCTTTTCGCCCAGCATCTGCGCGTAAACGGACGGATCCATCGGCATGAAGGGCTCACCGAACAAAGTGGAGAAAGTCGGCTGCGGTTCCTTGACGCCGCGTTCGGTGCCGGCCAGCTTGGAGGTGAAGCCGGTTACAAAGTGATACATGGCCGCGTTCTTGTCCAGACGGGAAATGGGAGGCAGAACGCCAAAAGCGTCGGCCGTCAGGAAAATAACCACCTTCGGAATGCCGCCGATGCCGGGAATCTGTGCATTGTCGATATATTCGATCGGGTAGCCGACACGGGTATTCTCGGTCAGGGAAGCATCGTCGAAATCCAGTTCTCTCGTCTCTTCGTCGATGATGACGTTCTCCACGAGGGAGCCGAAACGAATCGCGTGGAAGATCTCGGGTTCGTTTTCTTCTTTCAGGTTAATGCATTTCGCATAACAGCCGCCTTCGAAGTTGAACACGCCGTTCTCAGACCAGCCGTGCTCGTCGTCGCCGATCAGCTTGCGGTTCGGATCCGCGGACAGGGTGGTCTTGCCGGTGCCGGACAGGCCGAAGAAAACGGCGGTCTCGTGCGTGACCGGATCCATATTGGCGGAGCAGTGCATCGGCAGCACGTCCTCCAGCGGCATCAGGAAGTTCATGACGGAGAAGACGCTCTTCTTGATCTCGCCCGCATAGGCGGAACCGGCGATCAGGACTTCCTTATCCACGTAGTTGACCAGGATAGCCGCTTCGCTGTGTACGCCGTCGATGGCGGCGTCGCAGTGGAAATCCGGCGCGCAGATGATGGTGAAGTTCGGCTTGCCGAAATATCTCAGTTCCTTCTCCGTCGGACGGATCAGCAGCTGATGGATGAAGAGGTTCTGGCAGGCCAGCTCGTTGACGATGCGGAATTTCTTCCTGTGGTCGGGATCCGCGCCGGCGAAGCCGTCGAAGACAAACAGTTCGCGTCCCTGCAGATAGGCGACCATCTTGGCGCGGATGGCTTTGTACTTCTCCAGCGAGATGGGCCGGTTGACCTTGCCCCAGGCGATCTTTTTGTGGATCTTCGGGACGTCCACGATGAATTTGTCGTCCGGAGAGCGGCCGGTGTACTTGCCGGTCTCGATCACCAGGGCGCCGGTCTTGCTTAAGATGCCTTCGCCGCGCATCAGCGCGATCTCCGTCAGTTCGGCGGGCGTCAGGTTGCGGTAAATCCCGGCCGTATTAAAGATGCCGAGATCCTGTAAAAAATCTTCTTTCATGTTTTCCTCCTATGAGTTTTTTCGTGAAACCGAAGCCTTATTATCCTGATATATTATTGTATCATCTCTCCTGCGGAAACACAAGAGCCTTTATTTCTCCTCTTCTCTTGCCAGCACCAGGCGCTTCAGCAGCTCCACCGTTTCGTTGATGCCGATCACGCTGGTATTGATGCAGAGATCGTAGTTGTCCCTGTCGCCCCAGACTTTACCGGTATAGTGACGGTAGTAGCGGGAGCGCTTTTTGTCCGTATTCTGGACGTGCTTCGTCATGTCGGACTCTTCGATCTCCAGATTCATGGCTTCCTTCCGGGCGACGCGGTCTTTCAGTTCGCCAAAAAGGAAAACGCGGAGCAGATCCGGATGCTTTTCCAGGATATAGTCCGCGCAGCGGCCCACGATCACGCAGGCGCCTTCGTCCGCCAGCTTGCGGATGATCTCCGCCTGCCGGAAAAAGATCTTGTCGCTGACCGGCTGGTTGTACACGGAATAATTGGAGCGGGTCGCCAGAAACGGAGCGATATGAATGTTTACCTTTTCATCCATTTCCTCCAGATATTTCTGCGCGAATTCTCCCTCTTCCGCCACCATGGAGACCAGCAGCTTGTCATAGAAAGGGATTCCCAGTTCTTCCGCCAGGCGGAAGCCGATCTCGTGGCCGCCGCTTCCGAATTCACGTCCGATGGTGATGATGGTCTTCATAAATTACCTCCTCCGTTTTGGAAAAAGACCTTGCTCAAACAGAGATTTTATGCTATACTTTGAGCTGCCTGGGTTGTACGACAGCCTTACAGTTTTTGAACCTACAGTATGACATAAGGGACTCCTATATCTTCAGGTGGCTGTCAGGCCTCCGTCGAGTGGAAGGCAAAAGCCTGAGTGCGGTAACCCGCTTAGCGAAGGCTAGGCGTCAAAAAGTAAGGAACGGCATCCCGGGTCTCTTTATGCTCTTACAGCGTCACGACCTCTTCGGCCGGCGCTTCGGCATCCTTCAGATCGATCAGACGCAGCACCGGCGCCTGCACCGGATTCCCGCTTCGGGGATCCTTTCTTTTTTCCGTTCCGAATTCCACGGTGATGATATGCCAGCTGTTGTTCGCGAAGCGCAGCGGCCGGTCGCTCTTGCAGGGGAAACCGTAGAACTGAATATCCGCCGCGCAGCAGGCCATGATCTTCCGGCCGGGCACAAACATGTTGCGCGGCATACCCACGGGACGGAACATCTGGCAGAGGAAGGTGATCTTCTTCCGCAGATAGCGCTCCGGGTTTTCCGAGGCGTCGGAAAAGAAGGTGCCGTAGTCGATATCGTCCACAGTGAAAGCCGGCGCCTTGATATCGTAAGGCAGATCCTCTTCGCCGAACTCGATGATCTCGCCGGTCACCGACTCGAAGATCAGCTGAGCGATGGGGTTCTGCAGCTTGATGGCCTTGCGGAACTGCTGGCGGTTTAAGTCCTTCCGGCAGCGGTTGATCACGATCAGGTCGGATTCGGTATGCTGGGTCATGAAGAGATTGCGCATGTTGTTCATGACCAGCTCGAGATCTTCGCCGTTGACCACGGAGTAGATCCCGGCCAGGCCCCAGTTCTTCGGGAAATCCTTCTGCAGAAAATCCTTCAGATTCCACATGCCGTTGAACTCGATGATGATCTGCGCCGGCTTCATCGCTGCCGTGATCTCTTCGCAGTAATCCTTCGTGAAGACGTCCGGAGAGCCGATGGGGATGCTGACCAGCTTTTTCCTGCGCTTATACTCTTCCGTGAGCTCGTGCTCGCCTTCCTCACAGAGGATCAGGAGCGTGGTGCCCTTTGACATCCACTCCTGCTCCATCAGCGTGCTCTCGATAAACGTCGTCTTGCCGCTGTCCAGCAGGCCGGCGACGATATAGACAGGGATCATGGGTTCTCCTTATTTCAGGCCGAAAAGCTCAGCCAGCTTCTCTTCTTTCAGTTCGCAGCCGATGACGCAGATCCGGCCGGTATAGTCCGCCCCGCAGGTCCTGACTTCGCTTTCTTCCGGGACCATGTCGAACTGCCGCCAGCTGCCGTCCGCCATCGGGATGATGCCCTTGGCGCGCAGGATGATCTGGCCGTATTCGCCGCTTTCGTCCGCCAGCGCTTTCAGGATACCTTCAAGCTCTTCTTCCGTATATTTCCGGGCACTCTCCCGTCCCCAGCTCGTAAAGACCTCGTCCGCGTCGTGCTCGCCCGGATGATGGTGATGGTGGTGATGATGGTGCTCGTGGCCGTGATGCCCGTGCTCTTCGTCGTGATGGTGCTCATGGTGATGGCAGCATTCGTGCTCCTCGTCGTCATCGTCATCATCGTGATGATGGTGATGGCATTCGCACTCGGGATCGTCGCATTCTTCGCCGTCGTGATGGTGGTGATGATGGTGTTCATGCTCTTCTTCGTCATCATCGTCGTCATGGTGATGGTGATGGCAGCATTCGTGCTCTTTATCGTCATCGTCGTGATGGTGATGATGGTGGCATTCACATTCCTCGTCTTCGTCGTCATCATCGTCGTGCATATCGATCGGCAGCAGGAGGTTTTCCACGTCGCTGCGCTCGAAAGCGTGACGGATGGCTTCCGCCGACAGCTCGTCCCAGGGGGTCGTGATCAGCGGCGCTTCCGCATTCTGCGTGCGCAGCAGCGCGACAGCCTCTTCGAGCTTTGCTTCGTCGATCAGCTGGGTGCGGCTCAGGATGACGGTGGAGGCGTACTGCACCTGGTTGGCGAAGAATTCGCCGAAATTCTTCATGTAGATCTTCGCCTTCTTGGCATCCACGACCGCGATCCGCTCGGAGATGGTCAGGTCTGCGAAGGCCTTCACCTTCTCCACCGCGGCAATGATGTCGGACAGCTTGCCGACGCCGCTGGGCTCGATGATGATGCGGTCCGGGGCGAAGTCGCGGATGACCTGCTGCAGGGCTTCGGTAAAGTCGCCGACCAGGGTGCAGCAGATGCAGCCGGAGTTCATTTCGGTGATGGTGACGCCGGCGTCTTTCAGGAAGCCGCCGTCGATGCCGATCTCTCCGTATTCGTTTTCTATCAGTACGATTTTTTCTCCCCTGAATACCTCTTCGATCAGCTTGCGGATCAGGGTGGTTTTGCCGGCTCCCAGGAAGCCGGATACGATAGTGACTTTCGTCATAACAGAATCATCTCCTTATTTCACAACAAAATTGATTATTCTTCCGGGGACGTAGATCTCCTTGAGGATGGTCACGCCCGCAAGGCGGCTTCCGAGCTCGGCTTTCGCAGTGGAGAGAGCCGTCTCTTTATCGGCGGAGCGGGGGATGACGACGGTCGCGCGCATCTTCCCGTTCACCTGAACTGCCATCTCCACGGTATCCTCGATGGTCTTCGCTTCGTCCCAGACCGGCCATTTCTGCGCGTAGCAGCGGCTTTCGAAGCCGCTTTCTTCCCAGAGTTCCTCCGTGATGTGCGGCGCGACCGGGTTCAGGAGCAGCAGGAAGGTCTTCCACTCGTCGCGGGTGACGCTGCCGGCCCGGTTGAATTCGTTGAGGAGCGCCATCTGCGCGGCCAGGGCCGTGTTGAATTTCAGGCCTTCGTAGTCCTGGCTGACCTTCTTGATGGTCTGGTGCATCCTGGTTTCCAGCGCCTTGCTGTAGCCGCCGGCCGACGTGACGGAGTCCTTCAGCTTCCAGACACGGTCCAGGAAGCGCCGGCATCCCTTGACGCCGTCGGTGGACCAGGCCGCCGCCTGTTCGAAGGCGCCGATGAACATCTCGTAAGTCCGCAGCGTATCCGCGCCGAATTCCTTTACGATATCGTCCGGATTGATGACGTTGCCGCGGGATTTGGACATCTTCTCGCCGTCCTCTCCGAGGATCATGCCATGAGAAGTCCGCTTCTGATAGGGTTCCGGCACGGGCACGACCTTCTCGTCATAGAGGAAGTGATGCCAGAAGCGGCTGTAAAGCAGGTGCAGGGTGGTATGTTCCATGCCGCCGTTATACCAGTCCACGGGCAGCCAGTATTTCAGGGCTTCCGGAGAGGCCAGGCATGACTCGTTCTGCGGGTCGGTATAGCGCAGATAATACCAGGAGGAACCGGCCCACTGCGGCATGGTATCGGTCTCCCGCTTTGCGGGGCCGCCGCAGCAGGGGCAGGTGGTATTGACCCAGTCGGTCATCTTGGAGAGGGGCGAGGAACCGTCGTCGGCCGGTTCATAGCTTTCCACTTCGGGCAGAAGCAGCGGAAGTTCCTCTTCCGGCAGCGGGACGTATCCGCATTTCTCGCAGAAAACAATCGGGATCGGCTCGCCCCA
>JAFRYQ010000082.1 GCA_017437565.1 Bacillota bacterium
GATCCGCGCGCGCATCGAGGAGACCTTCGACCTGGTCAACCTGCCGCCCCGCGTTTACGACCTCTATCCGCACGAACTGTCCGGCGGCATGCTGCAGCGAGTCTCCATCGCCATGAGCCTGATCCTGAACCCGCAGCTTTTGATCATGGATGAGGCGACCACCGCACTCGACGTCGTCACCCAGAACCAGATCCTGGAAGAGATCGTCAAGCTGGAAGAGAAGCTGGGGATCACCCGCGTCATGATCACGCACGACATGTCCGTCGTCTCCGCCACCTGTAAGAACGTAGCGGTGCTCTACGCCGGCAGCCTCATGGAAACAGGCCCCGTCGACGTCGTCATGGTGGAACCGCTCCACCCCTATACCCGCGGCCTGATCGAGAGCTTCCCGACCTTTACCGTCGACGAGCACGAACCGCTGAAGAGCATCGAAGGGTCATTGCCGGATCTGTCCGACCTGCCGCCGGGGTGTGTCTTCGCGCCGCGTTGCCCCTACGCGCAGGATATCTGCCGGCGCGAGATCCCGGCCATGCGCAACACGGGACGAGGCCGCAGCGTCGCCTGTCATCTGGTAGGAGGTGCCGAAAATGAGTGAGATCAAAGCAGAAGGCCCGGTCCTCGTCTGTCGCGACGCCTGCCGCTACTATAAAAAGAAAGAAAAACGACTCCATGAAGACGGTACCCTGACCAGAGTCAGTACCGTGAAAGCCGTTGACGGCGTCAGCTTTGAACTGGCCCACGGCGAGATCCTCGGCGTGATCGGCGAATCGGGCTGCGGCAAGAGCACGCTGGGCCGCCTCATCGTCCGCCTGGAGAAGACCAGTTCCGGCGAAGTGATCGTGAACGGCAGCAACGTGGAAGACCTGATCCGCCGCGACCGTCTCGGTTTCCGCCGCCAGGTCCAGATGGTCTTCCAGAATCCTTTCGATACTTTCGACCCGCGCCTGACCGTAGAAAAGATCCTGATCGGCACCCTGCGGCTGCACGGCATCGGGAAGAGCGACGTCGAGCGGCATGAGCTGGCGCTGGCTCGGCTGGCGGCGGCCGGACTGCTGCCGGCGGAGGATTTCATGAAGCGCTTCCCCCACGAGCTTTCCGGAGGCCAGCTGCAGCGCATTTCCATCCTGCGCTCCATGCTCCTGGAGCCCGTCGTCATGGTCTGTGACGAACCGGTCTCCATGCTGGACGTCTCGATCCGCGCTGATATCATCAACCTGATCTACGAGACCGCCCGGGCCGAACATACCGCCGCCGTCTTCATCAGCCACGATATCACGACGACCCGTTATATCTCCGACCGCATCGCGGTCATGTACCTGGGCCGCATCGTGGAGATCGGCGAAGCCAACGAAGTCGCGCTGCATCCGCAGCACCCCTATACGGAGGCTTTGATCTCCAACTGCTCCAGCATCGACCCGCGCGAGAAGAAAAAAGCCATCGCCCTGCCCGGCGAACCGCCTTCGCCGGTCGACATCCCGCCCGGATGCCCCTTCGCCCCGCGCTGCCCGCGGGCGGACGCGTCCTGTTCCCGGCATGAGCAGGTCCTGAAAGAGACCGATTCCGGCCACTTTGTCCGTTGCAGCAAAGTGACCGACGGCATAGAAACGTTAACCCTTTAATGTGAATGATAAGGAGAAAGAAAGAATGAAAAAAAGAGCACTCGTCTGCTTCCTCATCGCCTGTTTCGTCGTCATGACAGCTCTCACCGGCTGCGGCGGCACCAGCGGTGGAAGCACCCCCGCCCCCGCGAATGAAGAAACCCCTGACGACGGCATTACCCGCGGCGGCACCCTGATCCAGGGCATGGGCGCCGAACCGATCACCCTGAACCCGGACGGCAAGAACGACAGCAATTTCAGCATCGTTGCGCCCCTGCTCTTCAACAAGCTGATGACGATCACCTCCTCCGGCCGCGTCGTCTGTGACCTCGCGGAGAGCTTTGACGTCTCCGAGGACAATCTGAGCTATACCTTCCACCTGCCGGCAGGCGTGAAGTTCAGCGACGGCGAGCCCCTCACCTCCGATGACGTGAAGTTCACCTTCGAGGAGATCCTGAAGCAGTCCGGTTCCGCTTCCACCTCTCTGGCTTGCATCGACAAGATCGAGTGCCCGGATGACAATACGGTCGTGATCACGCTCAGCGCGGTCAACGCTTCCTTCCTCGGCTCCCTCGGTTATGACGGCGTCTACATCCTGCCCCGCCACGTGTATGAGGGCCAGGACTGGATGGGCGACGACGGTATGCAGGAACCGGTCGGCACCGGCCCGTTCAAATTCAACGAATGGAAGAAGGGCGTCAGCCTCTCCCTGGTGAAAAACGAAAACTATTACAAGGGACCGGATCTCCCCTATCTGGACGGCGTCACCTACAGCTTCATCTCCGACGTGGATACGGCGCTGCAGTCCTTCCAGAACGGCGAACTCGACGTCATGGGCCTTATCCCCTCCGACGCCGCGACCAAGACCCTGATGGAAGATCCCAAGTACAACAGCTACGTGAATATGTACGCGTCCCGCTTCTATCTCGCCTTCAATATGAACGAGAAGCCTTTCGACGATATCAACTTCCGCCTGGCGGTGGCGCACGCCCTTGATATCGACGACCTGATCACCAAAGCCATGTCCACCTGCTGCGTGAAAGCCGAAAGCTATTTCTCGCCGCTCTTCAACTGGGCCAACGATCCCAATACGAAGATCCCGGAATTCAATCTGGACACGGCCAAGGAGTATATGGAGAAGACCGGCCTGACCAAGGACAGCGACGGTTATTACCTCCACATTACGCTCGACACCTATAACTATGATCCGTTCCCGAGCGCCGCGCAGGTCATTAAGGCCCAACTGGCCGAGATCGGCATCGACGTTACCATCAATATGCTGGAATGGGCAGCCTGGGACGAACAGGTCGCGCAGAACCGCAATTTCCAGATGACGATGACCGGCGGTTACATCGGGCCGGACGTCTCCAACGTGGATGCCCACATCGTAACGGGCGGCTATTTCAACGTTTCCGGTTACTCCAACCCCAGGGTTGACGAACTGATGGCCCAGGGCGTCGGCGTCGTTACGGAAGAAGACCGCGCTCCTTACTATCAGGAAG
This sequence comes from Bacillota bacterium, assembly GCA_017437565.1. GTDB lineage: Bacteria > Bacillota > Clostridia > Peptostreptococcales > Anaerovoracaceae > Eubacterium_B. Next base: position 3,101 of record JAFRYQ010000082.1, read on the forward strand.
TCTGCCGAATCCTGGCGGAGGACCAGCCGATGATCATGATCGGCGAATGGGTCGGTTACACCAATATCCCGACCTACGTCCACAATTACCCGCTGGCCGACGAGGTGAAGGACGAAGTCGGTACTTCCGACTTCTCGACCACCTGGATGGAAGCCGAATAATACGTTTAAGCGGGGATCCCCCTTAGCGATGAGCAGGCAGGCTCTCCCGCAGGAGAGCCTGCCTTTCCTGTATCCCCCGACGTCCAAACCCTATCCGACCTTTCTAATCTGTCTTTCTAACGAAGAGGATCATCAATCATGGACATGTCCCAAATTCTGGCCCTGGTACCCGATTACCAGGTCTTCTATACCGTTGACGAACTGAATCAGGAGAGCCTGGCCCTCGAGCAGGCTTATCCGGAAACGATCTCGTCCTTCGTGATCGGCGCATCCCGGCAGGGCTATCCGATCCGCTGCCTGAAAATGGGCACAGGCAAAAAGAACGCGCTCTGTTTCGCCTGCCCGCATCCCAATGAACCGATCGGGGCGATGACCTTGATCACCCTTGCCGGGATCTTCGGCAGTCATCCGGAAATCCTAGCCGAAAGCGGTTTCACCTGGTATCTGATCCCCTGCATCGATCCGGACAGCACGCGCCTGAACGAATCCTGGTTCAAAGGCCCCTTTACGCTTCTGAACTACGTGAAGGGCTTTTACCGGCCGCCGGGCAGCAAGCAGGTGGAATGGACCTTTCCGGTCTACATCCCGGGCTGTCATTTCAACGATCCGCTGCCGGAAACGCAGGCCCTCATGCGCCTCATGGATGAACTGAAGCCCGCCTTCATGTTCTCCCTGCACAATTCCACTTACGGTGGCGCTTACTGGTATCTCACGAAAGAAGATCCGGCGCTCTGCGCCGCCCTGGAAAACGCCGCGCGCCGCCAGGACGTGCCGCTGCACCTGGGCGAACCGGAAGCGCTTTATATAAAGAAATACTCGCCGGCTGTCTTCAGCATGCTCTCCATCACGGCGCTGGTCAATTATATGCTGAAAGCGGCCAAGGGCATCCCGCCGACGCTACCGAATTCCGGCGGTTGCTCCGCCGACTATATCGCCACCGTCTGCGACTGCCTGACGATGCTCGCGGAACTCCCCTATTTCTACGATCCGCGCATCTGTGACGAAAGCGAAAGCGAGATGACGCGCGGGGAAGCGCTTCTGGCCGGACTGAAAGCCGAACAAAGCAATTACGCCATCCTGGGCGAGTACTGGCAGCAGATCCATCATCTGTTCCAGCCGGAGAACCCTTTCTTTGAATTCGTCGACACCTGCATCGCCGGTGTGGAAGCTTCCGTGCGTTCCAAACGCGCCATGGCAGCCGGGGAAGAGGGAAAACGGATGGCGAAAGTCTCCGAAGTGTTCGACAACCTGTATGGGCGGCGCATCCCGGAAGCCCTGAACTACGGACTGGCCAGCCGGGCCTGCAAGTATGAGCTCGCGCATCCGGAAGGAAAGAGCATCAATGATCTGGATCTCCTTTCCCTCGTCGCCAACATCTTTGATAAAGAAGTAGAACAGACCTGCGCCTGGGTCGAAAAACACGCCGGGACGGCAGTCATCCCCATCAAAAAGCTCGTTTCCATCCAACTGGAAAGCGCTTTGCTGGCGACGCAGTCGCTCCTCTGATATAATGCTGATATAACACCTGTCTGTTGACCCGGAGAAAGGAAATCTATGCGCCGGCTTTTCCGCCAGGAGAATATCGATATGACGAAAGGGAAGCCGCTGGCCGCGATCATTCCCTTCACGATTCCGATCTTCCTGACTAATATCTTTCAACAGCTTTATTCCGTCATCGACGGCATCGTCGTCGGCCGGAACGTGAGTGACGAGGCCCAGGCCGCGGTCGGGGCTTCCTTTTCCATTACCTATATGATGACCTGCGTCTTCCTCGGGATCGGGATCGGCGCCGCGGTCCTCGTCGGCCAGTTCGCCGGCGCCGGGGACCGGGACGGCGTGCGCAAGTCCATCATGACCATGAATTCTTTCCTGATCGTGGTCTCGATCCCTTTAACCATCCTCGCCATTCTGACCGCCGGTCCTTTCCTGCGGCTGCTGAACGTGAACGATGACCTCTTCGGATTAGCCCGGCTCTATATGCTGATCTATTACCTCGGCATGCTCGGCCAGTTTGGCTACAACGCCAATGCCGGTATCCTGCAGGGGCTCGGCGACAGCCGCTCCCCGCTCTTCATCCTGGCTCTTTCCAGTATCCTGCACGTGATCCTCGACATCGTCCTGGTGGTCTTCGTGGGCCTGGGGGTTTCCGGAGTGGCCTTTGCTACCGTCGTCTCCCAGTATTTCAGCTGGTTCTTAAGCATCCTGTATATCAAGAAGCAGCACGCGGATCTCGACTGCCGTTTCCTGAAGCTCAGCTTTGACAAGCCGGTCTTCCGCGAGCTCATGCGCATCGGCCTGCCGGCCGGCATCCAGAACGCGCTCTACTCCGTCGGAATCATGGTCATGCAGCCGCTGATCAACAGCTGCGGCACCGTCTTTATCGCCGGCTATAACGCTGCGGTGAAAGTCGACGGCTTCGTGTTCATTCCCTGCAACAGCCTCGCTGCCGCCACCACGACTTACGTGGCTCAGAACATCGGCGCCCGCGAGGTGGAACGCGTCCGCAAGGGCGTGAAGGACATCATCCTGATCTCGGTAGCCCTGTGCGCGATCTGTTGCCTGATCGTCATTCCCTTCCGCTCGCAACTGATGTCCCTCTTTACCCGGGACCCGGCGGTCGTCGCGGCCGGCAATGCCTATCTGCTGCGGGTGATCCCCTTCTACATCATCTCCTGTCTGCAGTATATCTATATCGGGCTCCTGCGCGGCATGGGCATCTCCGTGATCCCCACCGTCGCCGCCCTCGTCAGCCTCTGGGTAGCCCGCGTGCCTTCCGCTTATGCGCTGACCGCCCGTTTCGGCGCGGATAATATGCACTGGTGCTATGTGATCGGCTGGCTCCTGGGGCTTCTCATCATGGTCCCCTATTACCACAGCGGTCGTTGGAAAAAGCGCCTTGCCCTGAACGAAGGAGAAGAAAGCCATGCCTAGAAAATCGAAGAAACTGAGCAACATCGCCTATGAGCAACTCCGGGCCATGATCACGGAGATGCCCGCCGGGCAATACCTGAGCGCCCGCAGCTACGCGAAAGACCTCGGCATGAGTTATACGCCCGTCCGCGAAGCCTTCCTGCTCCTGCAGAACGAAGGCGTCCTCCGCCAGGTCCCCAACGTCGGCTTCTTCGTGGCTTCCCTGGATCTTGCCGATATCCTGCAGATCTTCCAGGTCCGCGAGTGCATCGAAGTCTACGCTTTGGAGAAGGTCTTCTGCCGCCTGCGGCCCGAACACCTGCAACAGATGCGGACCGCCTGGGAATCGCAGCAGGAAGCTTTCCGGCAGGAAAATCATTACCGGATGATGACGGCGGACAGCGATTTCCACCGCGTACCGCTGGAAGTGCTCGGCAATACCCTGTTGCTCAACCAGTACGACAGCGTCCGCTCGCGTTATATGCTCTGCACCGCGCGGCTGGCCGCCATGGCGCCGGATCTCGGCACGGAGGGAAACCGCAAGATCCTGGAACTGATCGAAGCCGGAAATAAAGAAACCGCGACAGCGGCCTTGGCCGCGCATATCGCGGAAATGAGACAGAATATCACAGATAGTTACGTTAGCCGCAGCTTCTAGCCTGCGGCTTTTATATTATCTTTCGGACTGGTTGCCGCCCGGTCCTGCTGGGTTCACGTGCACCATAATGTGCTTCACCTTGGGGAATTCTTTTTCCACCGCGTCGTGGACGAGCTCGGCGATCACGTGGCCGGCGTAAAGGCTCAGGCCGCCGTCGGCCCCGATCTCAATGTCGACGTAGATGCGGTTGCCGAATTCACGCGTACGGAGCATATCCACCTGCTCTACGCCGGGTTGCCTCTCCGCGCAGGCGCGGATCGCGGCTTCTGTCTCTTCCGAGCAGGAACGGTCGACCATCTTATCGACGGCTTCGCGGAAGATCTCATAGGCGGCTTTCAGGATGAACAGGCAGATGAGGATACTGGCGATCGGATCCAGGACCGGGAAACCCAAGCGGGCACCGCCGATACCGATGAGAGCGCCAATGGATGAAAAAGCGTCGCTGCGGTGGTCCCAGGCGCTGGCCTTCAGGGCGCTGGAATCGTACCGGTTGGCATAATGTACCGTATAGCGGTACATGGCTTCTTTGGAGACGATGGAGATGACGGCCGCGATCAAAGCCAGCACGCCCGGAACCGTCGCCTGGGAAGCGTCGGTCAGATCGGTCGTGATGGCCGTGATGGCTTCACGCCCGATGGCAAAACCGGTGAAGAACAAGATCACCGCCAGCACGATAGCCGCTACACACTCGAAACGCTCATGCCCGTAAGGATGGGATTCGTCTTCCTCCCGGGCGGCAATTTTTATGCCGACCAGGGCGATGATCGTACTTAAAACGTCGGAAGCCGAATGGACGGCATCGCTCACCATGGCGCCGGAGTGGGCCAGGATGCCGGCAGCGGCTTTGAACAAGGTCAGGATCAGGTTGCCGACGATCCCCACCAGGGAAACGCGCCGGGCATCGCGCTCAAATTGCGCGGGTTTCGCAAATTCCATATTTTCAATCCTTTCGCTTTCTGGATTCCGGTATTAAAAAACCCACCGGACATCGGTTCGTTCGTAACTACTGTCCCGTGGGTCAATATCTGCTCCACTGTCGCCTGTCAGCGACCCGGCTCCAGGATCATCCCGGCCTGATCAGTTTGTACTGTAGCTCTCATGCAGTGCAAATCCGTAGCGGTATGATAACATGCTTTCGTTGAAATGTCAACAGTTTGCGGTCTCTCATCCTGGTTGCTTACCGCGCACGCAGGTCCTGCGAGACCGACCTCAGTAAGCGGCTTCTGACCGGGCTCAGATCTCCTTCAGGAGAAGTTTTTCAGCCATGTCCCCGGTCGTCAGCACCCAGACCAGATCCTTCCTCTGGATGGTCAGGTTGACGTCCGGTTGCAGGATCGGCAACCGGTCCCGCTGCAGGCCCAGGATCATGCAGTCGTAATCTTCCCGCAGGTGGCTCTCACGAATGGTCACGCCGTTCAGTTTGGACTCGCGATCCACCGGCAAAGCGAAGCAGGCCAGCCCCGCCGCGTCGTCCGGCTGCGCTTCGATAAAGCGGCGCAGCGTCTTGAGCTCCCGGCTTTGATCGAGGTTGAAGCGCAGGTGGAAAGAGCGGATATCCTCCGGTTTGCCGATCACGATCACCCGGTCGCCTTCTTCCAGACAGACGCTGCCGGACGGCATCAAATGATGCTTCCGGCCACGGATGACCTTGATTACGTTCACGCTGAAGAGTTTCCCCCAGTTCAGCTGTTTCAACGTCCGGCCGCTGGAGGCTTCGCTGCAGACCAGTTCGTCGACCAGGAGCGTTTCATCCAGCCATTCGGTATTCTGTTCGCCCGCTTCCTCTTCCCGTTGCAGGAGGCGTTCATTCAGATTGGCGAGAAAACGAGTTTCCACCGAGATATAGGCAGAAGCCATCCAGCCGCTCTTGTAAATCAGGAAGAGGGCGGCGACGATGAAGAGCAGCAACCAGACGGCCCGGATGCGCAGCATGGACTGCAAGGTGAAGAAGACGATCATCGCGATCAACATGAAGCGGAGGACCGTCAGGGTGACGAGCGGGATGCGATTGCCCCGGTCTTTTACCCAGAGGGTCGTGAATTCCGTCGAATGCATATCGAGCATCGGCCGGATGAAAAGCCCTATGCCCACAAAACAGAGGAAAACGCAGATCGCGTTGCCGTAGGCGGGGGCCAGCGGCAGCCCCAGGACGAAGGGGCGCACCAGATAGCTGATCGCCAGCGAAACGCCCGTCATTAAGATCCCATAGACCGCGGTCACCCGGAAGAAACGTTTCAGAAAACCGGCCCAGTCGCGATCCTGCTCGCGGTCCGCCGAGCTCTCGCGATTGTAGCGGAAAGCCTCCTGGACGCGTTTGGGAATGAGACGGATCGCCAGCAGGTAGATCTTCTCGGAATTCTTGATGAAGAAAGGGGTGGTCAGCGTCGTGATGATGGACACGGCGACGATGATCGGATAGAGGTAAGGTTTCGTCACGCCGAGTGACTGCCCGAGCGAGGCGATGATGAAAGCGAATTCCCCGACCTGCGCCAGCGAGCAGCCGCATTTTACCGCGATATGGAAGGGCTGCCCCGAAAGCAGGAAGCCCAGGGTGCTCATGAAGAGCATGCCGCAGATGGTGAAAGCGGTGATGATGAGGATGGGGAGCGCGTATTTTACGATCATGGCCGGATCGAGCAGCATACCGACCGAGAGGAAGAAGACCGCGCCGAAAAGGTCCTTAATACCGCTCGTCAGGTGTTCGATCCGCTCCGCGTGAATGGTGCCCGCGAGCAATGATCCGGACATAAAGGCGCCGAGCGCTGAGGAGAAGCCCAGGTGCTCCGCCAGCATGACCATGCCAAAACAGATCCCGAGCGACAAAATCAGCAGCACTTCATCGTTCATGAAGGCTGCGGCGCGCCGCAGAATGGTCGGCAGGACGAAAATGCCTAAGATCAGCCAAATCGCGAGATAGACGATCATAATGCCCAGCTTCAGCGCCAACGCGCCGCCGGAGATGCTCTTGCTGACAGATACGGTGGCTAAGACGATCATCATGAAGATGCCGGCGATATCTTCGATGACCAGCGTCCCGAAGACGAGTTGGGCGAAGCGCTCCTTCGTCACGCCGAATTCGTCAAAGGCTTTGATGATGATGGTGGTCGAGCTCATGGACATCATCCCGCCCAGGAAGAGGCTGTTCATCATACCCCAGCCGAGCAGCTGCCCGACGAGATAGCCGACCAGCAGCATACCGACCACGACCGTAAAAGCTGTCACGATGGCCGTCTTGCCGACGCTGAGCAGCTTATGCAGATTGAATTCCAGACCCAGGCAGAACATGAGGACAATGATGCCGATCTCGCTCCAGGTCTCGATCGAGCCGGTATCTTCGACCGTAAAGAAGTAAGGCATGAAAGGGCCGACCAGGAAACCGGCGAGGATATAGCCCAAGACCAGCGGCAATTTAAACCGCTTGAAAACCACCGCCACTACGGCGGCCGTCAGCATCATGATGGCTAGATCCGCGATCAGTTTGGGCATCTCTTCTTATCCTTTCGCCGCATATCCGTGGCGCCGGCTACGGCCCGGCTGTCCTCAGCCACAAACGGCTTCGGAGCTGATCACGGCTTCCGCTTCTTCCTCGGAAAGGCCTAATTCTTCCATCAGGATCTCCTTGGTGTGCTGCCCGAGCAATGGCGCGGGACGGAATTCCGTGATCTTCTGGTTGGTGAGTTTGATATGATTTCCGGTGAGCTTCATCTTCCCGGCCGTCGGATGCTCGACTTCCACGAACATCTCCCGGGCACCGGCGATATGCGGGTCGGCGACGACCTGGTCGAGCGAATTGATCGGGCTCGCCGGAATGCCGGCCTCCAGCATGACTGCCACCGCCTCCGCGACGGTGAGATCCTTCAGCCACTCTTCGATCAGAGGTTTCAGCGCCGCGTGATTCAGTACGCGGTCGTTATTGGTCAAGAAGAGCGGGTTCTCCGCGAGCTCCGGACGCCCCATCAGTTTTACGAGCAAGCCGAACAGCTTATCGTTCCCGGCGCCGATGACCAGCATGCCGTCCTTCGCCTGGAAGGAATCATAGGGATAAAGCGACTCGTAGCGGTTGCCAATGCGTTGCGGGATCCGTCCGGTCAGGAGATAGATCACGTTGATGATCTCCAGGGCCGAAACCATGGTATCGACCAAGGCCACGTCGATCCGCTCGCCCTCCCCCGTCTTCAGTTTATGCGCGTAAGCGGCCAGGACGCCTACACAGCAGCTGATGCCGCTCATCACGTCGGCGATGGCGGTTCCCGAGCGCGTCGGCCCGCTGTCCGGCCAACCCGTCGTGCTCATGAGCCCGCTCATGGCCTGGCCGATGATATCGTAACCGGCCCGCTTCCGATAAGGCCCGGTCTGGCCGAATCCGGAAACGGAAGCGAGGATGATACCCGGATTGACCTTTTTCAGCTCTTCATAGCCGAGCCCCAGACGGTCCATGACGCCCGGCCGGTAGTTCTCCAGCACGACGTCCGCCTTCTCCACCATCTTCAGGAAGATCTCCCGCCCTTCCTTCGCTTTCAGGTTCAGCACCATGCCGCGTTTATTGCGGTTTAAGTTAATGAAATAACCGCTTTCCCCGTTTACAATGGGGTAATTGCCCCGCGCGTCATCCCCTTTACCGGGACGCTCGATCTTAATGACGTCGGCCCCCATATCCGCCAGCAGCATCCCACAATACGGGGCCGCGAGTACGCGCGACAGATCCAGTACTTTCATTCCGGCCAGCAGGCCCTTTTTCTCTTCC
>JAFRYQ010000002.1 GCA_017437565.1 Bacillota bacterium
GCGGCGGTCTACAACCGCATCGCGGCTTATGCCAAAGCAGCCAACTCCTATCAGCTGACTGTCTATGGCGGCGAAGGTTCCGTCACGGAAGCCGCCGCCAAAGCCGTCATCGGCATCAATTAATTATCACAGCACATAAATCCCGTCGATTCAAGCAAGATAAAAGGAGATGCCTCCAGACACGGCTTTTAACCGTTAAGAGGCATCTCCTCTTGTTTTTTGCAATTTCTATGCATGCAGATCGGCCGCATCTGCAGAACCATTCCCTTCCCTTCTGGGTAAGAGCCGCTATATTGAAAATGGCCCTGTTTCTTTTTGACATTCAATGATAATAAATGGTTTTCAGTCGTTCTTTCAACAAGTTGGAGCGGCACCGTTTTTCCGGGTCTGCTTATACAGTTCCTCCGCGGCGAGGCGCATCTTGGCGACGTTGGTGCCCTTTTCTTTCGGGAAACAGTAATACTGGATGCGCGGCGTCCCGATGCTGACCATGTCGCCGATCTCATACCAGAAATAATCGGAATAAAGGCTATAGGAAGCTTCCGGTTCCTGGCGGTAATCCAGTTCTCCGTTACAGCCAGTCAGGTGGAAGCCGGTCCCGTCGTGACGCAGGTGCCCTTCGCCGATTCGGTAGACCGCGTCGGTATTCACCAGAGCGATGATATCGCAATCGAATTCCATCTCATAGCTGCCATCTTCGATCTCACGTCGCACTTCAGCTCGTTCCCAGGCATACCAGTCCGGAACAAAGGCAAATTCCGCCGGCGGCTGCTCCACACGCGCCTGCTCCACACGCGGCTGCTCCACACGCGGCTGCTCTGTGCACAGTTGTTTAGGTGACGCATCCGTAGACGCAGGCGTCCCCACAGGCAGCGCGGCTTCTGCCTCCCCGGGCTCTCCGGCCCCGTCGCTTGTAACGCGCTCCGGCGCGCTTTTCACCTGCATGGTGCCGAGTTCGGTCAATTCCCATTCCCGGCCGCAGGCGCGGCAGGTCAGTCCGGTCCCGTGCCCGCTCATGCTGCCTTCGCTGCCGCAGTACGGACACTTATAGAGCACGCGTTCCAGGCCTTCGGCGCGGAAATCTTCCGCGATCCGGATGCCGTTCTCCTGCTGCCAGCGGAAGTGGTCGAAAGTGAACCGTTCCTTCAGGATCGCGTTCAGTTCCGCCAAGGTCTTCTCCCGGATTTCCTGCGGCGAGAATAGATACTCCATATCCGCCGATACCTTTACGTCCCGCAGCCGCAACCCGTTGTAGAGCGGATCCCGGGAAAAAGCGCCATAGGTCCGGATCATGACCACCGGGACCTTCAGCATTTTCAGAGCCTTGCCGAGGCTCTCCGGCAGCGGGGTCGCCGTCCCGTCGAAGGTATAGCTGGCCTCCGGATAGAGCAGGATCGATTCCTTCAGTTTCCCGGTCACATGCATCATGTCGCGCACCAGCGCGGTATCCGTCATGAATTTCCGCGTCGGGATGCAGCCGATCTTCCGCATCAGGCCTTCTTTACCCACAAAGCCGTCCAAAGTACAGACGATGTGAAAAGGCCGCGGGTAGATCAGCGTCGCGGCGATCTTCAGGTCGATGAAACTGCTGTGGTTCATGAGATAGAGGGCCGGTTCGCCCGCAGCCAGCTTCTCCATGCCTTTCTTCCGACAGGAAAAACCGACTTGCTTTAATTCTCCCGCGGATACCGTTTTCAGCAGCCAGCGCCAAAAGCGGCCCTGCGGCTGCGGGCGTTTATTCTGATAGGGCGGCATTGCCAGCACTTCCTGGTAGCTCGCGTCTTTTGCTTTGATCTTCATAGCTGCCCCTTTTTCAAGTTCATCACCAGATGCGCGGGATCACCTTATATTTCACCCGCTTCTTATACTCCGTATAGCCTGCCAGCCCTTTTTCCAACACCTGCTCTTCGTTGCGGATGCGCCGCGCGATAAGCGGGATATAGCAAAGCATGACCAAGAAGGAGAAGATCGAACCCAGGACCAGCGGCATCGCCAGGAACAACAGCAGCGTCGCCATATACATCGGATGCCGGACGATCCCATAAAGTCCGGTATCGATCACCTTCTGATTCTCCTGGACCTCAATGGTCCGGGACAGATAGGCATTTTCCCGCAAGACTTCAGCGTAAATCGCGTAGGCCAGCAGGAACAGGACCGCCGCCAGCCAGGATACCCAGCCCGGCAAGCGGATCCAGCCGTAACGGTAAGTCAAACCGGCCAGAAGGAAGGCATCCAGGAACATCAGGCCGCTAAAAAAGATCACCAGTCTCTGTTCATCTTCCGTTTCTTTCACGTTCAGCCTTTTCCGTAGCAGGTCCGGGCATTTCTTCATCATCACCAGGCCAGCACCGAACATGGGGATGAAGAGGATCGCCAACAGCAACCAGGCCTGCCAGTAGGAAAAGGAGCCCGCGGTCAGGAAGAGCAGAGCCCCGACGATGAGCAGGCCGGCTATGAATTTTTTGATCGCCTGCCAAAAGAGTTCTCGGTCCATCACTCCTTCTCCCGCTTCTTGCTTATTCCCCGGCCGGATGCAGACGGGATGGCCGCCGCATGATCGCGTCGCCCAGGTGATAGTTGATGGTCATCGGCTCCGTCAGTCCGTCCAGCACGATTGCCTGTACTTCCTCGATCGACCGCGCCAAAGCCAGGCAGGCGCCGAAATCCATCGTTTTCAGTTCGAACCGTTCCCGGTAGTCCGCCGGCATCTGTTCCGGCTGTGAGAAGACTGGCAGGAATTTAATGCCGTCGTCCGATTCCAAAAGGTCCGGCTGTCCGGTCTCCGGAAGGATGGGCACCAGCAGTTCGGAATCCCGCAGGCAGGAAAGAAGCCAGTTCAACTGCTCCGCGGTCTGTTTGCTTAAAAAGCGGTGTTTCAGATAAGCAAGGGTTTTGCCGCCCTCTAACATCTGTTCCGTATATTCTCTTTCGTTCATGGGTTTCCTCTCCTCCCGGTTCCCGGGAAATCTTCTTTAAGCTCTTTGTTTATTGTAAACGCTCCAGCCTGAATCGTCAGCTGTTTTTTGTTTTTCCGGATGGTTCTATGTGGTAAAATAACCAAAAGCCATCGCCTCTGTGAAACATATTATGACAAAGCACCATGGAAAGAAAAAGTAAGATCCAATCGGCGCCGGCAAGGAGACCCGCGAATTCGACGGGCGTCTTTACGTTTTGGAAGAAGCGATCCACGCGGATTTCGCTTTGATCGAAGCGCACCGGGCTGATACGCTCGGAAATCTCGTCTACTGCAAGACAGCCCGCAATTACAACCCGCAGATGGCGATGGCCGCGCGGCACACGATCGCGCTGGTCGATGAGATCGTCGCGCCGGGTGAGCTCTCCCCGGAAGAGATCATCACCCCGCATATTTTCGTGCAAACACTGGTACTGGCGCCGGAAGCCGTGAAATAGGAGGTTGCGGATGAGAATTATGGAAAAAGCGGAAGCGGTTTCCCGCATCGCGAAAAACGCCGCCCTCCTGATCGACGGGATGGCCACAGACTGCTTCCTCCTGAATCTTGGCGTCGGGATCCCCGGCGCGGTCGCGGATCATATCACCAATCCCAATATCTATATCCACGCCGAAAACGGCATGATCGGCGTCGGCCCGCTGGCCACCGGCAACCAGGTCCATCCCCAACTGATCAATGCCAGCCGCCAACCGGTCACGGAAACGCCCGGCTGCTGCTATCTGGACCGCGCGCTGACCGGAATCCCCTTCACCCCCGCGGACAACCTCGGGCAGATGGTTCTTTAAGCTTCAGCCCCGCATGCTCGCCGGCAGCAGGACGTCGATCCGCACCGCTTTTCCCGACAGGCTGTAAGCCGGTTTCACGCCCGCCAGCCAGGGCCCTTTTAAAGGCCGCTTGACGAGGATCTTCCGCGGGTTGGCGGTCAAAGCGGCCGCCAGAAGCGCTTCCTCATCTGTACAAGGACTTTCCAGCCGCTGCAGCAGCTGGAATTTCTTTTTGACCAAAGCGCTTTTCTGTCGCTCCGGGAACATCGGATCCAGGAAAATGACCTCCGGGACTTCCTGTTCGCGATGATCCCGCCGGAGAGCGGCGATGCTGTCTTCCTCCCGCAATTCCATGCGGCTCACTACCGCCGCCAGGTCCGGATCATCCGTTGCTCTCCGCAATGCGTCCCTTAGGAGCGCGGCGATCACCGGGTCGTTTTCGTAGAGGATGACTCGGAAGCCGGCCGCCGCCAATAGGAGGGAATCTTCTCCCAAGCCTGCCGTCGCGTCGATCGCGAGCGGCCGGACTGCCGCCGCGCTTGCCGTCTCTTCTCCGGCTCCGGCCTTTCCGGCGGCGGGTTTTTTCGTCCGCGCGGCTTTCACGATCAGTTCCCCATTCAGATTACCCGGCCGCAAACGAGGCAGGAGCTGGGTAAAATCGCCGCGTACCTGCAGTTTACCGTCGGTGAGGTATAAGCCTTTTTCATCGCGCAGCAAAAAAAGCCCTGCCTGATCCGCAGCCTGTATCGCTCTCGCCGATAAAAACGTTTCTGCCTCTACCGGCACCGCTTCTATTCCTGCGTCTTTCTCTGGTCTCATCTTTCCGTTTCGCCAGCCCGGTTTGCGCCTTCTCTTTAGCGGGTCGGCAGGATCTCCAGCCAATACCCGTCCGGATCCGTGATGAAATAGATCCCCATGGAGGGATTCTCCATCGCGATGCAGCCCATTTCCTCGTGTAGTTTATGCGCTGCCTCATAATCATCGGTGCGGAAGGCCAGATGGAACTCTTCTTCGCCGATGTCATAGCGATCAGGGTGTTCGGCCAGCCAGGTCAGTTCCAACTCAAAATCGCTTTCTTCATTTCCGACGTAAACGATGATAAAGGAACCGTCGGATGCCGTCTTGCGCCTGATTTCCTTAAGCCCCAGCGCTTTCTCGTAAAAGGCCAGCGACCGCTCCAGATTCTGGACGTTGTAATTTTCGTGGATCATGCGGAATTTCATATTCTGATCACCTCCGTTTTTTTCATCATAGCGGGATTTCGCCCCTTCGTCAAACAGAAACGGGCAGGCGTTTCATCACTTTTTCATTCTGCTCATCTATAATAGCAGCATCCGGGCTTGGATCTGGCCGGATCATGGAGGTGACCACGATGAAACGGTATTGTACTCGCAGCATAAGCCTGCTTCTTTCTTGTTTGCTGGCGTTCACCGCGCTCTTCCTGCCCCAGTCCGTAGGGGCAGAGTCCGCTTCCCTTACGGACGGCGGTACGGTCTCCCTTTCTTTTCCGGCGGCTGATCACCGGCTGGCCGGCACGAACCGCTATGAAACGGCGCTCGCGATCGCGGACAAACTGCTTCCGGAAACGGAACGGAGCTTTGATAACATCGTGATTGCCAGCGGCGTCAGCTATCCGGATGCCCTTTCCGGTTCCTATCTGGCTAGTGTAAAACAGGCGCCGCTCCTCCTCGTCGAAGGAAGTACCGAGATCCGCATTCTGCAGTACGTGCACCGGCGCTTATCTCCGGGTGGGACCGTTTATCTGTTAGGCGGGACCGGTTCGGTTTCCGCGCGTTTTGAAAACCTGCTCCAACAGAGCGGCCTGCAGGTGGCCCGCCTGGGTGGGAAGAACCGTTATGACACCAATTACGAGATCCTGAAAGCCGCCGGGGTCACGGAACAGGACATGCTGCTTTGCTCGGGTGAAAACTTCGCCGACTGCCTCTCAGCTTCAGCTTTAGGTATGCCAATCTTCCTGGTCCCGGGGACCGTGAGCCGCGAGATCCTGGACAATTACCGCAGCCTACATCCCCGGAAGGTGACGGTGGTCGGCGGGACCGGTTCCGTTGCGGAAGCCGCCGTCCGGACCCTGCGCCGCGGGGGCGGTTACTCCTTCCAACGCTTGGGCGGGAAGAACCGCTATGAGACATCCGCTCTCATCGCCAGGCATTTCGCCAACCAAAAGACCGCTGATCAGGAACCCTCCGCGTTGGCCCAGAGCGGAAACGTCGTGATCGCCGATGGCCGCAATTTCCCGGACGGGCTCTGCGGCGGCCCTCTGGCTTGGGCCCTGCAGGCCCCGCTTCTTCTCGTCGATCCGGAGCATACGGCCTTAGCCCACTCCTATATGACCCGCTATCATATCCGGGACGCCTATATCCTGGGCGGCAATGGTTCCATCGGCGAACAAACCGTCCGCAATCTCGGGGAGCAGAGGACCCTAAGGGTTCCTGATGCCCCCTTAACAGAGCTCCGGGTCACCACGGACTTTTCCAATCTGACCCCGGGCACCCGATTTTCTAACGATTCCAGTCCCGCACCTGAAGGTTTCGATGCGAGCCGGGAAGTTTGCCTCACTACGGTCTTCCAGCCGCTGACGTCTGCTACGCATACCTTCCGCCTCCTGCAGTCCTATCGCGAATGGGAAGTGGAAAGCTATGACCCGGACCGCTGGTTCCACGTGGCCTTTTTCACCGATTCGGAAGACCTGCCCAAGGGATCGGAAGAATTACAGGCGCTTTACCTGAACGGAGGCGCCACACCTTACCGGGAGACTTCACTCCGATCCGGGGATCCTTACCCGCTCGAGCTCTCCGCGGACGAAACCTATCTCATCCTCGTTACCGGTACTGCGGGCACCTTATATGATATGCGGCTCGAATTCTCCCTGCCCGGGTCTTCTTACACCCCCGTGCAGGAAAACTGCCAGGTGACCCAGGTGAGCTACGACTACCACTATCCTTCTTATGCCTTCGCGCGCAATTACTATCTGCTGCAGCCGGAACAGACCGATTCCTATGTGGTCCTCGGGGAATTTCCTGTAGACGTCTGTGAGATTCCTTCGAACGATTACCGCACCTGCCGCTGGCAGCCGGTTCTGACCAAAGTACACTATACAGATGAGCCACATTCGGTAGCTGTAACACAGGTCAGCCTGACAGCCGGAAAGACTTATCTGCTGATCGCCGGCGCCCCGATCACCCCGAGTAACGATCCGCCCCAAACGGAATATCCCTTCTATATCCTGCCGGAGCACTGGGTGGACATCACCGGCGTGGACGTGATCTATGACCGGTTCCGTAACCGGGCTGACGTTCTCCATTATGAGCTCACGGCTCCCGCTGACGGCGACTATCTGCTCTGGATCGAGGGCCTCCAGTTACCGGATGGGGGGAGTGTTTCCTCAACCTTCCTCAGCGCCATCGTTAAACCGGATTCCGCCGGTTACGTTTATAACTATACGCACGGCCGTTATCGCGAAACCGCGGCCCCCGACCGTTTGGAAGAAGGATTAACGGAATACCTCCAGGAAGGGAGTGCCATCCCCATCAAAGACGCCCAAGCCGGGGCGCGCTATCACATCTGGCTCTTCGGTATCCAGGGCAATCAGGCAGCGCCTTCCTTCCGGCTGACGGTCACTCTCCAGCCCTGAAGCATCACGCTTCAGGGGATAACGTGCCACTGATCCAGGAGCTCCCGGATCCGGGAGAGGTCGATACTGGCCTGGCCGTCAAAAATGGCGACCGGTACCGGCTCCGAGAAAGTATAGGTCTCACTCGTCCCGTCGTCCTCTTCCTGGTTGAAGACGTGTACGACCACCTTCTCACGGGCGACATCCACGATCCAGTACTCCCGGACGCCGAAGTCACAGTATTTCCCGACTTTATAATAGAGATCCCGCAGGCGGGTAGTTCGGGAAAGCACTTCCACGACCATATCCGGTCCCTTCCGGGCTGCCCATTCATCGAATATGCCGGGGTCACAGGCTACCATAAGATCCGGTATCAGCCAGTCCCGGTCATTTCCCTCCGGATTCACCGCAATGCCGGAATCCAGCACCAGACAAGGGCCACCCTGCCCCGTTATAAAAGTCTCCAGCTGACGCCTGATCTCATTCACGACAAGCTGGTGGGCAACGCGTGGGGTGGCCAGCGCGTAAAGCCTGCCATCCATCAGTTCATAGCGGATCGCATCGTCGGTTTTTTTCAGATCATCCACCGTATATTCACCGCGATCCCCGGCTTGATAAGGAGCTGCGCTTTCTTCCAGTTTCATATGTTCATAAAACGCGTCTTCCGACCAGCCCGGCAGGACCGTTCCCTCCGCGGGCGCAGTCAGCACCTGTTCGATAGCCAGCAGATTGTCGTAACGCGGTGACCGGGTATACCCGCCGAAGATCTTCTGTATCGTACCCAGCGGTACACCGGAACGTTCTGCCAGTTCCTTATACGACATACGGCGTTTCTTGCGGATCGCATTCAATTCTTCGATCTTGTTCATGCTCTCGCTCCTGTTCCGCTCACAACGACCGGCTCTTGCCGGTTCTCCATTTACAGTTTAACCGTTTTCGCTTCACTAATCAACCGTTTTTGGTTATTATTCCCGTTTGCTAACCATATTTGGATATTTTCACTCGGTGAGCGGACGCCACCGGCACGCTTGCTTCCAACAGCTACCGCTGCGGCTTTCCGGGCGCGCACGGAAGAACAAAGCGCAATACAAAAGGGCGGCCGCGCCGGCCGCCCTTTTATTCCGATGCTTTCCTTTAGCGGGCTGAAACGAACAGCCCGGCTGCTTCCGCCAGCTTCTTTACTTTTTCCAACAGAGGTACGGTCGGCGCGTACAGGGTCATGTAGGGATCCCCGCCATCCAGATCCAGCATGGCTTCTTCCGTGGGGAAGAGCACGCGGACAAAGCGGTTGCCCGGCAAGTCGCGGATCCCGGCGGCCAATTCCTCCGGTTCCGGATTCCGCTGCCAGGTCTCACAGCCGTCCAAGGAGACCAGGATGTCGTAATAACAATACAGTTTCAGAATGATATCCGCGAATTTCCCCCGTAAGGCGCGCAGGCGTTCCGGTTCCCGGTAATAGCGGTCGACCGCAAAATACCTGCCGCCGGCATCCGCCGGCACCTGCTCCGGCAGCATATCTATGATCCAGTACGGCGCTGCCAGGATATCTTCCATCCAGGCAAGCAGGCGCGTATTTTCATCCATTCTCGTTTCTGCCATGCTCTCCCTCCTATACGGGTGTCTGTTCCCCGGCTGCTTTGTGCTCCTGCCCATCGCCCGTTACGGGTGTCTGTTCACCGGCCGTTTCCAAAGCCTGTTTCACAACGGGCTGTCCGGCCTCCAGCACCAGAAACTGTTCGTCCCACTGCCCGGCCAGCAACTTTTCCAACAGATGGGTGCCCCCGGGAACATAGGCCATCTCCGCCTCCAGCCAGTCCGCGTCAGATTTCACTTCTGCCGCGTACTCCGGCCGGCGGCTGTCATTGATCTCCGTTTCGATGATGTCGATCTCATGATAATAACGCTGCCAGTCCCGGTGATAGCGGGCTTTCGTTTCCTCATCTTTATCCGTCGTCATCGCGGCAAAGATCTTACGGAAGCTGGTCTTCCCGGGGTTTTTATCCTTAACGTAGAGATGTCCCGGCTCTTTCCGGTCAAAGACTGCCTGGTCCGTCGTTGTCAAGAGCAGGGAAATGCAGTCGTCGATCCGCGGCATTACCAAACGGCAGGGCGCTTTCACCCGGTCCCAGGAGCCGCCGCAGAAGCCCATGGCTACAAGAACCGTTTCTGTATCTGGCGGCAGTTCCGTTAATGCCCGGAGCACATGCTCCCGCATCTCCGCCGGATCGCGGTGGTAGATCTGCGGAAGCAATCGCACGGGATAATCCGTTCCGAGTTTCTGCTGGGTATAGGCGATATAGTCTTGCAGGGAGGTACATCCCAAGATGAAGGTATGCGGGTTTTCTTTCATATTGCTTCTTAGCCTCTTCCGGTCAACGTGCTGTTTTATCGATTCTTACTTCTATTGGTCCCCTATGGCGCATACAGCGTCGTGCGGAAGTATTGAACAAATTGTATCGATGTCTATGCGGATAATCAAGTCCGTAAACGGATTATCTGCACGGACACCATTATATATTTTTAGTTAGTTATAACTAACTTTTTTGTCCCTTCCTATTGACTCTTGCCGGATGATGAATTATCATTTCCGTAGTTAGTTTTATCTAACTCCACGACCGTTATACTTATTTCTGCTCTGGAAGGTCTGCGTAATGCTTGAAGAATACCTGATCGCGTATTGCTCGCCCACACTTGCCTCGCTGAAATCCGGGAGTCTGTTTAACTTCAGGTACCCGGAAGGTGCCGATCTTGAAGGCTGCATATCCTCATGGAATGAATCCTTCCGACACAGAGGGATCAGTTTGCATGTTCTTCGCAGGACTGAATCTACCGCTTTGATATATGTTTGCCGTGATTCAGCTATGAACGATATTCTGAACGATCCCTGCATCCGGCTATTTCTGCATGAATTCGGATATGACACCTGTTACGGTTGCAACGGCTGCAGCGCTTCCCACTGCAGTCTCGAGAATTGTCTCCGGCATCTTCAGGCAAGGCTCACCGGTGCAGATCAGGATGGATGCCCTTCTTTCCCTCATGAGATCGGAATATTCCTTGGCTATCCTCTTGATGACGTGTCCGGGTTCATAAAAAACAAA
>JAFRYQ010000083.1 GCA_017437565.1 Bacillota bacterium
GCTCCAGCGCCTGTTCCGCAATCCGGAAGCCAGTCTGCTGATCAAGCGCTGCAACGACTTCGGTGCCGGCGGTGTTTCCGTCGCCATCGGCGAACTGGCGGACGGCCTGACCGTAGACCTGAATCAGGTGCCGAAAAAATACGAGGGCTTGGACGGAACCGAGCTCGCCATCAGTGAATCCCAGGAACGCATGGCCATCGTGGTCGGACCGGAAGACGTAGAGCGCTTCTGCGAGATCGCGGCCTCTGAAAACCTGGAAGCGACCGTGGTCGCCAAGGTGACCGCGGAACCGCAATTGAAACTGCTGTGGAACGGGGAAGCGATCGTTGATATCTCCCGTGCCTTCCTCGATACCAACGGTGCCGAAAAGCATATCGAGATCATCGTCGGCGAAGAGGGAACCTATGAGCGGGAACTTTGCGGCGATTTCGCCAGTGACATGAAAGCGCTGGCCGGCGATTTAAATATCTGCAGCAAGCGCGGCCTTTCCGAGCGCTTTGATTCCACGATCGGCGCCGGCACGGTGCTGATGCCTTTCGGCGGCAAGCGCCAGCTGACCCCGATCCAGGCCATGGTCAATCTGATCTCGGAAGAGAAGGGGCATACGCCGACCTGTTCGGCAATGGCTTGGGGCTTCGATCCCTATATCTCCGCTGCCGATCCCTACCGGGGCGCTTACCTGGCGGTCGTCTCCTCGGTCGCCAAACTGATCGCCACGGGCTGTTCGTTTAAGGACGTCTATCTGTCCTTCCAGGAATACTTCGCCAAACCGGAACACGTCCCGCAGCGCTGGGGACAGCCGTTGGCGGCCTTACTCGGCGCCTTTGACGCCCAGATGAATCTGGAGGTCGCGGCGATCGGCGGGAAGGACTCCATGAGCGGTTCCTTCGAGAACATCGATGTGCCGCCGACTCTGGTATCCTTCGCGGTCACGACGACTTCCATTGACCGGGTCATCTCGCCGGAGTTCAAGGAAGCCGGCCGCCGGGTCGTCTGGGTTCGTCCGGAGCGGGATAAGAACGGCCTGCCGACGGCGGATTCCCTGAAATACTGTTTCGTCCTGGTGGAAGAGATGATGCGTTCCGGCATGGTAGCGGCCGCTTATACGCCCACCATGGGCGGCGTCGCGGAGGCCGTACTGAAGATGGCGCTCGGCAACCGCATCGGCTTTGCCTTTGACGCGGAACTGCCGGAGGCGGAACTGTTCGGCGAACAGTATGGCTCTTTCCTGCTGGAGATGAAAGACGGCTATGAGCTGCCGGAGAGCGACCGCTTCACGGTACTCGGCCATACCAAAGAAAACTATGTCCTCTGCCGTGGCGATGAAAGCCTGGAGATCGCGGAACTCGAAAAGATCTACGAAGACAAGCTGGAACCGATCTATTCCTGCAATATCCAGACGACACCGGTCGATGATACCACTTATACCTATGAAGCCAAGGAACGGCCTGTTTCCGGCCTCCATATCGCCAGACCGCGCGTGTTGATCCCGGCTTTCCCGGGCACGAACTGTGAGTACGATACGGCGAAAGCGTTCCGCGACGCGGGAGCGGAACCGGAGATTTTCATCGTCCGCAACATCCGTCCGGAATATGTCGCGGAATCAGTCGAGAGTTTCGCCAAAAAAGTGCGTGAATCGCAGATCATCTTCATTCCGGGCGGCTTCTCCGGCGGTGACGAACCGGACGGTTCCGGGAAGTTCATCACGGCGTTCTTCCGTAACGGCGAGATCAAAGACGCGGTCAGCGAGTTCCTGGAGGTGCGGGACGGACTGATGGCCGGTATCTGCAACGGCTTCCAGGCTTTGATCAAGCTGGGACTGGTGCCTTACGGGCGCATCATGGATGTCGACGCTTCCTGCCCGACATTGACTTATAACGAGATCGGCCGCCATCAAAGCAAACTCGTCCGCACCCGGATCGCCTCCAATCTCTCACCTTGGATGGCCGAGACCAAACCCGGCGAGATCTATACCATTCCGATCTCCCACGGGGAAGGGCGTTTCATCGCTTCGGAGGAACTGATCGCGCAGCTGGCCAAAAATGGCCAGATCCTGACCCAGTACGTCGATGAGGACGGCAAGGTAACGGGCGACATTCATTTCAACCCGAACGGTTCCTATCACGCCATCGAGGGCATTACCAGCCCGGACGGCCGCATCCTTGGCAAGATGGCGCATTCCGAACGGATCGGCGCGGGACTCTATCAGAACGTACCGGGCGATTTCGATATGGGGATGTTCCGCTCGGCGGTCAACTATTTCAAATAAAAGCAAACCAGGAGCAATTCGCCGGGTATGCGGGAACCGGTTCCGGCCGGCTTTTCCGAAGCGGATCCGGGGATTGCTCCTTTTCGCAGAATCAGAGCTGATCAGAGAGGTGTAGCATTATGATTTGTGACAACATGAAAGTCGGGGAGAACGGGCATCTGTTTTTTGCCGGGCAGGATACGGTCGCCCTGGCGCAGGAATATGGAACCCCGCTTTATCTGATGGATGAAGCGCGCATCCGCGAGAACTGCCGCGTTTATAAAGATGCCTTCCGCAAATATTTCGGACCGGACGCGAAAGCGATCTATGCCAGCAAAGCCAACTCCTTTAAGCAGATCTACCGCATCATGAAGGAAGAAGACATGCTGATCGACGTCGTTTCTTCCGGGGAGATCTATACGGCTCTTGCCGCCGGTTACGACATCGCCAATGCTTATTTCCACAGCAATAATAAGACGGACTGGGATATCGCGTACGCGATGGATCATGGCATCGGTTGCTTTGTCTGCGATAACGTCGAAGAGGTGAAAGTGGTCGAGCGCGAAGCGGCCAAGCGCGGCATCATCCAAAAAGTCATGCTGCGCCTGTCCCCGGGCATCGATCCGCATACTTATGAGGAAGTGGCGACCGGTAAAGTCGATTCCAAATTCGGCAGTGCCATCGAGACCGGCCAGGCCGAGGAGATCGCGGTCTTTACGAAAGATCAGCCGCATCTCGACCTGATCGGATTCCACTGCCACATCGGTTCCATGGTCTTTGCCGACGACGTCTTTGAACGGGCCGGTGTAGTCATGCTGGAATTCATTGGCCTGATGAAAGAAAAATACGGCTTTGTCACGAAAGAACTCGATCTCGGCGGCGGCTACGGGGTCCGTTACGTGGAAGATGATCCCTATCTGGACGTCGAAACGAAGGTCAGTGAGGTGGCCGCGGCCTGTAAGGAGGCCTGCGCGCGTTTAGGGATCGATCTGCCGCTGATCCATATGGAACCGGGCCGCAGCATCGTCGCTGACGCCGGTATGACGCTCTATACCGTCGGTACCGTAAAGCGCATCCCAGGTTATAAGAATTACGTTTCCATCGACGGCGGCATGCCCGATAACCCGCGTTACCTGATGTATAAATCCAAATATACCTGCCTGCCGGCTAATAAGATGAACGAAGCCTGTGAGATGGCCTGTTCGGTCGTCGGCCGTTGCTGCGAGAGCGGGGATATCATCCAGGAGAACGTGAAGATGCCGGAATCCATCGGCCGTTACGACACGGTCGCGGTCTGCACGACCGGCGCCTATAACTATTCGATGGCCTCCAATTATAACCGGCTGCCGCGTCCGGCCATGGTCATGCTGCGACCGGACGGTACCAGCTATGTGGTGGTCAGGCGGGAGAGCCTGGAGGACCTGGTACGAAACGACGTATAGAACATAGATGGAAACATTTGTTCGGAAAAAGGGAAGGGGAGATATTATGGCGACCATGAGAGAAGGGTATATCGATTATGCTGGTTATAAGACCTACTATAAGATCTTCGGCGAA
This sequence comes from Bacillota bacterium, assembly GCA_017437565.1. GTDB lineage: Bacteria > Bacillota > Clostridia > Peptostreptococcales > Anaerovoracaceae > Eubacterium_B. The sequence goes on from JAFRYQ010000083.1 coordinate 3,806, forward strand.
CAGAAGGACAATGGTAAATTGCCTCTGTTCATGCTGCACGGCGGACCGGGAGCCTGCCATAATTATCTGCTTCCTTATGCCGAAATGGCGGACCGTTACGACCGTATGCTGATCTTCTACGATCAGATCGGCTGCGGCAAGTCGAATATTCCGCATCAGGAGGACGATTTCTATAACTACGATCTCTGGGTCAATGAATTCTATACGGTCAAGGAAGCTTTGGGGATTCAGGACTGCCACGTCTTCGGCAACAGTTGGGGCGGCATGCTGGCCATGCTGCTGGCTACCACCAACGACGAGGGGATTCATTCCATGATTCTCAATTCCTCACCGGTCCGCATCCAGACCTGGCTGGATGAAGCCAACCGCCTGATCAAATATCTGCCGGAAGACATGCAGAAAGCCCTGGCGGAAGCGGAAGCCACCGGCAATTACGATACGCCGGCAGCGGTTGCCGCTTATGATGAATACTATAAGCGGCACGTAAACGGGATCGACAAACCTTATCCGGATTTCCTGCAGGAAGGGAACGACCTGACCGGCGAATGCTATATGGTCATGCAGGGCCCCAGTGAATTCGTCTGCCCCGGCAAGATGAGAGACTGGGACGTGCGTGAACGCGTGAAAAGCATCAAAGTTCCCTGTATGGCGCTTTCCGGCACCGATGATGAAGGAACGCCTTATACCATTAAAGAAGGCGTCGATCTCATTCCGGGCTGCGAATGGGTCCTGGTACCCAACGCGACGCATCTGGCGCATCTGCAGGCTCCGGATATCTGTTTCAAAGCCGTGGAGGAATTCATCGAACGGCACGAATAGAGATCAGCATTGTTGTTAACATAGTTTTGTTAAAGGAGTCTTATATGAGTGCTTTAAGGAGGAACGGGCTTCTTTGCCTTCTGTTGGCGTTCCTGCTATGCGGGATCTTTCTCATCACAGCCCAGGAGGCGGATGCAGCGATCATTACCGATTTGCGTCTGGCCGGACAGGATCGTTTCGAAACATCATTCGCAATCGCCGAACAACTCTATCGAGCAAAAGGAAGCCCTTTCGATAATATGACGGTTGCTAGCGGTATGAATTAC
>JAFRYQ010000006.1 GCA_017437565.1 Bacillota bacterium
GAGGTGGATCGCAATCTGATCGATAAAAGCGCCCGTACCGCCGGCACAGGTGCCGTTCATGCGCTGTTCGATCGTCTGCCCGTAGAAGGTGATCTTCGCGTCTTCCCCACCCAGCTCGATGGCGCAGTCCGTCTCCGGGATCAGCGTCTCCACGGCTTTGCTGCAGGAGATGACTTCCTGTTCAAAGCGCACGCCCAGCAGTTTCGCGAGTGCCAGGCCACCGGAACCGGTTATGACCGGGCAGAGGTCCATCTCCCCCATCTCCGCATAGAGTGCGTTCATCATTTCCCGTACTTTTTCCATGACGTCCGACATGTGGCGTTCATAACGGGAATAGCGGATCACGCCGTTATCATCCGTCAGTACGAGTTTTACCGTTGTGGAACCGATATCGATACCCAGTTTCATTTCTTAATTCTCCGTGATCTGATCGAGATTTTTGATTTCTTTTACATAGAGATGGCGGAAGGTCAGTACCATATACAGGACCCCCAGGATCTCCGCCAGCGGGAAGGAAAGCCAGGAAACTTCCACCCCGCCGTAATGGTAGAGGATATAGGCCAGCGGCAGGATGCCAACCAGCTGCCGGATCAGCGAACTGAACAGGCTGTATGTGCCGTGTCCGGTCGCCTGGAACAAGGTGGACGTCATGATGCCGTAAGCTGCCGGCAGGAAACAGATGCTGATGCGGCGCAAAGCCGGGATGCCCATCTGGAGCATTTTCGCGTCGGCGCTGAAGAGTTTCAGGAACAGATGCGGAATGCTCTGGAACAGCAGGAAACCGATCGCCATGATGGTGATCGCTGCCAGCAGCGCCAGCTTATAGGTCTTGATGAGGCGCTCCCGGTTGCGCGCCCCGTAATTATAGCCCATGAGAGGCAGTGCGCCCTGATTCAGGCCGAAGACCGGCATGAATACAAAGGACTGCAATTTCTGATAAGCGCCCAGGACCGCGACGGCCGTCGGTTCCGCCGCCAGGATCGTATTGTAGCCGATCATCATCACCGAACCGATCGCCTGCATGACGATGGACGGGAACCCGACCGCGTAAATGTCTTTGATGATTGCCGGGCGCAGGCGCAGCGAATGCCGTCCCAATTTCAGCACTTTCTGCCGCTTCAGGAAAAAGAGCGCGATGATAAAGGCGACGGCCTGCCCGATGACCGTAGCGATGGCCGCGCCGGCCACCTCCAGACGAGGCGCCCCGCATAAGCCAAAGATCAGGACCGGGTCAAGGATGATATTGGTGATCGCGCCGGAAAGCGAACAGATCATGGGTCCCTTCATATTGCCGGTGGCCTGCATGACCTTTTCCATGATGACTTCCAGGGAAGAAAACAGGGAAAGCGTCAGTACCAGGCGCATATATGTCACGCCATAGCCGTAGATGGAAGGTTCCGTCGTATAGTGCCGCATGAAGGGCACGGTGACGAAAAGGCCGATGATGAGGAACAGCATGTAGTTAAAGAGCCCGATCAGGATGCTGTTCCCGGCAGCCTGTTCCGCCTCTTCCTGGCGCCTGGCCCCTAAACGCCGGGCGATCAGGGAATTGACGCCGATCCCGGACCCGACGGTGACCGAGATCATGAGCAGCTGCATCGGCATGACAAAGGAAACCGCCGTCAAAGCTTCCTGGTTGAGACGGGCAACGAAGATGCTGTCGACGATATTGTAGAGCGCGTTGATGGTCATGGAGAGGATCGCCGGCCAGGACATCTGTGCCAGCACTTTCCCGATCGCTCCCGTTCCCATCAGGTCCGCCCCGTTCGTTTTCATAGCGCGCGTTTTCTGATCATTCATGCCGTTTCTGATCGTTTCCTTTTCTTCCTGTTCGATTCAAAAAAATTGCCGGAGCCGGAAGCTCGTGAGCAATCTTTAAAGCATTTACGAAAAAGAGTTGAGGGCAGATCTGTAAGCCGGGTTCTGTGTGAGACGATCATCTATCTAAGGCGGAACATTACTGCCCGCTCATGCGGTCCACCTTGCGGGCGGTGACGGGCCGCCACCTTGAATGCCCGTATTCGACCTTGCTCCGGATGGGGTTTACACGGCCGTCACGTCTCCGTGACGCCGGTGAGCTCTTACCTCACCATTTCAACCTTACCACGGCCTGACCCGTTTCGGCGGAATGTTTCTGTTGCACTTTCCCTATAGTTGCCTACGCCGGACGTTATCCGGCATCCTTGCCCTGTGGAGCCCGGACTTTCCTCATGCCGCTGCCGGCAAGCCGGAGAAGCACGCGACCGTCTGATCTACCCTCAACCTAAATATTATACCACAAAAAGCGCCTTTTACAGCGCTTCTCGACGGAATTAATTTCTATATCTTAATCTTACTTTTTTCGACCGACGGCCTTAACCGTAACAAAAGGGATCTTGCGGAGCCTGTGCCGGCAGCACCCGGACGCGATCGGCCACCCCCGCTACGGTCAGCGCCTGTTTGAGCTGTGCCGCCATATTGGGAACAAAGCAGAGCTCGGTTCCGAAATGGCCGGCGTCCAGCACGGCGAGACCCAGTTCTTCGGCGTGACGGGCCTGGTGATATTTCATGTCCCCGGTCAGATAGAGATCGACCTCAGCCGCGGCCGCTTCTTCCAGAAAATCCGCGCCGGCACCGGTACACCAGGCCAGGCTTTGAAAGCTCTTTCTCCCGGACGCGATGAGGCGTAAGCTGGCCCGTTCCAAGCCCAGACGCGTCGCGACCATATCCAGGAGCGCGCCGGCTTCCATTTCCCGCGGCAGTTCTCCCCGGCGGCAGAAAGGATTGCTTTCATTCAGCATCCGGACGTTGGCGATCCCCAATAAGCCGGCGATATAATCATTATTTCCGCCCGGGAAAGCGTCAAAATTGGTATGCGCGGAAAAAACGCTGATGCCAGCACGGATGAGGTCCAGGGTCAGCGCCCCCAGCGGTTCCTGTTCACAAATAGCAGGAAGCGGTGAAAAATAAAAGGGATGATGCGTCACGATCATCTGCGCGCCCTTTTCTTCCGCTTCCCGGAAGACGTCCTCGTTCAGTTCCAAAGCGACGAGGATCGTATCCACGTCGCGGTCCAGTATGATCTGCGGGCCCGAATGATCCCAGGCTTCCGCCAGGGCTTGCGAGCAGAAACGGTCGATGAGCTGAGCGATATCCAAAGCCTTCATACGCGCGCCTTCCTTTCCCATTTCTCATCGCTTGCCAGGAGCGCGAGGAGGCGTTCCCGGCGTCCTTCACGGTATAGAAGTTCCCTTTTCGCGCCTTCTCCGGGCCCGTCCTGTCCGGTACGGTTATCCCGGATGCGGTTGATGACGGCTTCCTCTTCTGACAACCTGGCGGCCAGATAGGCGCGCGTCAGTTCACAGGGTTTCTCTACCAGGAGGTCCGGGTATTCGAAAGCCGGGTCTTCGAGCTTCAGATCCGGCAGGAGCGAAGCCCGGATCTGTCGGACGGGAACCTCGGCCGGCGGACGGCAGACCAGGATCTCACAGAAACGCGGGCCTTCCTTAACCAGCGTTTCTTTCTCGATCCGGAAGCCGTTGCCCGTCAGCCAATAGATCAGCTTCCCCACGTTATTCCTTGGCTGCAGGATGTATTTCCGGAACGTGATCGTTTTCGGCAGATCCCAATCCAGCAGTTCCGCGATGAGGAGTCCGCCCATCCCGGCCAGGATGCAGCAGTCCACTTCTCCTTTTTTCAATGGCTCCAAGCCGTCGCCAAGCCGGAAATCGAGCCGGTTCCCCAGCGCCTCTTCGCGACTGTTCTCCTTCGCTTTGGCCAAAGGACCCGCGTTCACGTCGATCAGGACCGCCCGCGGAGAGGTCCCTTTTTGGCATAAAAAGAGCGGCAGATACCCGTGATCGGTTCCGATATCGGCGACCGTCTCCCCCTTTTGGACGAGACTGGCCAGACGTTTCAATCTGTCGCTCATTACTATCATATCAGTCTAAATAATCCTTGATCTTCTTGCTGCGGCTCGGATGGCGGAGCTTGCGCAGGGCTTTGGCTTCGATCTGCCGGATCCGTTCCCGGGTGACGTCGAACTCTTTTCCGACTTCTTCCAGAGTGCGGCAGCGACCGTCTTTCAGGCCGAAACGCAGCTCCAACACCTTATGCTCTCTCTCGGTCAACGTATCCAGTACCTCGGCGATCTCCATCTTACGGACGGAATTGGCCGCGGCTTCCGCCGGTGAGGGCGCCTCGTCATCCGGAATGAAATCGCCCAGATGGCTGTCTTCTTCTTCACCGATCGGCGTTTCCAGGGAGACCGGTTCCTGGGAGATCTTCTGGATCTCCCGCACCTTATCGATGCTGATCCCCATCTCCTTGGCGATCTCATCCGTCGTCGGTTCACGCCCGTAGATCTGCAGGAGCTGGCGGGAAACGCGGTTCAGCTTATTGATCGTTTCCACCATGTGGACCGGGATGCGGATCGTCCGCGCCTGGTCGGCGATGGACCGGGTTATGGCCTGGCGGATCCACCAGGTCGCGTAAGTGGAGAATTTATAGCCTTTGCGGTAGTCGAATTTATCGACAGCTTTAATGAGGCCCAGATTGCCCTCCTGGATCAGGTCCAGGAAGAGCATGCCGCGGCCGACGTAACGCTTGGCAATGCTGACGACGAGGCGCAGATTCGCTTCGCAGAGCTGTTTTTTGGCATCGTCGTCGCCTTCTTCCATGCGCTGGGCCAGGACGATCTCCTCATCGGCGGTGAGAAGCGGGACGCGGCCGATCTCTTTCAGGTACATGCGCACCGGATCGTCCACGGCCACGCCTTTCGGCACCGTGGCGTCTACGTCGATAGCCCCGTCTTTATCCAGGATAACGCCGTCGGGAACGTCGTCAGCCTTGTCGTCGTCATCCAGCAGGAGGACGAAATCGTCATCGGTATCTTCCACTTCGATCTCGATGTCCCGCGACATCAGCGAGTCGTAGATCTCGTCGACCACGTTCTTATCCAATTCCAGATTTTCGAGGTAGTCGGTAACGTCGCCGTACGTGAGCTTATTCCCTTTTTCCTTCGCTTTGGATTCCAGACGCCTTACCAGTTCCTTATGGAGCGCGTCAGGAGACAGTTCTGACAGCTCATCCATCGCGAAATCATTTCCCAGTTTGGTATCGTTCTCACCCATTTTTCTACCTCTTACTCTTTACTTCAGCAATTTCTTTATCTATTTCCAGGATCCGTTCCATGATGCGCCGCGTCTCCTCCTCGGAAGCCACGCCCTCGGCCAGTTCCAGTTGCTCGTTCAATTCTTTGCGCTCTTTTTCCAGCGCGCGCTTGCGGACCGTCGCCAGACAGGCCTGAAAGACTTTTTCTTCATCCGCCGCCGGCGGTATCTTCTCCAGGATCTCCGTGAGCAAAGCCCGGTACTCGGGTTCCAGCGGGCTGGCGGCCCGGGTCAGATCGAGTGACGCGTTCGCCTGCACGTCCTCTTCCAACGCTGCGAAGATCTTGCCGGCTGCCGGTGATTTCAGAAGTCCGGCTTCCTCAATACGCTGGATAAAGGCTTCGTTTAAAGTGACGAGCCGCAGGACGTCGGCCTCCAGCCGCGTGATCTTCAGCCGCTCTTTGCCCGGTGTCTCTGCTTCCGGCGGCGCCGGCTCCCGCGCCGGGGGTTTTTCTGCTTCCTTTACCCGGCGCATTTCCATAGCCAGCGCGCTTTCGGCTACCTGCAATTGTTTGGCGGCTTCTTTGATATAGACGTCCTGCTCCACCGGCGTCAACTGGCGCAACATACCCGCGATCTTCTTCAGGCAGGCGATCTTCTGCTCGTTATCGGTAAGATCGTAATCACGCTTAATGGCTTCGATCTTATAGGCTCCGAAAGGCATCGCCTGGTCAAGAAGTTTGCGGAAGGCTTCCCGGCCTTCTTTACGGATGAATTCGTCGGGATCCTTCCCGTCCGTCACGTGCATGACCCGCACCTTGCAGTCGGCCGCTTTCAGGATGTCCATGCCGCGCATGGCGGCGGCGCGGCCCGCGTTATCGGCGTCATAGGAAAGCACCACGTTCTCCGTATAGCGCTTGATCAGTTTCGCCTGGTTCTCGGTCAAAGCCGTCCCGAGCGACGCCGCGACGTTCTCAATGCCGCCCTGATAGACGCCTATGGTATCCATATACCCTTCGACCAGAATAATAAAACCTTCTTTTGCCGCCGGGCCTTTCGCGAAATTCAATCCGTAGAGGTTATCCTTTTTGAGGAAGATCCTGCTCTCGGGGGAATTCAGGTATTTGGGATTGTCGTTGGGATCGATCGCCCTGCCGCCGAACCCGATCACCTTGCCGCGTACGTTGATGATGGGGAAGATGACACGGTTGCGGAATTTATCGTAGCACTTTCCGTTCTTCTCGGACACCAGGCCGAGCTCGATCAGTTTCTCCTGCTCATAGCCGAGGCCGGTCAGATGGCGGTAGAGGCTGTCCCATTCGGCGTCGGCATAGCCGACCCCGAATTTCTTCAGGATATCCGGACGGATCCCGCGCTTCTTCATATAGGTATAGCCTTTATTGGCTTTTTCGGTAAAGCTGCGATAGAAGAACTTCGCCGCGGCCTGATTGATCTCGTAATAGATATTCAGATCTTCTCCGGAGGACCGTGTCTTCTCCAGGGTGACCCCGTATTCCCCGGCCAGGCGCTCAACCGCCTCGTTAAAATCAAGGTTATAGAACTTCTGGACAAAACCGATCGCGTCGCCTCCGACCCCGCAGCCGAAACAATGGAAGGACTGTCTCTGTTCCGACACGGAAAAAGACGGCGTTTTTTCCTTATGGAAAGGACAAACGCCTTTATAATTGCTGCCCGCCTTTTTCAAGGGCACAGCCCGGCCGACCACGTCGACGATATTGATCCGTTCCTTCAGTTCCGCGACGGAAGCTTTGGTAAACGCCATATCTGCTTCTGCCTCCCTTTGCCTCTATTATTGTTTTCTGCGCGGGGGACGGATTTCCTTTTTTTATTTCGGTTTTGAGGGTCAAAAAAACAAAAAATATGAAAACAATTATAAAACCAAAAGCTGTCGGTTTCACTTAAGGCCCGTGGGGCTTCCTTCCTGCAGACGGTGGTAGGTATTGATCGCGTAACGATCCGTCATGCCGGCTACGTAGTCCCGCACCGCGACGTTAACGCCTTCTTCGGCCATGATCAGATGCTCGTCTTCCGGCAGTTCTTCCGGATGGTCGACAAAATAGGCATAGAGGAAACGGACGACCTGGTCGACCATCATCAGGTCCTCTTCTTTCTTCACGGATTTGGAACGATAGACGTTGGCGAACATGAAAGTACGCAACTCATCCAACGCGGCGGCATGGCTTTCATCCATCCCGATCCGATCTTTTCCTTCGCTGACTTCGATCACGTTGCGCACCATGGCATCGATGCGCCGGCTGTGGCGGGTGCCGAAAACGGCGATCGGCCCGGCCGGCAGGTCGGAAAACGTGATGACGCCACTGCGCAGCGCGTCATCGATATCGTGATTGATATAGGCGATGCGGTCGCTTAAGCGCACGATCTGCCCTTCCAGGGTCTGCGGGAAGCCCGCGCCGGAATGATTCAGGATGCCGTCCCGCACCTCAAAGGTCAGGTTCATGCCCTGATGGCCATGAGCCTTTTCCAGTTTATCGACGACACGCAGGCTTTGTTCGTTATGTCGGAAACCGCCGGGATGGATCTCATTCAGGATGGCTTCCCCGTTATGTCCGAAAGGCGTATGCCCCAGATCATGCCCCAGCGCGATGGCCTCCGCCAGGTCCTCGTTCAGCCGCAGGGCACGCGCGATGGTCCGGGCGATCTGGCTGACTTCCAGGGTATGCGTCAGGCGGGTGCGGTAGTGGTCGCCTTCCGAGTTCAGAAAGACCTGCGTCTTATGCATAAGGCGGCGGAAAGCTTTACTGTGGATGATCCGGTCGCGGTCACGCTGAAACGCCGTGCGGAAAACGCAAGGTTCTTCCGGATAGGCTCTTCCCTTCGATGCCACAGCCAGCGTCGCCAGGGGGGACAGTATTTCCCGTTCCCGTTCTTCCAGATCTTCCCGGTATGTTACCATGGATCTCCTCCTCAAACTCCCGTATGGCCAAAGCCGCCGCTCCCACGCTCGGTTGCGGCGAGTTCCTCACATAATTCCAGTTCGGCCCGCACATAAGAAGCGATCACGACCTGCGCGATGCGGTCGCCGTCCCGGATCGTAAAATCTTCCTTACCCCAGTTGATCAGGGCAACTTTTACCTCGCCCCGGTAATCGCAGTCGATGGTGCCGATCCCGTTCACCAGGCCGATGCCGTGTTTTACAGCCAACCCCGACCGCGCCCGCACCTGGGCTTCCAAGCCGGGCGGCAGCTCCATATAAATGCCGGTCGGCACTAAAGCCCGCTCGCCGGCCGGGAGCACCAAATCGCCGTCCGGAAGCCAGGCCGGCAGATCAAAGCCGGAAGCGCCTTCCGTCGCGTAAGCCGGCAGGCGGCCGGATCGGCTGACGATCTTGATTCTCGCGTTCGCAGTCATTCTTTTTCCTTTCTACCGGGATCCGGAAACAAAGCCCGCGCCCATGGCCGCATTTGCGGACAACAGCGCGAATACCAGGAGATTCATAGCAATTCCCCTAAAGTCCGGATGTATTCCTCCACGATAAAATCTTCCGCTCCGGAGAGGTCCACGTCCACGTTCCGGTGATCCAGTTTCGCGAAACGGTATTCCGCGATGGCGTCGGCGATCGTCGCCGGATAGCGGCGTCCACGGCCGTGATCGGTCACTTCACAGTTTTGGGAAAGCGTGAACCATTCCCGGAAGCGCTCCAGCTCGTTCCACAGCTTACCGCGCGCCTCCGCGCTCTCTTCTGGGTCCGGGATCCGGCCATCCGGCGCTCCGGCTGCCGTCTGCGCCAGGGACATGAGATAGCGCTTTTCCGCCTCCAGGATATCATAGACCGCCATAGCTTCATCGGGGAGATTGTTCATCATTTCATCGAACCAGTTCTCCGTCAGCTCGGCGAAATCATAGAGATCCACGCCAGCCAGCACCCGGGCCATGGTCTCCGCGGCGATCTCCTCCCCGGTCTCCATCAGTTCCGCGTAATTCTCAAAATACTCGAGGTTTCCCCCTTCCTCGATCTCCAACAGATCACGCAATTCTTCTTCCGTCAAAGCCGGTCCCCCCTATCACACATTCAGTCTTTCCGGATCAAATATCGAGATTCTTAAAACGGATATCCAGCTCTTCCTTATCCCGCCCCAGGATCTTTTCGATCAGGTCCACAAAATTGCTGGAAAGGTCACTGGCATAAAAGGTATTCTCGCGTTCGCGTTTAGCTGCCAGCATATTGCGCGCTTTCAGCTCCATATTCACTGCCGTCGCGACCTCGTGCGAAGAACTGAGAAGCCGGACGCCCGGATAGAGCCGTTTCAAATTGGCGGATACGAGCGGATAATGGGTACAGCCCAGGACCAGCGTATCGATCTGGTTCTCGTCCATGAACGGATCCAGGTAATGCTTCAGGGTCAGGTCCATGATCTCCGTATCCGCCAGGCCCTCCTCGATCAGCGGGACCAGCGCCGGACAAGCCAACGGGAACAGCTTCAGTTCCGGCTTTAATTCGTGGATCTTCTTCTCATAAGCGCCGGAACGGATGGTCGCCCGCGTCGCCAGGATGCCGACGTGCGCGTCTTCCGGGCAATCCTTCACGAGTTCCCGCGCGGTGGGCGCGATGCAGCCGATGACCGGGATCTGCGGATAGGTTTCCCTTAACAGGTCCAGCGCGGTCGAACTGACGGTATTGCAGGCGATGACGATCATTTTCACCCCCGACCGTACCAGGAAATCACCGATCTGCAAGGTAAACTGCCGGATCGTATGCGGCGATTTGGAACCATAAGGCGTGCGCGCCGTATCGCCGAAGAATATCACGCTTTCCTCCGGCAACATGCGCAGAATATGTGGGATCGAAGTGACACCTCCGATACCGGAATCAAAAAACCCGATGGGCCTTCCATCCATCTGTTTTTATCCTTTCCGAATTATGTTATACTAATTCTACTTAAGCGTTCGCGGATCAACCGCTTCTTTTGATTATACTACACGAGAGGCCTTAGATGAATAAGAAAATCGTCATTTACTCCAGCGGCACCGAACACTCCCGCCAGGTTGAATCGCTCCTGCGCGAACGTCTGGAGGGATCCGGCATCACCGCAACGGATGCCCTTTCACCGGACGTGGAACTGATCGTCTGCATCGGCGGCGACGGTACCTTCCTGCAGGCTGTCCATACCTTCGGTTTTCCCGGCATCCCTTTTATCGGCATCAATACGGGACATCTGGGCTTCTATCAGGAGATCATGCCGGATCAGATCGACCTCTTCCTGGAGAATTATTCCGAAGGTCGTTACCGCCTGCAAAACATGCACTGTGTGAAAGCGATCGTCCGCTGTGACGGGGTGGAAACGGAATTCGCCGGTCTGAACGAGATCGTCATCCGCAGCGCTCTGAGCAACTCCGTGCATCTGGACATCTCCATCGGCGGCGCTTTTATCGAACGCTTCAGCGGCGACGGCATCCTGATCGCTTCCCCCGCCGGTAGTACGGCTTACAACTATTCCCTGGGAGGAAGCATCGTTGATCCGCGCCTCCGCCTGCTGCAGGTAACGCCGATCGCGCCGATGAATACCATCGCGTACCGCTCCTTCACCTCCAGCATCCTCTTGCCGCCGGATCTCTCCCTGGGCATCGTGCCGGATACCACCGGGCCCCTGCACCGGATCCGCATTACTTACGACAGCAACAGTTTCGAATTCGACCACATCGACGATATCGAAGTCAAGCTCTCTGACGTCAGCGTCGACCTGATCCGTTTCGAATCCTATGACTTCTGGAATAAAGTGAAGAGCAAATTCCTGTAACGAGCAACCGCAAATGTCTATGGAAAAATTCAGCTTTCTGGTGAGTGAAGAAGAAGCCGGGCGCCCTTTGAAAAAAGTGATCCGTAAGAAATTCCACTTCTCTTCCCGCCTGATGACCAAGATCAAATATCAGGACCTGATCACCCTGAACGGGAAAACAGTCCCCGGTTGGGCGGAAGCCCGAGTTGGCGACCAGGTCTCCATTTCCCTGCCGGAAGAAGTCAGCGGCTTCCCACCGGAAGACATTCCGATCCGCGTCCTCTATGAAGACGAGGATCTTCTTTTCATCGATAAGCAAGCCGGTGTCACGGTTCATCCGACACACGGCCACCCGGATCACACCATCGCCAACGGCCTCATGAAATACATGGCCGATACCGGTCAAAGCTTCAAGATCCGTTTTGTGAACCGGCTCGACATGGATACCAGCGGCGTGCTCGTCTGCGCTAAGAATTCCCACGCGCAGGCGGAACTGAATAAGCAGATGGCGGCCAACCAGACGGAAAAGCACTATCAAGCCTTTCTCAGCGGCATCATTCCCGGCACCCTGCCGGAAGAAGCATCCTGGGCGGTGACGTATGCGGACTCCGGTACCTTTACCGTCAAAGCGCCGATCGGCCTCCCCGGCGACGGGTTTATCGGCCGCGCTGTCGTCCCCATTGAAGACGGCGGCCAGGAATCCATCACCATTGGCAAGGTCTTGGAACGCTTTCCGGCCGCCGACGCCTGCCTGGTCGAGTTAAGCCTTCTCACCGGCCGCACCCATCAGATCCGCGTCCACATGTCCTATTGTGGACATCCGCTCCTCGGCGATGCCCTCTACGGAGGGCCGACCGACCGCATCGCCCGGCAGGCGCTTCACGCCTGCTCCTTCTCCTGCCTGCACCCGGTCACCGGCGCGCCACTATCCGTCTCTTCACCGCTTCCGGATGATCTGCAGAGGCTCCTGGAGGAATTGCGTCATTAAATATCCCCTCTCAAAATCAGACCTGTATAAACAAAAAGCGTAAAGAACCTGCAGGCTCTGTACGCTTTTTTTATACCTGGAATGGCTTTGTTTGTGTAAAGGAATGACCTATACTTCGAATTTCGGGCCGTCATCGGGCGCGGCCTCGCCGCTCGTTGCGGTCGGTGGAGCCGGTTCTACCGCAGCCGGTTCCGCAGGAGCCGGCTCCGTCGCGGCCGGCTGCTCGTAAGGATTACCAACGGGCTGTCCATAAGTAGGCTGGCCATAGGACGGATTCTCCGGTTGGCTGTACGGGTTGCCGCTCGGCTGCCCATAAGGCGTGCCGGTCTGCTGACCATAAGGCGGGTTGTTCGGCTGGTTGTATCCGTAACCGGCGCGCGGCGCGCTCTGTCCGGCATCGTTATATCCATTATAGCTCTGCTGGCCATAGCCGCCCTGACCGTTCTGGCTGTACCCGCGATACTGATCGCCGCCAGGCTGGCCGTAGCCGCTACCCGGCTGGCCATACCCACCACCCGGCTGGCCGTAGCCACCGTTATAGCGGTTGCTGCCGTAAGGGCTCTGCTGCTGGCGATAGAGGTGGCCGGCCATGATCTCGTACATGACCGTGTTGGTCATATAGAAATAGGCGTAGACCACAGCCTGCGGGATCATCGCCACGCACGATACGACCGCGAAGAGAAAGGCTGGCGTATTGGGCCCCATGGCACCCGTTACGATGAACTGCGGGATCATCGCCACAATTATCCAGCCGATGAAAGAGAGATGGGTCAGGAAGACTTTCGCTTTATTGCCCTTCATCATGTTTTTAGAAGCCGTAATGCAGTCGAAAGAACCGAGCTGCGGATTGTCGACCATGATATAAAAAGTAGCAAAATACCGATAGATAGCAATGATACCGGGGATCACGAACAATAACATCCACAGACCGGTAAAGAGGTCTACCAAAAGGCCGGTCAGGAAAGCTTTTAAGAAGACGCCGAAACCGGCGAAGAGCAAGCCGTTTTCCACCTTCCGGGTCCGCATCGTATTCAGCAGGAAGGTCATCAGGCCGAATTGCAGGACGCCTTCCAGGATGAACTGGTAGATACCGGCGATGCCGGATATCCGGAAGCTCTGGGTAAAACCATACTGCTCATAGCTGTAGTTGTAGCTGAGGATCGGGATGCTTTCCAGGATCGTCGGGATAAAACTCGACAGGCACATATAGATCAGGATGGCAATCGAAACCGATTTCCAATTATTTTTCAGGATAGTCCTGGCCATCGATTTGAGCTCCGAAGAGCTTTCGGTTATAATGATATTGTGATTCATATTTTACTCCTCCCATTTGAATACATTGTATAGCAACGGACGAATAAAAGAAAGCTATTTCACTCTTACCCAGAAAGAAATCTATGAAAACAGCACTCATCATCACCGCTTATATCGAAAACCCGGAGAAACTCCCTCCCATCAAAGCATCCGGTAACTGGGATCTGATCCTCTGCGCGGACGGCGGCTGGCGCTATGCCGAAATGCTTTCCCTCACCCCGGACGTCCTGATCGGCGATATGGATTCCGATAATTTGCCCCGTTTGGAAAACGAGCAGCATTACCGGGCTCTGCTGGAGAACGCCTCCGCAGCCCCCGGCGTGACGGTTCCCCGCTGGCCGGAAGTCATCCGCCTGCCGATGGAGAAAGACATGACCGATACGGAAGCGGCTTTGGATCTGGCCATCCAACGTGGCGCGGAGGACATCACCATCCTGGGTGGGATCGGCGGACGCTTTGATCATACCCTCGGGAACCTGTCCCTGCTCGCGCGCTATGCGGGTCGCGCTTCGGTCTGCTTGTTGGACGGCCGCAACCTTTGTTTCATGAAAGGCCCCGGTACCTACCACTTCACGCGGGCAGAATACGCCCGTTACCGCTATCTGAGCCTGATCCCGCACGGTGGCGGCGTAAGCGGCCTTACCATCTGGGGTTGCAAATACCCGCTTACGGATCATAACCTGACCCCGGATAATACGCTGGGTATCAGCAACGAGATCACGGAAGAAGAGGCCGGCATCCGCTTTCGCGAGGGCTTTCTCCTCTTCGTTTTCAGCGGCTAGATATTGACAAAAGCCGTATTCGGGTTTATGCTCATAACAATTGAAAATGCAAGGGGAGCTTCTGGCTGAGAGTTGCCATGGGAGCGCCGCTGTAAGGTGGCGGACGCGCGTGGTAAGACCCTCATTACCTGATCCGGATAATGCCGGCGCAGGGATTGCAAGTATTGCGGTTATTGCCGCAGGTTCCCCTCCTGTTTCTGTAAGGAGGTTTTTTTATGATCCGCATCGACAAGAACAACACAACATTGAAACTCGTCTTCTCCGCACTCATGATCGCTATCGCCGTGGTCCTGTCCCTCTTTGAATTTAAGGGCATGTGGATCTACGGAGGCGGCGTCACCTTCTGTTCCATGCTGCCGCTCGTCATAATCGCCTGGGTCTACGGGACGAAATGGGGGCTTTTCTCTTCGTTCGTTTACGCGATCCTGCAGATGGTGCTTGGCTTCAGCAACGTCCTCTATGGCAGCACCTTCCTCATGATGCTGTTGATTGCCCTGCTCGACTATATCGTTGCCTATACCTCGATCGGCTTCGCAGCCGTTTTCCGCAACAAATTCTCCAACCGAATGACTGAGATCGGCTGTGGCACCGTTCTGGCGCTGTTCCTGCGTTTCGTCTGTCACTTCATCTCCGGCTGGGCCA
Organism: Bacillota bacterium; assembly: GCA_017437565.1. Lineage (GTDB taxonomy): Bacteria > Bacillota > Clostridia > Peptostreptococcales > Anaerovoracaceae > Eubacterium_B. The sequence continues at coordinate 14,573 of JAFRYQ010000006.1, forward strand.
TCTGGGAAGCGCTGTGGCCGAATGAGATGGGCATGGCCTCTCCGATTTACTCGCTCGTCTACAACGGCTCCTATATGCTGCCGGAGATCGTGATCACGACGGTCGTCGCTTTGATCCTGGAGAAAGTCCTGCATTTCAGCCGCTGGGGCGAAGGCTCCTCTTCCCGGTCCGCGCGTGTCTGACTCCGGCGCATTTCTTTAGGGGAATGCGTGGAAGAAGGTTGAAATAACCGGCCTAAAGTGTTACATTATTAACAAAGCAATTCATATTCCGCGGTGGGAAAGGTGGTTCCTCTGCCCCGGCCCTGCCGCCCAAAGAAAGAAGGGATCACCCATGTACACGACAATCAAATATGAAGTCAACGAAGGACTCGCGAAAGTAACGATCAACCGTCCGGAGGCTCTGAACGCGCTGAATACCACCGTTCTCGACGAACTCTCCTGCGTTTTTGACGAGATCGAAAAAGATGAAGCGGTGAAAGCCGTCATCGTCACCGGCGAAGGCCGCTCCTTCGTTGCCGGTGCTGATATCGCCCAGATGAGTAAGCTTACGCCGGAAGAGGCTCATGCCATGATGGCGAAAGGCCATGCGGTCATGAATAAGATCGAAGCCCTCCCGAAAGCGGTCGTTGCCGCAGTGAACGGTTTCGCCCTCGGCGGCGGCTGCGAACTGGCTATGGCCTGCGACATCCGCGTCGCTTCCGAAAAAGCGCTCTTCGGTCAGCCGGAAGTCGGTCTCGGCATCATCCCCGGTTTCGGCGGCACCATCCGTCTCGCCAAGCTGGTCGGTAAAGGCATGGCCAAATACCTGATCATGGCTGCTGAGAACATCAAAGCGCCGGAAGCCTATCGCATCGGCCTCGTTGAGAAGATCGTAGCTCCGGAAGACCTGATGGCGGAAGCCGAAAAGGTCGCCCGCCAGATCATGGCTAAGGCCCCGATCGCGGTCCGTCAGGCTAAGATGGCGATCGACAGCGAATTCGATATGGACATGAGAGCCGCTTCCCGTTTGGAAGTAGAAGCCATCACCACCTGCTTCGCCTCCCAGGATCAGAAGGAAGGCATGGAAGCCTTCCTCGGCAAGCGCGCGCCGGAATTCCAGAACAAATAAACCGTCTCACAGACTTACGAAAAACCCCGGCTCGTCCGGGGTTTTTTGATTCTTCTATTGTATCTTCTCCATCTCCTCACGGAGTTCCCGCTCCCTTTCATAGAAGAGCAGCTTCTGATTGTGGGCGAAGTACTCCGGGCTTCCGTACCGCGAAAGGAAATCCGCGCTATAAAATCCGGCTGTCAGTTCCGTCACCACGATCAGGAGCTCCTGACCGTTCGGGAAAGCGGCATCACAGAAGTTGAACAGATGCGCGAGGGATTGCTTACAGGCCGCGACGTCCTTCTGGAATGCTTCTTCCCTTTTTTGCAGCTCCGCTTGTAACGAGAACGACGGCTCCGCGGATGCCGCTTCCCATTCCAGCAAGATCCGCAAAGTCTGGCGAAGCGTCGCGCGGCTGTCGTCTGTCAGCGCCCCGGAGCCTTTGCCGCGTTGCAGCATTTCTTCCGTCATCTGCCGCTCCCTAGTCCAGAAACCGGCGCGGTTCGACGCCAATTCCCACCTTCCGGCTTTTTCCTGTATCATCCGCAGGACTTCCCCCTTCCGGAAGACGTCGCGAAACCGGTTCTGCAGGCTTTCCAGCAGCATCCGCAGCAGGCTGATCCGCTCATCAAAGCCCGCGGCAGCGACCTGCCGGTAAACGGCCGGGTCCTCTTCTCCGGCCAGGATCTTCTCGATCCGGTAATCCGCGCGGTATTTTTGGAAGAGATCGTAGAAGATGGCAAAATCCATGGCGATCTTCGGATTTCGCAGATACTGTCCGGTCAGATGGACGTCCACGGTGGAACCGTTTCTTTCATAAACACGCAACATATCCGCGAGATCCGTCCAACCGCGCGCCGTAACATAGGTCTTCCCTTCTTCTGTCGTTTCGATCCGGTAAAAATCGCCCGGTTTCCGGTCCAGATAGCTCAGGACCGCCGGATGCACCCCTTTCTCGAGCGCATACTCTTTCCAGGCTTCGTAATCCGGTTCCACGTCGATCCGTTTCAGCCGGTCCCAGGTCACGATATCGAATTCTCGTACGGAGTTATTGTATTCCGGCGGATTACCAGCCGTCACGATGATCCAGCCGTCTGGGACCCGGTGCCGCCCGAACACCTTATACTGCAGGAATTGAAGCATGACCGGCGCCAGTGTCTCCGAAACGCAGTTGATCTCATCCAGGAAAAGGATGCCCTGCTGAAGCCCGGTCTCTTCCATGCAGTCGTAAACGGAAGCGATGATCTCGCTCATCGTATACTCGGTTACGGTAACCTGCTTTCCGCCGTAATCTTTTTCCACGATATAGGGCAAGCCCAGCGCGCTTTGACGCGTATGGTGGGTCATGGAATAGCTGACCAGGCCGACGCCGAGCTCCTGCGCGATCTGCTCCATGATCGCGGTCTTGCCGATTCCCGGCGGCCCCATCAGGAATACCGGACGCTGCCGCTCGACCGGGATGAGGGAATCCCCGTACTCGTCGCAACTGAAATACGCACGCATCGCTTCCCGAATCTGGGCTTTCGCTTCTTTAATGTTCATCGTTCGCGTCTTCCTCCTGTTCGCTGTTCATATCTCATCCGGTTTCAGTACCAGCCGGATGGCCCAGGAAGGCACGTCGGCTTCCCGGTAATCCTCATCCAAAAAGACGAAAGCGGTCTGGTACGGCGGTTTCTGTTTGGGGAACGTGCCATAACCATCCGTAAAATAGATCAAGCCCCGCAAATCGTGGAACTCTTTCCGGTCTATCAGCTGCTCCACATAGCGGAATACCGGACGGAAATCGGTCCCGCCCATACCTTTCACCGTGAGCTCCTCCTGAAACTTTTCCAGATCCTCCTGATTGCGGATCACCCGGTCTTCCTGGATCGCGGTGTCGCACTGGATCACGTGGATATTCGTGCGGTGAAAGAAACTGCCGCTGTCCGTGAGGATCTGGAAGGTCTTCTCCAGGAAACGACGTACCAGTTTCCCGGAAGTAGAGCCGGACGTATCGATGGCGATCACAAAATCATGGATCTTTTTCTCTTCCTTATATTCCAGGGGCTCAATCAGGGGCATCCGCTCATAGAGTTTCAGTCCATACGTATAATAGATATAATCGAATTCGTCTTCGTTTACCTTTACCGATTCCCCGTAGACGGCAAATTTACGCAGGAATTCCGCGTAACTGCGCGGTTTGCGGCTGAGGTCGTGCAGCGTCTTGACGAGCGTTCCTGCCTCCGTGCCCGGCCGGTCGTCCTGCAGTTCCAGTTCCAGAAGCAACTGCTCCGCCAATTGTTTCCAGGCCGCTTCCGCGGCAGGCCGCGGTTGAAAAGCCAGGGTCAGATCGGCAGGTCGTGACAGTTCTTTCATAAAGGCCGGATCAGCCGCTTCGTTGGCCCGGTCTCCCCCGGTCTTCTCCGCTACAGACGTTGCGCCCAACCTGTCCTCCTGCCGGTACCAGAACCGGTGATCATCGCCCCGGAAAGCCGTCTCCAGCGCCTGCACGCGTTCCTCTTCCCCTTCCTTTTCCAGTAAGAAGCGGTAGAGCTTTTCCGCAGTCAAAGTGCCAAGCTTGTTGCTCAGCTCCTTTAAAAGCTTCTTTTTTTCGTCGTCCCCGGTACAAAAGGTGGCCGGTAGCGCCAGTTCCCCGATGACCGCTTCCACGGCGATGTCACAAGCCAGATCCCAACTTTTCGGCTCCACCAGAGTATGCAGGAACATATGCCGGAACAGGCAATGCAGGGCCAGGTGCAGAAGTTCCCGGACTATACGGTTCCGTTCTGTCTGATAGGATCGCAAAACATAAGGCGGCGCGTACAGGATCCGGAAACCATCCGTGCCGATCCCGGCGGTTTCTGTACTGGCTACCAACGGCAAACGATTCAAAGCCGCATCCAGCGTACGGATGGCGACCAGTAAACGGTTGCGGGAGAGCTCAAGAACGTCAGCGGCAAGCCGGGATTCAGGACTCATTGTGGACAGCGGCTCCTCCCGGGTGCCAGCGGCCGGTCCTTCTTTCCGGGGCTGCGTGCCGCGCTTCTCCTCCTGCTCCGCTAAGAGCATCAGCAGGAGTTCTGTCCGCTTTTCGCGACGCGCTGCCGCGATGAAAGCAGGTAAAAAGCGATCGGGAGCGGTAATGCTTAATAAACCCGGACAGTCTTCAAAGATCCCCCATTCCAGGTCTTGGACGGAGTCCGGGAAGCGGACACGGAGCAGGTTCCGGCAACCCAGAAAGGCGCGTTCCCCAACACGTTGTAAACCGTCCGGGAAATCGATTGTTTTTAGGTTCCGGCAACCGCGAAAACTGCCATTCCCGATCTCAATTAATCCATCTTGGATGCGGATCTCCTGTAAGTCCGCGCAGCCATCGAAAGCGTAATCCCCAATGCGGATGACACCGGCCGGCAGATCCACGCTACGCATGCCGGTCAATCCCGAGAAAGCAAAATTCTCTACCCGGGTAATGCCGTCAGGGATATGTACTTGTTCTTCTTTCCCGTAATAATGGAACAATCTGGTTTTTACAGATAAAAAACCGGCAGCATCGGCCAGGCCGACGCAGCCTTGGAAAACAGAGTCGCCAAAGCGGACTTCCCCCGGCGGGAGCACGACCCGCTTAAGCCCGGTGCAGTCCCGGAAGGCTTCTTTCTCGATGACTTCCAGCTTCTCAGGGAAATGGATCTCCTGCAAGTTCCGACAGCCGTAAAACGCGCTCTCGGCAATGCGGGTAACGGAAGCCGGGATCCGGATCTCCCGCAAATTCGCGCAACCGTAAAAAGCGCCTTCCCCAATGGTATGGATCCCTTCCGGGATCGGAATAGACCGGCAAAGCGGAGCCAGCCCCGAGCATCCTTTCAACACACCGTTGCGTACTTCTGTCACCGTCCGGAAAGATTGCCCGCCAATATATGTACAACCGGAGAAAGCGTGCCGGCCGAGATCTGCTTCTATTTCAGGAGGAAAAACGATTTCTTGCAGAACACAATCCAGGAAAGCGAAGTCTTCGATCGCTTTCAGGCTTTCCGGGATCACGATTTTCCCAAGCCGCAGGCAACCGCTGAATGCCTGCTCCCCGATGCGTCGGAGATGCGGTGGGAAAATCAGGGTTTCCAGGTTCGCGCAACCGGAAAAAGCACGCCAACCGATTTCCGTGAGGCTGTCCGGGAAAATGACCCGCTGCAAGGTGTTCATTCCCCAAAAAGCACCCCCGGCGATCTCGGTCACGCCCTCCGGGATACGCAGTTCTTCCGCTTTTCCCTGATAACTGATGAGCGTTCCGCCTATGATCTGAAAAGCTTGTGAAGGATCGCTGAAACTGTTCATGCTGCTTTTATTATGGCTTTACGGTTGGTGCACGCATTAGGATAGCAGGATCTTTTTAATAGCCGCATCGCTGATCCAGACCGCGCCGCCCAAGACCGTCGCCTGGACTGCTTGCCGCGTTTGATTATAACGAAGGGCTTTTTCGTAAATGTCCTGGCGGCTCGCGGAAAGAAGAAGCGGGCAACCGGAAGCGATCGCCAGCGGGCCGCCACAGAGGCCATCCGGGAAAACCTCGCCCGAGGCCAGGAACAGCTTCTTACCGGACGCGCCGGCGGACGTCTTCCCGTAATAGTTTACCGCCAGATTGACAGAGCGGTCGTAACAGGTAATGCCCAGGATCCGCTTCACCCGGCCGATCTTCTTCAAATCGTTTTCCACGCCGGAAGAGACGACCCCTTTACTCCCGATGATGGTAAAGCTTTTCGTCTTCAAGCCGGAGAGGTAACTCTTTTGCGTCGTAGTCAGTCCCTCTCCCCGCACCAACAGGATGGGAAGCGCTACGGAAGACGCTGACAGGCAGTCCGGGAAATCGGTACCCGTGCAGACGAGGATCTCCTGAACGCCGACTTTCGCTTCCCGTAAGAGCAGAAGATTCGTCTCGTAGCGGTCTTTCCCGCCGAGACGCTGGACTTTAAAGCCGGCTTGGCGCAATTGTCTGAGCAGGTCTTCCGGAACGGAGCCCGGTCCGCCGGCGACATAGATGGTGCCGGCTTTTTTAACGTTCTTTTTCGCCCAACTCACGGTCTCTCGAAAACGCGTCGGTTCCGTAAGCAGGATCGCCGTCTGTTTACGCGCCGCCAGATAGGATGCGGCCAGCGCGTCCGGATAATTGCGCCCGTCGGCAATGATCAAAGCCGGCAGTAGCTTACAGCCATATTGTTTCTTTAATTCAGCCGCGATAACATAGCTCGTTTCATAGCGATTTGCTCCGGCCAGACGGGTGAAACTCGTTTGTGGTTTTTCCTCCGGTTGCGGCTGATCAGTCAGCTTTTCGACCTGTTCATCCCCTGGCGTCTCCGTCACCGGTTCCTTCTGCCAATGGGCGTAGACCCGCGTATTCTTATTATAGACCGTCTTGGTCGTTATTTTAGTCCCGCCGGTCTGCCGGGTAAACCAACCAAGGAAACGATATCCTTCCCTACTCGGCTGGGGAAGCGTGCCGATGCTTCCCGTAGTATTGGTGGAGGCAGTTAGGGTCTCCTGGGTTCTGGCCCCGGTTTTGATCCGGCCTCCGTTGGCGTCAAAGATGATCTTATATTTGTTCAGGGCTTCCCAATGCGCATAGACGGTCGTATCACCCGAAAAAACGGTAGCCGTCGTAATCGCTTTTCCTCCCTGTGGCGCTGTATACCAGCCGAGAAAACAGTACCCTTCCTGAGCGGGCGTCGGCAGCTCCGTCAGTTTAAAGGCGAGATTGGTCTTTCCGGTCAGCTTGGTCACTGAAGACGCGCCGGTCGGCACGCGGGAATCATGATTCAGGTCAAACGTAACGAGATAGCGGACACTCACGTTTTTCCACATCGCGTAGATGGTCGTATCCTTCATGAAGGGATAGGGTTTGCTGACAACGTGGTCCCCGGTAAAAGAAGTGTATTTTTTGGTATAGGAATAGCCCTGGAAGGAATACCCGCTCCGTTTTGGGGTGGGCAACACCGGATCCGCCCCGGCTTTGACGTTCAATTTATAGGAAGATACGGTCTTTCCCTTCAGGGTGACCGCGTCTTGTCCTGCGTTCATATCGAGCGTCAGCGTATAGGCCGGATGCGCCTGCCAATGCGGATAAAGGTAAATGGTAATAAACTCACACAAGACTGCTACCAGCGATTCTGACGCCTGTTCACGGAAATTATCGAGGCAGAAAACAGTCTGATTCGTGACCCGCATCCCACCGACCGGCTTGGTATACCACCCCTGGAAGATCGAGCCCGGTTTCACTGCCGGATAGTTCTCAACCGGGAACGTGTCAAAGTCGTCGATACACACCTCTGGGAATGAATATAGGAAGCTTTCACCCGCTCCGAGGACCGGGATGATGTCAAACAAAGTGCCGTCGGGCAGTCGTTCGTACTCCGGATGAGCGGGAAAAGAAACCACTACGACCGTATAACGTACATCGCCGTTGTTTAATTCAGTATTATAACGCACCTCGTCGATCTTTGCCCCCTCGGCGCCGCGCAGTTCAAAGACGGTATTCCCGGTCACTTCATAGCGATCAGAAGCCATCAGGTTCGGATTGACACGAACCGCGATCGAAACACCATATTGATAGAGAGAAGGAAAATGATATTGATCCGTATCTCTGTTTGTGATGTAGCGAAGATCTATCTCTTTGTTCAGCCTCAACCACTTTTGTCCCTCAAAAGCTCGGAAATACCAGCAATCGGCAATGGATGATCCCCAAAAAATGCAATGATCGTTTAAGGGATTCCCAGCGGCATCAAAACACTTCAAAACCGGCTGGGGACTTTGGATCGCATCCCCTGGCACCGGTTCCTGTATCTCCACCGTGATCTTTGCGATTTCCTGTTCCGCCGTCTCGGCACCGGCAAACAGAGTCTGTGATACACAGGCGATCCCCAGGACCAAAAACAACAGGAACAGGAATCGCCAGTACTTTATATATTTAAAAAGATAAGACATTTCTTCC
>JAFRYQ010000084.1 GCA_017437565.1 Bacillota bacterium
TAAGATCAGTTATGCGCAGCCTCTGGTCGCGGGAACCGCCAAGGTGACCGTGACCGGCCTGGGTAGTTACACCGGAACGGTCACCGCGACCTATAAGATCCTGAAGGCGAAAGTCCAGGTGCCGACCGCGAAGACCGGCCTCACCTACAACGGGGCAGCCCAGACCGGGACGACTGCGGCCAAGGCGAATGGCCTCGGCACGACCTATCAGCTGGTCTCCGGAACGGAAGCCAGCGCGACGTCCGCCGGCAGCCATACGGCAAAATACACCCTAAAGGACACGAAAAACTATACCTGGGCGGACGGGACCAGCACCGCCAAATCCGTGAAGTGGACCATCGCCCGCGCCAACCTGAAGAACGCGACCGTCGCGGCGATCAAAGCCCAGGACTTCACCGGGGAAACGTTAAAACCGGCACCGGTCGTAAAGATGACCGTGACCCAGGGAAGCGGGACCGCCGCGGGCAAGAAGACTTTGACCTTAAAGAGCGGTACCGACTATACGGTCAGCTATAAGAATAACGTGAATCCGGGCACGGCGACGGTGACCATCACCGGCAAGGGCAATTATACCGGCACGGTGAGCAAGACCTTTACCATCGTGAAGCCCAAGGCGGAATACCAACGCGACGCCGGCGACAACCGTTACCAGACCAGCCTGGCCATCGCTGATGAATACCGGGCCCTGAGCGGCGGCGGTAAACTGGCGACCGTCGTCATCGCCGACGGCGTGAATTATCCGGACGCTTTGGCCGGCGCCTATCTGGCCGCGGCCAAGAAAGCCCCGATCGTAGCCACGACGGCGGCCCAGACGGACAATACCTTTACTTATGTAAAGAACAACCTGAAGGCCGGCGGGCAGGTCTATATCCTCGGCGGCACAGGCTCTGTCTCCGCGGCGTTGGAGAACAAGCTGAAGACAGCCGGCTTTAAAGTCAGCCGCTTGGGCGGCTCCAACCGCTACCAGACCAATATCCTGGCGCTGCAGGCGGCCAAGGTCGCGACCGGGCAGGAATTCATCGTCACGACCGGCGGGGACTTTGCCGACGCGCTCTCGGCTTCGGCGACCGGAAAACCGGTCCTGCTGGTCGCCGGTAACAAGTTGACGGCCGAACAAAGCGCCTACCTTGCGAAGGTCAAACCGAGCCGCTTCACCATTGTCGGCACCGAAACGCAGGTCACGGCGGCGATCCAGCAGGAACTGGCCGGCCTTGCTTCTGTCCGCCGTATCACCGGCGCTGACGCCTACGTCCGTTCGGTCAATATCGCCAAGACTTTCTTTACCGGAAACCAGCCGCATATCAATCTGGCCAGCGGCCTGAATCCGGCTGACGGCCTCTGCGGCGGACCGATGGCCGTCCTGAAGGGCGGCCCGTTGATCCTGACGGACAATACGGCGACCGTGAATAACCGCATCGCCGCTTACGCGAAAGCGGCCAATACCATCCGTGCCACCGTCTTCGGCGGGGCAGGGTCGGTAGCGGATTCGACGGTGAAGACGATCCTGGCGATCAATTAACGGGTAGACAGGAAAATCCGGCGGCGCCCACAGGGGCGCCGCCCTTTTACTGTAACGGTGGCATATTTCTTGCTTTGTTATTTTTTAAGAATCTATCACTTAAGATCGATCGGATGGTCCGTATGAAGAGGAGGATAAGATATGAGTGACCTGAAAAACAAACGTATCATCACCGTAGCGACGACTGGCGCCTGGCCAAAGAAGACGAATAACCCGAATCTGCCGACGCAGCCGGAGGAGATCGCCGAGGAGATTTATAACTGCTGGAAAGAAGGCGCCGCGGTCGCGCACGTTCATATCCGCGATAAAGAAGATAACGATTCCATGGATGTGGAGATCTTCCGCGCCGTTTTGGATAACGTACGGACCAAGCATCCGGACTGCGACATCATCTTCAACCTGACGGCAGCTGGTGGCATCGCTAATACTGAAGAAGGCCGCATGGCTCCTTTCAAGACTCTGAAACCGGAAATGGCCTCCTTCGACTGCGGTACCATGAACTGGATGCATATCGGGATCTTCAACAACAACCCACAGTTCCTGATGAATATGGGAACGGCCATGCAAGAAGCCGGCGTTAAGCCGGAAGTCGAAGTCTTTGACATCGGCATGATCTGGGAAGCCAAGTGGTATCGTGATCACGGTTATCTGCAGGATCCGGTCCACTTCCAGTTCTGCATGGGTTGCGCAGGCGGCATTCCGGCGACGATCGAGAATCTCGTGTTGATGAAAAACGCGCTGCATGAAGCTATGCCCGGCTCCACCTGGTCTGCTTTCGGTACTGGGAAAGGCGCCATGGAGATCATGTACGCAGCAATCGCGGCCGGCGGCAATATCCGCGTCGGCATGGAAGATAACGTCCTCTATAAGAAGGGGCAGCTCGCCGAGAGCAATATGCAGCTGATCGCCCGGGCGCGCCGCGTCATCGAGGAATTCGGCTGCGAAGTTGCGACGCCGGATGAGGCCCGTCAGATTCTCGGCCTGAAATAACCGTATTCATAAAATCGCCTGTCCGCATCGACAAGCGCGGCAGTTAAAAACAAATCAAGACGCATAAAACCGCTTTCTCTTCACCTTCCCCGAGAAAGCGGTTTTTAGGTGGCCTGAAGACCATGTAGAAAAGGAAAACCCTCGCGGAGGGAGCTGCGGGGGTTTGGTGTGACTGGAACCAGTCGCTTTATTAGTTGTGCCAGAATTGCTTCTATAGCAGGCAGTAAGACCAGACAAGCAGGTCGACGACGATGACCACGCCTGAAATGAGCAGGATCATGACGCAGTAGCCCATGATATCGCGGACTTTCAGACCGGCGATAGCCAGCGCCGGCAGAGCCCAGAACGGCTGGATCATATTGGTCCAGGTATCGCCCCAGGTCATGGCGACGGTGGTTATGGCGTAATCGGCGCCGAGCGCTTTGGCAGCCGGGAACATGACCGGAGCCTGAACCGCCCACTGACCGCCGGCGGAAGGTACGAACATATTGACCAGCGCGGCGCTCAGGAAAGTGAAGAGCGGGAACGTCTTGACAGTAGCGATGGAGACGATGCCCATGGAGATGACGCCGGCCAGCGTGGAGCCGTCCGCGTTCGCTCCAGTCATCATTCCCATGATGCCGGCATAGAACGGGAACTGCATGATGATGCCGACGCAGCTGGTAGCGGCGTTGGTGATTGCTTTGATGTA
>JAFRYQ010000085.1 GCA_017437565.1 Bacillota bacterium
AGGTAACAAAATCGCAAAATCTAAAAAACTGGAACGCCTTTTCTTAAAGAGTTCCTGTCCTCAGAACTCCTGCTTCTCCCGTGATCTTTCCTTCCGCAATGCGATAGCACGATCCACATAAAGCTTCGATTTCTGCCATATTATGACTGACCAGGATGATTGGGCAGTCACAATCCGTGACCACCTGCTTCATCTCCGCAATCAGTTCTTCCTTCAGGTCGGCGTCCAGCGCCGCCAAGGGTTCGTCAAGCAGGATCGCTTCCGGTTCACCTGCCAGGATACGCGCCAGCGCGACCCGCTGTTTCTCTCCGCCGGACAATTGCCGGGGATGCCGGTTCTCCAGGCCCTGCAGGCGGAAGCGCCGGATCAGGTCTTCCGTCCGCGCCTTAATTTCCACTGCCGGCAGTCCCTGGGCCCGTGGCCCGCAGGCGATGTTTCCGGCGACCGTCATATTCTCAAACAAAGCATAATTCTGGAAAAGATACCCGATGCGTCGCTTCTGCGGTGGCAGATCGATCCCCGTCTCCCGGTCAAAGAGGATCCTTTCACCGAAGGCCGGATCGTTTAATATGATCCGGCCGCTATCCGGTGTTTCGATCCCTGCGATGCAGCGGAGCGTCATGCTTTTCCCGCTTCCGGAATGACCAACAAGACCGGTACAGCCCTTCGGTAGTCGTAAAGCCACATCCAGCTCGAATTTAGCCAGTTTCTTCTTGATCGTCAGGCTCAGCCTCATCGGTCACTCCTCTCCTTTTTCACTTTGATCTGATAGAGATTCATGACGACGACTGCCGCCAGACAGATGCCGAGGATGATGAGTACATAGACGCCGGCCCCGGCCATATCGCCGCCGGCTGCTTTGCTGTAAACGGCGAGCGGCAGCGTCCGCGTCCTACCGGGGATATTGCCGGCGATCATCGCCGTCGCGCCGAATTCACCCAGTCCCCGCGCGAAGGAGAGGATAGCCGCGCTCACGATCCCCGCCGAGGCGTTCGGCACCATGACCCGGAAAAAGATTGCGGCTTCGCTCATGCCGAGCGTCCTGCCGGCGTCGATCATATCCCGGTCGACCTGTTCCAGCGCGCCGCGCGTTGTCCGGTACATAAGCGGGAAGGAGATTACGATTGCCGCCAGCACCGTGGCCACCCAGGAAAAGGCGATCTTAAAGCCGAAGACTGAAAGCGCCAGCTTCCCAACCAGTCCGTTGGCCCCGAAGACGAGCAAAAGAAAAAAACCTGCTACCGTCGGCGGTAGCACGAGCGGCATCGTAAACAGCCCGTCCAGCACGACTTTCGTACTTTCTTTTTTCCGGCTCACCACCAGCCAGGCTGCGAAGAGGCCCAGGAAAAAGGTGAAAAAGATGCTGACCGCGCCGGTCTTCAGCGAAATCAGGATCGGTGACCAGTCCATTGCCGTTTTCCTTTCTTCAGTCGCGCCTGGCGCATTCCGCCGCTGAGCCGCGCAGGATGGCCAAGCCATGCCCCAGGGCCGGAAGCACGCCTTCCAGACTCTCCGCCACGGCTTTCGGGCTGCCCGGCAGATTGATGATGAGCGACTGACCGCGCAGGACACTCGCCCCGCGCGAAAGCATCGCCCGGTTGGTGAAGCGCATGGAATAGGCGCGGATCGCTTCCGCAATGCCCGGCGCGTTCCGGTCAGCGACCGCCAACGTCGCTTCCGGCGTGCGGTCGCGCAGGCTGAAGCCGGTACCGCCGCTGGTCAGGATCAGTTCGACCTCCCGCTGGTC
>JAFRYQ010000086.1 GCA_017437565.1 Bacillota bacterium
AGAGTGGAAGATGTTGTATTGGGCGATCATCCGGTTGATAATGCTATAAAAGATAGACAGGATGCAATTAAAGCGGAGATAGACAAAAATGGTTTCTTCTCAAGGAGAACATTATTCTTGATAGGTGCAATCATTTTATCAATGTGGGCATTAGGATCACTAATCATTTTATTTTCGTCTTTCAGCGAAGGAGTTGGTTCTGTTGTTGCTAGTTTGATGCGTTTAATCATCTTTGGAGGAGGAGATGCATTTTGTATATATAAATATCGTTTAATGAAGAATCGAAAATCAAAAGCGGAAGAGGAAATGAAGATTCTTAATTCAGACAATACGTATCTGAAACAACAAATATATGATTTGATTCAGAATGATTCTATTCCTGAAGAAGGGAAACGAGAAATTATTGAAAACTGGATTCGAGAAAATGAAAGAAACTGGCAAGTAGCCGATGCGGCAAAAACTAATAGCAAATGGTAAACAGCTTATGTCCGGAACGACATACTGTTATCTGATATTAGAACTTAGTCAAGAAAGCGCCTTCGACTTTTTCATTCCAACAACGCTTCCGGATCGCAGCCCAGAGCCTTGGCCAGGCGGATGAGCGTCCGGGATTCCGCTTTGGTGATGTCCTGCTGCCCCTGTTCATAGAGCTGGATCATGCGCAGGGAAACGCCGGAAACTTGGGCCAGTTCTTTTTGGGTGAAGTCACAGAGCTTCCGCATCTGCTTGAGGTTGCTTTTGGCAGAGGTTCGTGATTCCCGGATGATACGGTCCGCGACTTCGGTGAACTTGGAGAGATCGGCTTCGTGGAGTGTTGGATAGAGAGACAGCAGGCGGTTCATATTCAGCCCGTGTTTATAGAGATATGAGAAACGCAGCGCCGTCTGCCACTGATAGTAAGCAAGCGCCCAGCCCGCCCAGTAGGCTGGGCTTTTTTCAATTGATTCCGAAACGCGAACGGCAGGATACTGGCCTTCCGTACGGTAAAGCACCTGTCCAGCAAGTTCCGGACCGGAGAGGCCAACGAGGTATTTCGGGTTCCCGTTTCCGAAAAAGGTGGCGATACCGGAAATGAGGAACCGTTGGAAAAACACTTCCGGGTCGTAACCGAGATCGCAGACGGCATAGTCAAGAAGATCCCCTAATGCGTTCATGGCGTCAGAAAGATAGATTTCGGGGTAGGCGCGGGTCGTCATCCTTCCACTCCTCTCTTAAGATATCCAGTATGTAAACCGCAGTCGAGGCGCGCTCGCCATTCTTTTCTTCTAGAAAAGCGGCACGCGCATTCCGATCGCGGGCGATTCTCTTCGGATAGTAGATTTCCCGCTCCGCCGGCATTGCATCCAGAAAGGTGAGCTGCTGAAAAGCTTGGGGGCTCTTGAGGACGACTTGTTCGCCCAGTTTCCCGAGATACATGGCCTGTTCCAGCTGCGCAAGCGAGATGGTGTTATTTAAGAAAGCGTTGGCAAAGGAAAAATAGGAGTCATCCGCCCGATAACCGATGATCAGATCATAATTCTGATAAGGGGGTAAGAAGGCGGAAAGCAAATAATCGCGACCTTCCCGAGCCAGCGGATTCGAGATGCGGAATATTCGGTTCTGTAGCAGGATCGCCAACCAATTCAGTAGATGATAGGCCGGATCAGACAGGTTGAGGATGCGCAGATCAGCAGTTTGCAGCCGGTAGGCATTGGAAAAGCCGCTTTGATCCTCCGTGCAAGCCCACTCTTTCGCCAGTGCCAGGCTCTCCGTGCAATAAAAACCCAGGCCGTAATCGTTATGCGGATTGCCGGTACCAAATTCCGGCTTACGGACGATTTGCCGGGAACCGTGATAGATCATCAAAGCATCATCCATATAAGCACCTCCTGTTCGAATTATATCGTTATAACGATACTTCGTCAAGAACGGTAGCCATGCTGGGAACGGATACGGAACCGCGCTATGGAAACGCGCTATAATGAATCTGCAAAAAACTTTTTCCCTTCCTGATCCGAATAAATATATAAGGTATTTGACAGGAAGGCAGGATCTGGCAGACGGCATGAAAGAAAAGACGATAAGCGAACATGATGAGGCATTGACGCAAGCGGTAGCCCGGCTGAAAGCCGGGGATCGCAGCGCGTTGGAGGAGATCTTCCGGCTCACGGGAGAAGCTCTTTACGTGCAAGCTCGCTATTTGACGAATGATGATCAGGCGGCGGAAGATCTGGTACAGACCACCTATGTGGAGGTCATCGGCAGTATTACGCGCCTGGAAGGAAACGGCAATTTTCTGCCATGGGCGAAGGGTATCCTGCGGCATAAATATCTCGATGCCGCGCGGCGGGCTGTGCATACCTATATCCCCAACGACACGGATGCCGCGCTCCTCATCGATCAGATGGAGGATGAAGACCTGGCTGTGGATCCGGAGGAGATCACGAGCCGGCATGATCTGCAGGAACTTTTGCTTAAGGAGATTGCGAAACTACCGGAAGAGCAGCGAGCCGCACTCGTTCTCTTTCATTTCGAAAGGCTCTCCCTGAAAGAGATCGCGGAAGCGACCGGTGTTCCGGTGAATACCGTAAAATCACGCCTTACCTACGCCAGGCGGGCGCTAAAAAAAGAGATCGAAGCCTACGAAAAAGAACATGGCGTCAAAGTGCGCAATATCGGGCAAATCATTACTGCGGCGCTAGCTTCAGGTTCCGCGCTGGTCGGCACGACATTCTTAAGCGGGGGCGAGGATGAGAAGCTGTGGCAGACGCTGCAGCAGACTCCGGAATTCAAGGGCTTTGCGGCCGGTAAGACTCTGTCTGCCGGACAGACAGTTAAGAATGTCGGAGGCTTGTTATTCTTCCTTTCCGCGCATGCCGGAACGCTGGTGCCGGCTGCTTTGATCACGGCGGGCGTATTGTCTCTGGGCATCTATGCCGGGAGCCGGCTGGGCCTGGCGGATCTGGGACGCGACCCCTATGCCGGGACGGAAACCGTGACTTCCGCCTATCAGTCTGCATCGGTAGAAGAATCAAAGCCGGCAGAATCGCCAAAGGTCCGACCGTTCGCGGATCAAAAGCCGGACACCCCGGTAGAGCCAACCGAGCGGAAAGACCTGCCAGAATCGGAACTTGGGAAGGAAGACGAAGAGGTCGCCGCTCCGCAGGAAGCGGAATCGGAACGCGTAGAGAAGGAAAATGCCGCGGATCAGACTGTGGAGCAGGAAGGGGATGCAGCGGCAGAGACCTCCGAAGCCGAGCCAAAGCCGGAGGAATCAACAACCGAAAGGCGCGACGTAGAACCGTCCCCGACACCGACGCCGGATGAAAAGCCGGAGGAAGGATCTATAGCGGAACCGGAGCAAGAAGAGACACAGGAAGAAGAACCTGTCCCGGAAGAGGAAGAAAACCCGGAAGAGGAACCGGCTGATGTGGAATCGGAAGAGGGATCCGAGCAAGAGCCGGAGACAACGGCAGACGAGAACCCATCTGACGAAGCGACCGACGAAGAAACGAACGATGAAAACGACGAAACAGATGCGGAGGAAGACGCGGATCCGGCAACGGATGAAGAAGGCGATGGAGAATCCGGGGGAGTGGATGAGGACAATCCCGGAGATGAGCAGGAACCGGAGCAAGAAGGCTCAGCGGATTTGGAGGATCCGGACAATGCTGCTATACCGGAGATCAACCAAGACGGCTTTATTCTGGTGAGAAATGAATTAGGGGAGATTGACTACTGCTATTCTACGGATGGTTTTGTATCCTACTATTGGACCTATAACCATGATGTCGTGGGGGTCGTTGATGAATCATTGGGATATGGATACTGCTACATCACGGAGGATCTTCTTCAGTTCGGGGACTGCTTCTATATCCCGGGCTATGGATACGCAAGCCCTATAGGACTCGTGAATCAGTACACCTTCCCCAGTTACGATATCGATGGTTCCCCCATGGATGCGGATCCGTATTTTAAATGTGCCGTTACCTTCCCGACGGAGGAAGAAGCGAAGGCCTTCCGGTACCGGGGAACGATCTACACGGGAACCTTCCAATAGAACTTATTGATCGCAGTATTACCGGCTCGGCCGCATCACCATATCATCACCATATAACGCTGAAAAACCGGTAGGATCCCCTTAAATCGAGGGTTCCTGCCGGTTTTTAATAACGCGGAAATCGTTCCCGCTCCGAGTAACCTGCCGCCGGCTTTTACAGCGGCTGGCAGGCCTTGGTGAGCCAAGCTTCCGCTTCCGGGGTGAGCTTCCCGGTGAGCGACTCATAGACCCAGGCGTGGTACTGGTCAACATAGGCTCGCTCTGTTGGCGTCAGGTCTTCCGTAACGATGGCCTCCCGCTCGTAGGGGCAGAGCGTCAGGTTCCGGAAGCTGAGCATCCCGTCCGCATCAGCGACGCAGAGGATCTCGTTTTCGATGCGGACACCGAATTCACCTTCCAGATAGACGCCGGGTTCGTTGCTGGTGATCATCCCGGGCAGGAATTTCACCTTGTCGCCGCGCTTGCTGATGCTCTGCGGTCCTTCGTGCACGCTGAGGACGTGGCCGACGCCATGGCCGGTGCCGTGTCCGAAATCGAGGCCGACCGCTTGCATCGGGCGGCGGGTCAGTTCATCCAGTTCTTTGCCGGTCGTGCCGTCCGCGAACCGGGCCAGGGCCAGCGCGATATGCGCTTTCAGTACCGCCGTGTAATGGCTTTTCATCTTCTCCGTCAGCGGTCCGACAGCAATGGTCCGCGTGATGTCGGTCGTGCCGGTGTAATACTGTCCGCCCGAATCGACCAGCAGGAATCCTTCCGGACCGATCGTCGCTTCGCTGCCGGCGACCGCGCTGTAATGCGGCAGTGCCCCGTTCTCCCCATAGGCGGAGATCGTATCAAAGGAGAGTTCCAGGAAGCCTTCCTGATCCGCGCGGCGGGCTTCCAGATAATCCGCCGCCGTAATCTCCGTGAGCGGAGCGAGCCCTTTTTCAGCGCGCGCGGCGACTTCCCGCTGCAGCCAGCTGATGAATTCCACCATGGCCACACCGTCCACCAGGTGCGCGTATTCCGTCGCTTTGATCTCC
>JAFRYQ010000087.1 GCA_017437565.1 Bacillota bacterium
ACGGTGGAGTTCTCCTTAACACGCCAGTCGTTGATCTTCAGATAATTGTCGACCAGATCCTTATAGTTCAGCAGCGTGGAATTGATGTTCCGGACTTTCTCACGCTGACGACGATACAAGATATAGGCCTTGGCGACGTCGGCATAACCGGATTCGGAGAGTACTTTTTCAACGCTGTCCTGGATCTCTTCGACGGTGATCTTGTCATCCTTGATCTTGCTTTCGAAATCGCTGGTGACGTGCAGCGAGATCAGTTCGATGACGCTGGGATGATACTGTTTGTTCAGCGCCTGGAACGCTTTGGTGATGGCCGCTGAGATCTTGTTGATGTTGAAATCAACGACTTTGCCATCTCTTTTTACTACCTGATACATCGATAAACCCCCTGTTTTCGATTCGAGTTCCGGGTCAGGCCGCGAGCTGTTTTGCCCCGCTCAGGCGGCGGCTTTCACTCCCCCGCGCAGGCCAGACCATTCATTTTTACGCAAGCGACCCCCAGTCGTTACCGACCGGGGACCGTGCACTAATACTCTATCATTGAGGGTGGTCAGATGTCAATATCTTGTGAGCGGTTTTCTTAAAAAAATCTATATCTTGTGTATGCAAGGTGAAACATTGGAATTATCTTCCTGTATGTTTTTGCCGTTTGATGCGTCTAACGGCGATGAATCACCGGGATTCAGTTCAGGGACATGACCTTCTTCACGGTGGTGTCGGAAACCGAGCCGGGGCCGCCGAAGACAGTTACCCGGGTCGCGCCGACGGATTTCACGTAATTTCTGACGCGATCGGAAACCGCTGCCGTTTCGTTTACCAGAATCAGCGGGCCACCTCGTTCGACCGTCATCGGACCCCCGCACAGACCATCCGCGAAATTCTCTCCGCTACAAAGATTAACGTGTTCTACCGTCCGGGGAAATAGCGCTTTGGCGGCGGCAACCGACCGGGTATAGGCATCGGCGCCGGTAATTCTGCTTACCGGTGCGATCGCAGCCAGCTCTTTCTGTACACCTTCCGAGACTTCGGCTGTCGTTCCTATGATCGTAAACTTGCTCGGTCTGACTTTTTTCAGATATGTCTGCTGATGATAGGTCAGCCCGTTTCCGCGCACCAGCAGAAGCGGCTTTCCGGTTCCGGAAGCTGTCAAAGCATCCTTATAATCTGTCCCGGTAGCAACGACGAATTCCTGCCCCGGCTGGATATCGCATTCTTCCAGAATCAGTAAATTGGTCTCATAGCGGTCAGCTCCGCCTAAACGGATCTTATGTCTTCCCGCCACGGGTCCTAACAAGCCGATGGAACTCTCGCCGCCCAGAAGGTAAATCGTAGCGGAATCGCCCGCATAGTAACGGATGAACTCTCTCACCATAGGTTGGGAAGCTTCTACTCCGTCCTCTGTCGGGCTGTGCATTAAAAGGATCGGCGCTTCTTTAACGACCCCCAGATAGGCACCGGAAAGCGCATCCGGATACTTCGATCCGCAGGCGACGATGATGCAGGGAAACCTGCCGACCCCGATTGCGGGCCGGTATGCTTTCCCAATCACGGCGCTGGTGGAATAACGGTTCAGTTCCCACAGGCGTTCCAGATCTTTACCTCTGTCGCAGATGCGGAATGATTCCAGCCGGGAGCCCGTATAGTTTCCTGTGCCGTAGACCGTATAGTTCGCGGTTCCCGGTTTTGTGACGTTATAGATTACGTAGTCACCTTTGCCGTAAGCCACTGTAAAATCCGTTCCTTCTTTCAAAGAAACGGTTTTCCCGCCCAGCTTTATCGTAACGGTAACCGAAGGATTCAGTGGTTTGCCGGTATAGGTTTGTTTTCCGATTGGCTGCACGGTCGCGCTCTTAATATGCAGCCTCCCGATCGTCCACTTCACGGTTTTCGCGTCTGCCGTCCCGTCCGTCCAACGGTAATTCTTGGGATCCTTCAGTGTCAGTTTCGCCTTATAAGTGCCCGCGTTTACCGCCGCGCCGTTGGTTACCGTATAGGTTTTCCCAACCGCAACGCCGATTTGGGAACGTCCGTTATAGACGAGTCCGGTCTTCGCCGCGGGAACGGCTATTTTGACCGGCAGGATCCTGAAGGTGGCGGTGATCGTACCGCTGTAGTTCCCTTTTCCTGTAATATTCAGCGTCGCCTTCCCGACATCGGTGTTATTGGTGTAAGTGACCCGATAATCCGTTCCCACGTTCAGGGTAATCGTCTTCTTCCCCTTTACGAGTTCCACCTTCAGGTTCTTCTGTTTCAAGGGTTTCCCGGTATACGTCAGCGAAGTGACCCCGCTCACCCGGATGTCATCGCCCAGCTGCACGACCGTCTGGCCGGACGGACGGATGCCTTGGAGCGGAAAAGCTTCTTCCTCCGCAAAAACGCTTGCGGACAGACAGAAGAGCACTGCGGCGATCAGGATAAAGATCCTGAGCGTTCTTCCGGCTGTGTTGGTTTTCCACGTTTCTCCCGTTTTGCTTCTCATCGTCAGATCTCCTTTCGTTCTTCGTCCAGGTCTCCTTAACGGTTGCCTGTCTGCCTCTTCAGTTGATCGCCAAAATCGCTTAGTATTTGCTCTCATTTCTTCGAACGCAAAGGGCAGAAGTAATCTGCAGGAAATAATTCGTCTATCCATGCGGTAACCTTGAATACTAATTATAAACGCCATTTCAAACGTTATTCTAATTATAACAAAAACGCCTTGATACTCGCACGTCTTTTTCTTTCCATACGTTCTTCATCCCGGAATCATGTACGCGCTTACCTCGAAACTGTACCCTGAAAAATGCTCTGGAAAAACCCGTGGCTCATACAACATAATTTGGGACTGCGGTTTACAAAGGGGCCGGCAGTTTCTTTTCCAAACTGCCGGCCCCCTTATCTTTCTGAGCTCACGCCCACATGGTTATTTAGACTATCTTCTTTATTTTTCCGTTTTCTCGGCGATGCCGATGATCTTCTTAGCCATCGACTTTTTGCCTTCCATATCGCTTTGACGCTGGATCATGATGCGCTGTGCCTGCGGGGACCCGGCGCCGTGCATGGACTCCGTGCGGTAACCGACCGCCGCCGAGCCCAGGCAGATGTTCTCCAGGAAACGGAAAACCTTCATGCGCTCTTCCGTCGTGCAGCCCTGGCCGCCCACGAAGAACTTGTTGCAGATCTCCCCGATCGTCTCCCCGTTTCTCCCCACCACGGTGTCGGAATGGAAGTCGCGGTTGGAGGGCATGGTCACCATCAGGCCGCCCGCGATGTCTTCCGCCAGACGCACGATCTCGTAGGGGAAACGCGTCACGTTCTGCTTACAGACGTTGGCCAGCAGCATATCGATGATGTAGGAGCCGCATTTCGTCTCCTTGCCCTGGCAGGAGCAGGCGATGCCGCAGGAATAGAGCGTCTCGTTCAGATGGTTCATCTCGATCAGCTTGTCCTTCACCATGGAGGCCTTGGCCACGCCGTTATATTCCGCCGCCAGCGCCGCCGCGCCGATCACCACGTCGCCGACGCCGACCTTGCAGCCGCCGTAGGACTGGCGGTGGAAGCCGGCAAAGCGTTCCACCAGCATCCCCGCGAAGTCGTATTCGCCCTGCATGAAGACGTATTCATTGGGGATGAAGACGTCGTCGAAAACGACCAACGCTTCCTGGCCGCCGAACTTCGGGTTGCCGACGTCCATGCCCACTTCTTCTTCCAGTTTCCGGGTATCGCAGGACTGCCGTCCGTAGATCATATACAGGCCTTCGGCGTCCGACGGGCAGGCGAAGCAGACCGCATAGTCCTTATCGTCCGGTCCCATGGCGATCGTCGGCATGACGATATGCCAGTGGGAATTGATGGAGCCGGTCTGGTGGACCTTGGCCCCGCGCACCACGATGCCGTCCGGCCGTACTTCCTTAATGCGGACGAAGAGATCCGGATCAGCCTGCTGGTGCGGCGCTTTGGAACGGTCGCCCTTCGGGTCGGTCATGGCCCCGTCGACGGTCAGGTCGTTGTTCTGGACGTAGATCAG
Source organism: Bacillota bacterium (assembly GCA_017437565.1). GTDB lineage: Bacteria > Bacillota > Clostridia > Peptostreptococcales > Anaerovoracaceae > Eubacterium_B. Next base: position 4,001 of record JAFRYQ010000087.1, read on the forward strand.
GAACTTCTTAAAGCGTTCGTGATAGCCGGTCCCGTATTTCTCGTCGATCTCATAAGTCGTGGAATAGACGGCGTTGAAGGCGTCCATGCCCACGCAGCGCTGGAAGCAGGAAGCCGTCTTCTGGCCGAGCAGACGCTGCATCTTCACCTTGTTGATCAGGTCTTCCGTGGACTGATGGATGTGGCAGAAGCGGTTGATCTTCTCCCCCGTCAGGTTGGAAGTCGCGGTCATGAGGTCCTGGTACTGCGGATCCTGGGCCAGCGCGTAGGTCATGGCCACGCAGTTGATGGACGGACGGATGATGGGGTGGTCGACCCAGTTGTCGATCTTCTCCCCGAACATATACACCCGGGTATTCAGTTTCCGCAAACTCTCGATGTACTGTGCTCCTGTCATCAAAGCCATCTGCTAGTTCTCCTTTCTCAGACCAAGGATCTCACGCGCGTCGCTGACCGACGCAACGTCCAGCCCGGCTGCCGTAATGATCCGGGCCGCTCTCTCCACGAGCTGGGCGTTGGAATCCGCCAGTACGCCGTGGGAATAGTAAAGGTTGTCTTCCAGGCCGACGCGGACGTGCCCGCCCAGCGCCAGGGCGGCCAGCATAACCGGGACGTGGGCTTTGCTCAGGCCGGTGGCGGACCAGGTCGATCCTTCCGGCAGCTGGCTGTGGATATAGGTCAGGTTGGCGATGGTTCCTGCCATACCGCCCGGCGCCCCCATGATGAACTGGAAGTGGCAGGGTGCCTGCAGCACGCCTTTTTTCACATAGTATTTCGCCGTATCCAGCATGCCGACGTCAAAGATCTCGATCTCCGGCTTGGTGCCGACGCGCTGATAGAGATGCCCCAGATTCTCTAAAAACTGCGGGTTATTCTCGAACACGGTCTTATGCAGCCAGTTCATGGTGCCGCAGTCGTAGGAGCCCATTTCCGGTTTAAGCACCTCAAAGGGTTTCATCCGTGTCTCGTCCGCCGCCATCCCATCCAGGGAATGTCCACCGGAGGACGTCATATTAATAATGATATCACACTTCTCCCGGATCAGGGCAATGGTCTTTTCGAACAGGTCCACCCGCATGGTGGGCTTACCCTCTTCATCGCGCATATGGATATGGGCGATCGAAGCGCCGGCGTTATACGCGTCGTAGGCCGACGCCGCGATCTCTTCCGGCGTCATCGGCAGCGCGGGGTTCTTGCTCTTATCGCCCCAGTTCCCCGTCAAAGCGACCGAAATAATTCTCTTGTCCATTTTTATCCTCCCGGCAAATATAAAACCAGTTCCTATTGTAACACATACAGTTTTCTGACAAAAGAATATGCAAGTCGTATGCCAGTGCTTTCTGCCGGGAGAGCTTGACGGCGTTCGTCGGATAAGCTATCCTTAAGCTGACTTCCTGTTAATTCATTATCATATCGATTGCGGAACCGACGGGGACCTCCTATGAAAACACAGAACAATCGGCTTATCCTGGATAAGATCATGGACAAGTTGATCGATTCCATGCCCTATACGGTCATGGTGGACAGCAGTGGCAACATCGTTAAGCTGAGCCGTAATTACGCTTCTTATCTCGGCGTCGACGCCGAAGAATCCGTCGGCAAGTATATTACGGACGTGATCCCCTCCTCCGGGCTTCCCCGTGTTCTGAAAACCAAGCAGGACACCATCGGTGAGATGTTTGTCTTAAAAAATGGTGAACAGATCGTAGTCTCGCGTTATGCGATTATGGATGGTGATCAGCTGATCGGCGCCATTTCCACGACGATCCTGGACAGTCTGAAATACATCGATGAACTGCATCAGCAGATCGAATCCTATCGGGAAGAAATCCGGGAACTGCGTTATCTACAGCGCTATCAGGACAATCTGGTCGGCGAATCCGAGGTCATGCGCCACTTGAAACATGACCTGGCCCGCATTGCCACCACCGACGTCGGTGTGCTGATTACGGGGGAGACCGGTACGGGGAAGGAAGTCGTAGCCAACTCCATCCAGCACCTGAGCCCGCGTCATAACCAGCCTTATGTAAAAATCAACTGCGCCGCGATACCCTCGGAGCTCATGGAATCCGAACTCTTCGGCTACGAAGCCGGCGCTTTTTCCGGCGCCGCTAAGAACGGAAAACCGGGGAAATTCGAGTTGGCGGACCATGGCACTATCCTGTTGGATGAGATCGGCGAAATGTCGTTGCCGCTGCAGGCTAAGCTCCTGCGCGTCATCCAGGAACAAGAGATCGAGCGCGTCGGCGGCACCCGGCCGATCAAGATCGATGTACGGATCCTCTGTAGCACCAACCGCAATCTGGAAGACCTGATCGCGAAAGGAAAATTCCGACAGGATCTGTATTATCGCATCAACGTGGTAGAAATCGCTATTCCGCCCTTGCGCCACCGCAAAGACGATATCGAACTGCTTTGTCAGCGCCTGATCCAGGAGATCAACGTACAGGATAAGACGCGGATCGAAGGCATCGCCTCAGCGGTCATCACGGCTTTTCGCTCCTACGACTGGCCCGGCAACGTCCGCGAATTGAAACACGTATTGGAGCGGGCCGCGATCATCGCTCGCTCGGGATGGCTGGAAACGGAGCATTTTGGCTTTTTCCTGCGCAAGCTGGATGGTGCTGCCAATCCTTTTGCAGAAGCGACCTTGCGGGAAAGCGATGCCGGACTCCTCCACCGACAGGAGAAAGCCAGCATCCTCGAAGCGCTGGATCTCTTTGGCGGCAATAAGAAAAAAGCAGCGGAGTATCTTGGCATCTCCCGCAGCACACTCTACGAAAAAATCCGGCAGTATAAAATAACCGACTAGAACCGTTTCCCGCTTTTGTCCCGCCTTTCGCTCGCGAAGCCTCTCTGGCGTGTCCGAATTTCATACACATTCCGACGCTAAAGTGTCCGCCAAACGGACACTTTTTTGTCCGACAGGCAACTTTTTTGCCTTTATCCATGCGCAGACAGCACGGCATATTTTTTGCGTCTTTACTAAGGCAACGAGTCATTCTTCATCATTATTTCAGAAAGGACGGTATCCATTATGCAAAAGCTGACCAACGGCTGCATCAAACTGGTACAGAAGTACTTACCGGATGCGTTCCTGTTCGCGATCTTGCTGACAGGCATCGTATTTATCCTCGGCATCCTCCTGAATCATGAAACGCCGATGAGCATGATCCTCCACTGGGGCGACGGCTTCTGGGGTCTGCTCGGATTCTCCATGCAGATGGCCTTAGTCGTTATCCTCGGTAACGCTCTGGCCAACGCACCGATCTTCAAACGCATCATCAGATGGCTGGCCAAGGTTCCGAAAAGTCCGAAATCCGCAGTTGCTTTCGTAGCGGTCATCGCCGCTATCGCCACCATGATCCAGTGGGGATTCGGCCTCGTATTCGGCGCCATCCTGGCTAAAGAAGTCGCCAAGACCGTACGCGGTACGGACTACAGACTCCTGATCGCGGCTTCCTATTCCGCCTTCATGTTCAGTATTCTGACGAGCTCCATCCATCTGAAAGCCGCCAGTAACCCGGACGAACTGCTGAAGGTCACCAGCGGTGTTCTCGATCACGTCATTCCGCTCACCCAGACCTCTTATCACATCATGACCATCGCTGCTTTGATCGCCATGATCATCATCTTCCCGATCGCTTTCATGCGCATGCATCCGGCTCCGGAAGACACGATCTGCATCGATCCGGATCTGCTGGTCGATGAGCCGGAACCGGCTCCGGTCGACCGCAAGAGCATGACCCCGGCGGAGAAATTTGAAAACAGCATGATCGTTTCCCTGCTGGTCTTCATTGCCGGCGCTGTCTATATCGTCTGGCACTTCGCCAGCGGCAAATCGCTGACCATCGACATGATGAACTTCATGCTCTTCATGTTTGGTATGCTGCTCCATAAGAACCTCTTGAAATTATTGTTCCACCAGTGATTGTTGCATTACCAGTTGTCATATATACACCATCGCTTGCACCTTCTATTTCTGTTGAACTACCAGAAATATTTACTGTGCCTGTATAACCTCTAACGCCT